>JALRAP010000077.1 GCA_023262505.1 Bacteroidia bacterium
GATGTTGTAGGCGGCAGCGGCCGATTGATTCTTATCCACATCCACTTTCAATATCTGAGCGGTATCTCCAACCATACCCGATAATTCCTTCAAAATCGGTTCCATCATTTTGCATGGACCACACCAAGTGGCATAGAAATCGACTAGAACAGGTTTTTCAGAGTTGATTATTTCATTGAATGTACTCATAAATTTCAATTTTAGGGTTTCAAAATCGTCAGTTCCAAACAATGGACTTAACGCATGGGTAATGCAAATTTAAAACCATCACCCAAACCAAATCGTGACTTTTGTCACAGCTATCGTGTGTCACTTAAATGTACGAATTAACAAATATTTAACATTGGATTAATGTTCACTAAATGACTTTGGGAGAAGTTTGCATCGAATTAATACTCAATTAACATAAACTAATTAAAAAACTAAAAATGAATCATTTAAGGTCAATCGCATTAGTACTTTCCCTAGGCTTTTTGGCATCTTGCGGAGGCAAAAAGGACGCCCAACCAACTTCTGATGTCTTAAAAGGCGAGGTTCGCATAGACGGATCCTCTACTGTATATCCAATAACTGAAGCAATTGCCGAAGAATTCCGCGCAGTACAACCCGAAGTAAAAGTTACCGTAGGGTTATCAGGCACAGGTGGTGGATTCAAGAAATTCACACGTGGTGAAATTGACATCAACGATGCTAGCCGTACTATCAAACAAGAGGAAATCGATGCAGCAACCGCATCCAAAATCGGATACCTTGAGTTGAAAGTGGCCTATGATGGTTTAACAGTTGTGGTGAACCCGGAGAACACCTTTGTAAACGACATGACGGTTGAAGAGCTGAAAACCATGTGGTCTCCTGAAGCACAAGGTAAAATAACCAAATGGAGCCAGGTGCGTGCTGGATGGCCAAATGAAGAGTTCCGTCTCTATGGAGCAGGAACTGAGTCAGGAACCTACGATTACTTTACAGAGGCGGTAGTTGGAAAGAGCCACAGCAGCCGTGGCGATTACACCGCAAGTGAGGATGATAATGTGTTGGTAAAAGGTATTTCCTCAGACAAAAACGGACTTGCCTTCTTCGGCTATGCGTATTTTGAAGAAAATGCAACCAAATTGAAAGCCATTGGAATTGATGACGGAAAGGCTGAAAATGGCGCGGGCCCTATCAAGCCATCGGTTGAAACTGTAAAGAACAAGACATACGCTCCACTTTCTCGTCCACTTTACATCTATGTAAATTCAACTGCAGTAATGCGCCCGGAAGTTACAGAGTTTGTACGCTTCTACCTGAAGAATGCAGCCAAGCTTTCAGCAGAAGTAGGTTTCATTCCGATGACCGATGCTGAATACCAAGTAGAACTTGATAAATTTGAAAAGTTCATCGTGGAGCATACTCCTTCAAAATAATGACAACCACAAGCGAACTGATTTAAAATTAAGTTTTGTGATCCGGAGAACATCCCGGATCACTTTTCATTTACGTATATGTTGAGCAAAAAAAGAAGAGAAAAACTTATAGAGGTAGCATTAGGAGCTTGTGCGTTACTAACGGTTCTAACCACTATCGGAATTTTATATGTTTTAATCAGTGAAGCATATGCATTCTTCTCGCAGGTAAGCATATTCGATTTTTTGACCGACACCCAGTGGACACCACTTTTCGCCGATAAGCACTTCGGTATCCTACCTTTACTTTCAGGCACCTTACTGACTTCTTTCATTGCCATCATGGTTGCGCTGCCAACCGGACTCACTATTGCCATTTACTTGAATGAATATGCTTCCAAGCGTTTCAAAATGGTGATTAAGCCAATTCTTGAAATCCTAGCTTCGGTTCCAACGGTAGTTTACGGATTCTTCGCGCTCACAGTGGTCACTCCCTTTTTTCAGATGCTGTATCCAGAAATGTCGGGCTTCAACTCTCTATCGGCGGGGTTTGTGATGGGCATCATGATCATCCCTTACGTATCCTCCCTGAGCGATGATGCCATAGCGGCAGTACCTAGGTACATCCGAGAGGGATCATTGGCCTTGGGTGCCAATAGGCTTCAAACAGCCTTCAAAGTCATACTGCCTTCTGCTTCCTCGGGTATCATTGTAAGCGCCATTCTTGCCATCTCCAGAGCAATTGGAGAAACGATGATTGTGGCCATAGCCGCTGGACAACAACCTAGGCTTACAGCCAATCCATTTGTGCCCATAGAAACCATTACAACCTATATTGTAAAAGTGAGCCTTGGTGACGTTGCCCATAATTCGTTGGAATACCGAACCATTTTCGCAGCAGGTATCACATTGTTTGTTTTTACTTTCTTGTTAAATAACCTCAGTTATTTTCTAAATAAAAAGTTGGAGAAGAAATATGTCTGACCGTTTCACCAAAATATCCCGTTTCAAAGACAAGTCCTTTAAGATTTTCGGGCTCTTCTGCACATTTTTCGGATTGGCGATGTTAGCCATTTTCATATCCGGTATTTTGAGTGATGGACTAGGTCGAATTGATTGGGATTTCATTACCTCATACCCATCCCGAATCGCATCGAGAGCAGGTATTTTGTCTGCCCTAGCTGGAACATTATGGATTATTGTCATCACCGCAATGGCAGCCATTCCCATAGGTATCGGTGCGGCAATCTACTTGGAAGAGTTCTCGCGCAAATCCAAAATCAGCCGCATCATAGAACTTAACATCACCAACCTAGCCGGTGTACCCTCAGTTATTTACGGCTTGTTGGGACTTGAAATCTTCGGCCGTGTGTTCGGAATGGGTGGAAGTATTTTGGCAGGCAGCCTTACTTTGGCGCTTTTGATTTTGCCCATCATAATCGTTGCAACACGGGAGGCTATCAAAGCTGTTCCAAAATCACTGCGGGAAGCCTCTTTCGCTCTCGGTGCAAGTCAATGGCAAACCGTTAAGAAAACCGTATTACCTGCAGCAGGCAGCGGTATCATCACAGGAATTATCATAGCTCTTTCAAGGGCAATTGGCGAGGCAGCTCCATTGATTGTTGTAGGAGCTTTGGCTTATGTTCCTTTCATTCCGGACTCACCGACGTCTGAGTTCACAGTATTGCCGATACAGATATTCAATTGGGTATCCCGACCACAAGAAGCCTTCCTGGTAAATGCTTCTGCTGGAATCATTATCCTATTGGGCATTACATTCCTATTGAATTCAATTGCTGTTTGGCTTCGAATCAAGCGAGCCGTTAGGTACTGAAAGGAGAGTTATTTTTCCAAACGGTATCCAACACCCCTAACGGTGGTGATGAACTCTTCTTTGAGCTTTTTACGAATCATACGAATATGAACATCCAAGGAACGTGAATCTTTGGGTTTATGCCTAGCCCCCCATATACTCGTCAATATTTCCGACCGCTTGAATACCTTGCGAGGATTGGAGGCGAGCAGTAACAGCAGCTCGAACTCTTTTTTCGGGAATGTTATTTTCTCAGAGCCCAGGTACACCACATAAGCCGCCTTGTCTATAACCAATGCCAATTCATCCGGTATGGGCGACTGACGTGGGTCTGAGTGCTCGTCGAGGACCAATATGTTGAAAACCTTGAACTCCATGATCGGGTACGAAAATATACACCCATCATTAAGATGAGGTTGTGCTGGAGTTAAGTTGAAGTTAACAACGAATGAAGTTTGCCGATTACCATTGAGGCACAAAAAGCCGGTAAGAATGGTAACCTTGAGTATTGCGGATTGTAATCAAATACAGTCCCGTTTTACTTAGTTCATTCAAAGGAATACCGTTTGCAGAATCCCCGACGCTTACAACACGACTCAAAACAACCCTGCCTGACAAGTCTATCAATTCAATTTGCGCTGAATTATCCAACTGCAAGTACAGGATGCCATTATTTACTGTTGGCATGGCGCCAGATGAATTGGAAATTTCTTGAAAGTTGGAGAACAATGTGTCTGGATCGCCGCAAATGGTTTTGGATGAGCCAAGCAAATAGCGTTGAGAAGCAGGAATTGAATTGGCAGACGCAGTGAATGGCAACCCTATTCCTGGCCAAGGTTGGTTCCCCCAATAAGCAGGTGGTTGAATCCGATATAGTGAGACATCTGTCAACGTATTACTTCCGGATGGCGTGACATTCCCCTGCACACGGTTTGCCTGCTGGTAATGTCCAGTGCCATTGAGAGAGTATTGACCTTGGAACAATGCAGTTGAAGTGATATCGTTTCCAACGATTGTTTGGCGATCGCTTTGAACCGTGCCATTGCTGATCAGGAATCCGTACAATTCGGCCCTATTTCGGAAGTATGCATTTTGAGGTCCATTAGGCCCCCAGGCCTGATCAATAATGATATTCTGACAAATATTGCCTTCGAAAAGATTTGCAAAGGGATAATGGCCGTGAACACAAATATCAGCTCCGTAGTTGGATGGAAACTCGCTGCGATTAGGTTCAATGGAATAATTGTACGAAAAGACGTTTCCATTGGCTCCTTGTTTCACCATCATGGAATGGCGTAGCTTGCGGAAGATGTTGTTCTCTATGAGACAAAGGTTTGAATGGACACCCACTACAGCGCCATAGCCACGCGTATTGCTTCCCGTATAACCGTAAGCTTCATGAAAGTAACAGCTAGAAACCTCGATATGTGCACTGGCTTCAGCTAAAAAATGTGCGCCAATACTTTTAAAGCTTTCCACTCCCCTAATTCTGCAATTGAATGCGAAGTAGGTGTAGATGGCATAATTGATACTTGAGGCTGTGCTATCGGTCCTGATAATTTTCACACATTCTATACCGCTGTTTTCTACACAACTCAGTTTTCGTATTTCAGGGTTGAGGGTGGTATCGAAGTTGATACGAAGTGGTTCGCGAATGAATAGCGTATCACCAACAATTGAGTCGATGGTTGATACATGGCCTACAGAGCCATCGGCCCAAGTTGCAGGATTTGTATCCCACGAACCATTTTGTTGCCGAACTTCAATACGGTCGCCGGCATTGAAATTGGGAATTGAACTGCTTGAAATCTGCAATCCGAATGAACCTTTGCTCATGTTTCCGATAATGGGAAACCAAGATGAAGCAGGACTACCCCAAAAATTGACGCAGTTCGCAACCGCATTGTTGAGATCGAATGACAAAGTTGTGGAATCCGAGCCTGCACCTTTCAGGATAATGTTTGATGGAATATTGATTGAAGCGCTGAAATTGAAAACACCGGCGGGTAGTTGAATCAGTGAGCCACTTGTTCCCGAGTTAGCTATAGCAGCTTGCAAAGCTGCATCATCTGGTAACCCATCATTGGGGATGGCACCAAGTGAAGTAAGATCGATTGTGTTGGTTGGAACCGAGAATGTTGAATCGACGCCTGCCCGATGCCAATCAAACTTTAATGAGTCGGGTATTTGACCCATTGATGTTCCAATAAGTGTGCAAAAAATGAGCTGACTTACGAAAAACTTGAAAATATGTGGTTGGTTCATAAGGCAAATATGAGGAATGTGTAAGTGGTTATGGTAATACGATTGAGTATGATATTCACAATAAATGCAACAAACAAATCCATTTATAATCCTGTAAATCAGCGCATAAACATCATTCAAACAATCTTAAATCAGCATTTCAATAAACCCATAAAATCATTAACTTTGCACCTCCAATTTAGGAAAGGACCCGTAGCTCAACTGGATAGAGCATCTGACTACGGATCAGAAGGTTTGGGGTTCGAATCCCTACGGGTCCGCCAGTATTAGACAAACCATCCCCCGCAAAAGCGGGGGATTTTTCATTTCAGAGAGTCCGACAGGAGCTTGCTCCTAAAAGGAATCGAGGAAATGAAAACCCATTAGTCATTACATGAAAATTTTCAGCTAGTTAGTAATAGAAAATACAACGCGTTATACTCGTGCTTAGCCGTCAGTTTTATCATTCAAAATAATCATAAATCCAAGGGAAGCTGTACTCCCAATGCAGTGGCAAAAATAATTGCTGGTAATGCCAGGAGCTAATTTTAAAATTGAATTAATCTATAAAGCATTATTTGATGCGCCTTTAAATGGGGAACTACGCTCCCCTCCCCGTGGTGAAAATAATTTCAGAAAAACAGAAAAGCAAGTTTACTACTTAACATAAACGTTTAATTCAGCCTGATTTGCTTTACTAAAATGTGGGGAACTACGTTCCCCGCCCCGTGGCGAAAATAAATTATGAAACCTTGAGTTGCAATTTCCCATTGGAACTTAAACGATTAATTTATACAAGAATTTTTTCTTAAATCCTTCCTAATCCACTAGGCTTCGGATCTTGAAGCACAATAGATAAAAACAGACTCAAACTCACCTCATCAACAACGACCCATCTCCGTAACTCAAAAACCGATAGTCGTTGTTCAAGGCATGGTCGTATATTCTCCGCCAATCATTACCAACAAATGCTGCTACCAACAACAATAGAGTACTATTCGGTTGGTGAAAATTGGTGATTAAACCTCGAATTGATCGCACCGTATAGCCCGGGGCGATCAGCAATTGCGTTTTGGTATTGATGGATTCCTGTTTAATCGCCTTTAAATATCCTAAAATCTCCAACAAAGCAGACTTAAAATTAAAATCAGATGGTACTACCAAATCATAGGCATCCCATTGATGAACTCTCAGGTCTTTGATACCCATTCGCAGTTTAAGTCCGATCCAGAACAAAGATTCCAATGTGCGTAATGAAGTTGTACCTACAGCAATCAGGTTATCTGCATTTCGCAAAAGCCCTTGCAAGGTATTTTGGGTTACCACGATTTCCTCGCTATGCATGTCGTGGTCTTGCATAGATTCGGATTTCACGGGTTTGAACGTACCCGCACCCACATGCAGGACTACAAACTCAGTTTCAATACCCTTTGACTTGAGTTCTTTCAAAATACCATCTGTAAAATGAAGACCCGCTGTAGGAGCGGCAACAGAGCCTTCCTGCTTGGCATAAACGGTTTGGTACCGGCTTTTGTCATTTTCATCAGGAACCCGTTTCAAATAAGGTGGAAGCGGAATGATACCGGCCAGATTCAATAACTCGGCAAATGATATATCAGCATCCCATTCGAACCGAACCTGAAAGGCATCGCCGG
>JALRAP010000078.1 GCA_023262505.1 Bacteroidia bacterium
GATATAAACATCCCACTCGTTTTGTGCCAGAAGTGCGGAGCGTAAACCTGAATTGGCAGCCACACCTCCCGAAATCGCAACCCGCTTTATACCAGTCAATTCTACTGCCAACCTCATCTTTTCCATCAAAACTGAAACTATGGTGCTTTGAACACTTGCACAGAGATCATCCAAATGCGTCAATAAGAAGGACGGTGATTGTACCTCCTTTTTTTGAAGAAAATACAATACCGATGTTTTCAATCCACTAAAACTGAAATTCAATCCATCAACTTTAGGATGAGGAAAAGGAAAAGCCTTGGGGTTTCCATTAGCGGATTTTTTATCGATTAATGGCCCGCCAGGATATGGTAAACCCAAGATTTTGGCGATTTTATCAAATGCCTCACCTGCAGCGTCATCCAACGTTTCACCTAAAACCTTCATGGAATTAAAACCTTCCACCAAAATGATTTGGGTGTGCCCGCCTGAGACAGTCAAACACAAAAAGGGAAACTCAGGACCATTAACACCACTTTGCCCCTCCCTAAAACAAAAATGGGCCAAAATATGGGCCTGCATGTGGTTAACTTCAATAGTTGGAACCTGTAGTGCCATGGCCATGGATTTCGCAAACGATGCACCAACTAACAGAGACCCCATCAAACCCGGACCATTCGTATAAGCTATGGCATTCAGGTCCTTTTTTTGTACCTTTGCTTCCATAAGAGCCTGATTGACAACAGGAACAATTTGTTGCTGATGGGCTCTTGAAGCTAACTCCGGAACCACACCTCCATAGGACTCATGAACCTTTTGACTTGAAATAACATTGGCAAGAATCTTGTTGCCCAAGCTAACAGCAGCAGACGTCTCATCACATGACGATTCAATACCCAGTATTAATGGAGGATCGGAATTAAAATCTGAAATCTTCATTGAGCGCAAATCTAGCCTTTAACTATCCATTTTCAACCTTACAATAGTCATCCCATCAAAAAAGCGCTTAAAATAACAGGCATAGCCATGTTGTCGCTGCTGCTTCTTGTCATTGCACTGACTTTTAGCATTCGATTACCCGCTGTACAAACATGGGTAGTTCAACAAGTCGCCAAATATTTATCCAATGAATTAAGAACGAAAGTTGAAGTCGGACAGGTCAATATAGTTTTTTTCAACAGCGTCCGAATAAACAACCTGTATTTAGGTGACCATTACCAAGACACCATTTTGCAGGCAAAAGAGATCAGCGCCGGCATTTCTGTGTTTTCATTATTGGATGGTAAACTAAAATTGAAGAGCATTACCGTTGAAGATGGAACTGTAAAAATCTCAAGGTCAAAGTCTGAAAGAATATATAATTTTCAATTCTTAATCGATTATTTTTCTCCAACAAATCCTGACACTTCAAAAAAGGGATTCGAGTTTGATCCAGGCGAAATAGTCCTTAAAAACATGTCGCTAGCTTACCGCGATTACAAATGGGAGGCGAGCGAAGGGGGCTCAGCTATTGACTTTGATGATATCCGTCTGGATGGGATGTCAATTCGTGTTCGCAATTTGTCAACGAAAGAACATGGATTAAATGCTAGTATTTCCGGACTTTCTTTTGTTGAACGAAGCGGATTCAAACTCTCTAACCTTGACACCAAACTGAGTGTCGACACTTCCGCAACACGATTCGAAGAATTGAATTTGGAAACCCCTATCTCAAAACTTTCAGGCGGGTTTGAAATGAGCTATTCGGGCGCTAGTGACTTTGAAGATTTCATTTCAAAAGTAGAAATGAAAGCCAACTTTGAAAACTCAACTTTGAACTCACAAGATATTGCATATTTCGCTAAAGAACTTTCGGGGACCTCGGTGGCATTGGGTGTAAATGGACAAATCAAAGGTACGGTAGACAACCTGCGAGGGAAGAATATCGAGTTGAAGTACGGCGCAAACACATTAATCAAGTGCAGTATTTCAATGACCGGCTTACCGGATGTTGATGAGACATATTTTGATTTGAAACTTGATAAGCTTGCAACAAACTTCGATGACTTATCAAGATTACCAAAAATTCCAGCGATCGGGAATGAGAAAATTAACATTCCTACAGAATTGAATAAACTAGGGTTGATAGAAGTTGAAGGGAAATTCAATGGATTCCTTAGCGATTTTGTTGCATACGCCAATTTTCAAACAGCGATAGGATTCTTCTCTTCCGATGTTAATTTCAAGGTCAACAATGGGGTATCCGACGCCACATACACAGGACACATATCAGCTGCATCATTGGATTTAGGAGCTATAGCCAGCATGAAAGATGGACTTGGAAAATCCACCTTCAAACTTGATATCCAAGGAAAAGGACTCGATCGTCAGCACTTGAATGCAACGTTGGTAGGTAATATATCAGCATTACAAGCGTATGGATACAATTATAAATCCATCGATATAAACGGCACGTTTAAAGACAAGGCGTTTGATGGCAGACTGAATGTGGATGACCCAAACTTATCGATGGATTTTACAGGGCTGATCGACTTGAAATCGAAACGACCCTCCTATGTGTTCAATGTAGAAATGTATGAAGCAAAACCATCAATACTTGGATGGTCGAATCGCGATCCGGAGTCAACGCTTACTTTCAGCGCAGACGCCAGTTTACAAGGCAACGACTTGGATGACCTATCCGGCACTGGCTTGGTCAGCAAATTATCATATTCAGAAAACGGCATAGAATTGGAGTTGGATGACCTCACATTGATCGCAGAAGACTCGCCTGGAACAGAGGGGCTGATTTCAATTGAATCAGACATTTTAGATGCAGAGTTAAGAGGTGAATATACGCGGTCTAAATTGGCAGACAACCTAAACGATATACTTGGATTTTACCTGCCACTAATTAAGCCTCAGGAAACCAAGGCGCCTCCATTTGCAAATGCAAACTTCAACATCAAACTGAAAAACACCGGAGAACTATTACAAATTTTCTACCCTGATCTGAGGATAAGCGATGGAACCTCCATTAGCGGCTCAATAAAGAGTGATAATAAGGACGTAATTCTGGAAATCAAATCAGATAGCATTTCGTATGATATGGCCACTTTCGAAGGTGTGGATATACGTATCAACACAGGCAAAAGGGATGTTAATTTTACAAACAAGTTCAACCGAATCATCGTCAATGACACACTCATATTCATCAATCCATCAGTATCCGGATCCACTGACAAGCAATTAACAGTGTTCAAAATATCTTCAGAGTCGAGAGACACAAACATCAATGACCTGAACATATCTGCAGAGGCCAAATATGATGAAGATGGAAAAACCAATATTCGTATAGTGGAATCTGAAATCACCTTGAACGGAAAAAGCTGGAACATTCAAGGACAAAACAATATCACTCTAAGCGGACAATCTGCAATCATTTCCAATCTAGGAATGTCCTCCGGAGACGAGTCGGTAAACTTGGATGGCATCTTGTCAAAATCCTTAAACGACAAACTGAAGTTACAGTTCATTAATTTCAAAACCGAAACGCTAAATCCGTTGCTAGCAGTATACGATTTCGGCATGTCGGGCACAGCAACTGGTAATGCGGAAATCTCAGGATTACTTTCGAAACCCGGCATAAGTTCAACTTTAGGCATAAGGGAACTTGCTATCTACCAAGACACCTTAGGAGACGCAGATATCAATCTTGATTTTGATGCAGCCAAAAAAGAGATTGGGATCTCAGCCACCGTTGATCGTGGAGGCTCTAAAAGCATAGGTGTTAATGGCACCTACTATATTTTGGATCCGGAGGATCGAATGGACTTCAAGATTTCATTGCAAAAAACCGGACTAGCAGCATTCTCAAGATATACAGAGGGAATCATTTCCGACCTACGCGGAAAAGCAACTGGTGAATTACGTTTAAGTGGTAATTTCAATAAGCCATTATTGACAGGCAAAGTCAGATTACTGCAGACCAGCTTCCTCTTCGACTACCTGAACACCAGGTACAGCTTATCTGATGAGGTTGAGTTCACGGACCGATACTTCAGATTTAAAAATTTGACTGTAAACGATGAAAATGGTAACCAAGCGAAGGTTGATGGATATGTTTATCACAACCACTTGAGCGACTTTAATTTGAAATTCGACATCACTACGAGTAATTTCCAAATATTAAATACAGGTCCTAAGCAAAATGAATTATACTATGGAAAGGGATATGGATCCGGTAAAGTGAAGGTGTATGGCCCTCTTGATTTGATCCACATTTCCTTAGCCTTGAAAACAGAAAAGAATACTGCGATATACATTCCACTATCAAACCCGGAGGAAGTAACACAAAGCGGATTCATCAATTTCATACAAAAAGACATTGCTCAAAAATCAAATCAATCTGAGGAAAACGAATTCTCAGGTATAGAATTGGAATGCGAGCTCTCTGTCACACCGGATGCAGAGGTTCAACTTATTTTCGACTCGAAAATCGGTGATATCATCAAAGGCAGAGGAAATGGCAACCTTCGCATGAGCGTAGATCGCCTTGGCGACTTCAAAATGTTTGGTGACTTCCAAGTAGAGTCGGGCGACTATCTTTTCACACTGCAAAACCTAATCAATAAAAAATTCATCATCAGTCCGGGAGGAACCATAAAATGGACAGGTGACCCCTATGATGCTGTTCTAGACATCCAAGGTATATACAAACTACGGACAAGCTTGTACGATCTGATCAAAGACAGTACACTTACCCAGCGGATACCTGTTGAAGTTCATTTGAAGTTGAAAGAAAAATTGTTCAATCCAGCATTGGAATTCGATGTGGTCATTCCGGATATCGACCCCACTGCTCAAGCGGTTCTCAATCGTTACATTTCAACCGAGCAGGAAAAAAGCACGCAAACAATGAGCTTACTGGTGTTAAACCGATTTACCCAGGCAAACGATGTTCAAAGTCAAAGCGCATCATCATCCAGTGGTTTAGGAGCCAATGCGGCAGAATTATTGTCGCAACAACTCAGCGTATGGGCCTCCCAAATCAGCGACGCTTTCAATCTTGGGGTCAACTACAGGGCTGCCGACGCATTCAGTCAGGAGGAATATGAACTTGAATTATCTACGCGATTATGGAACGACCGTATAACCATCGACGGAAACGTGGGTCTTTCAGACAATAAGAGAAATACCACTTCTGGCCTTGTAGGGGATTTCAATGCAGAGGTCAAGGTCAGCAAGGACGGTCGTTTCAGGTTCAAGGTCTTCAATAAGAGTATTAACAACATACTTACAGACTATAATTCGCCTTATACACAAGGGGTGGGTATTTTATACCGAAAAGAGTTCGATACATTCCAAGACCTTTTCAAAAAATCAAAGGAGTTTCAGCCTTAGAAATTCAGGCGCAAGCCGTTGTTTAACAACATCTTGACACCCAATCCATCCGTAACGTGCTATTAATTGAATTTGTAGACAATTAGGCAGGAAATCACCACTGACTTTGATGCCAATAAACTATTTTTGGAATCATCTCAGTTTATCAATTAACAATCAAGAACTAACGAATGAAATTTCTATTCAGATTTTGCACTTTGGCGCTGCTTTTGTTGATGATTTTTTCTCAATCCTCAGAAGGGCAAGTTGTATTGAGAGGAACGGTAAAAGATGCGAAAACGGGTGAAACGTTAATTGGGGCTAACGTTGTAGTTAAGGGTACAACGATTGGAGGACAAACAGACTTTGATGGAAAGTTCAGTTTCAATTATAGTGGGTCCCTTCCAACCACATTAACCGTTTCATATGTCGGATACTTAGCTCTGGAGCAAGTAGTCACCGGCAAAGAGTCCTCCATCATCCTTAGATTGAAAAGCAATGAAGTTCTACTAAAGGATGTTGAAGTGATCGGTAGCAGGATATCAGAAAAGCAAAAGGAGGCCCCTTTGACGGTTGAATCGATGGATTTAATTGCCATCAAAGAAACGCCCGCAGCCAACTTCTACGAGGGATTAGGTCAGCTAAAAGGTGTTGATCTTACATCGGCCAGCATTGGTTTTAAAATAATCAACACACGTGGCTTCAACTCATCATCACCGGTTCGATCTCTTCAAATCATTGACGGTGTTGACAACGCATCTCCCGGACTTAATTTCTCGCTTGGCAATTTCTTGGGCGCATCAGATTTGGATGTAAGCAAGGTGGATTTGGTTGTAGGTGCGAGCTCTGCGTTTTATGGGCCCAATGCATTCAACGGGGTGATCAGCATGAGTACTAGAAATCCATTTTACACTCCGGGACTTGAATACTCATTCAAAACCGGGAACCGTGGTCTGATGGAACATGCAATCCGTTTTGCAGATGTTATTCCAGGCAAAAAGGGATATGACCGGTTCGCCTACAAACTCAACCTCTTTTATTTGAATGTCAATGATTGGGAGGCCAACAACCTTTCCCCTACCCCACAATCCAAATCGAATTTCTCAAACCCAGGCGGCTATGATGCCGTAAACCTTTATGGTGATGAATATGTAAACGGCCTGGATTTCACAAACAACTCCAAGGACTACCCTGGATTGGGCGTGATAACCAGGAGGGGGTATTCCGAATCAGACCTAGTAGATTACAAAACTGAAAATCTGAAACTAGGTACAGCCCTTCACTATCGCATTAAACCCGAAATGGAGTTGATTTATGCCTTCAACTTCGGAACCGGAAGCACCATTTACCAAGGGGACAACAGGTATGCCCTTCGAGACATCAAATTCTACCAGAACCGCATCGAATTAAGACAAAATGAAAAATGGTTCATCCGAGTTTATTCTACCAAAGAGGATGCTGGAAAATCCTATGACGCTTTTTTTACC
>JALRAP010000079.1 GCA_023262505.1 Bacteroidia bacterium
GATAAAACCTTGATGAATTTCTTGGCAATATCCTTAGAACTCGCTCGAACAAATTTTGAAATCGCTTTGGCGGCTTTTAAGTCTATGGTGGATAAACGACCAAACACAAGATCCTGGATTTCGGACTCGATAATTTTTTTGATTTTGTTACCCATGACAATACTTGATTAGAATTAAAGGTAAATATTGAAAATTAACCGATTGAAGTCGACTTTATGACCAAATTTAATATTTGGCTAACATGGAATAATTAAGGTCTAAGACTCAAGACTCACGGCTCAAATCGACAAACCACTTGCGCATTGGCAATATCAAAATGCATCCACTCATCCACTTGCAATGAAAAACCAATAAGCGAAGATGTGCTCATATGAACTATATCACCATGAAAATAATCGGCCAACTGGGTCATTGAAGGATTATGTCCAACCACCAAAACCGAATCTGCTTGGTTTGGTAATTCAGAAATAACACGCATTAGGGTTTTCAAGTCAGCATCATATATTCGATTGTCCAGCGAAATATGATCGGAGTTGTAACCGATAGTTTTACTGAAAGCGAGAGCTGTGGAAAATGTCCTGACTGAGGGGCTCGACAAAATCAAGTCTATGGCGGGTGTAACGGCTCCAAACATGGTAGCAATGCGATGGGCTTCATCTACTCCAACAGGATGCAACGGTCTGTCAATATCATCAAGACCAGGCCAACCTTTCTCTGCCTTGGCATGTCGTAACAAATACAAATACTTTTTGTAACTAGTGCTCATCTGCTCTTCTTCAAAGTAAACCTGAAAGTTGTTCCCTTGCCCAATATGCTATCAACTGTGATTCGCTCACCATGGGCTTCCATAATATGTTTCACGATAGCCAGTCCCAATCCTGTGCCGCCTTGGTCACGCGAACGGCTCTTATCCACACGATAAAAACGCTCGAAAAGACGCGGCAGATGGTGGCTCTCTATTCCGATCCCATCATCTGAGACCGATACAGTTACGAACTCCCCTTCATCAGAAACCTCAATCCATGTGATACCGTGTTCCTTTCCATATTTGATGGAGTTGACCAATAGATTCACCAATACTTGACGAATCAGGTCTTTGTCGCCTAGCACATATTGACGGGATTTTTCAGGATCTCGAACTTTTAGCGTAATGTATTTCTCTTTGGCTTTGAATTCAAGAGATTCAATGACCTCCAATGCTAGTTCAGATATTTCAAATGTTCGTGGCTCCAAAATCAATTCGCCGCCTTCGAGACGACTGATAACCTCCAAATCATCAACGATGGATATTAGACGTTCTATTCCTTTTGAGGCCCTTTGTAAATAAAGGATGTTCACGTCCATGTCTTCGATGCCGCCATCAAGTAGCGTATGGATATAACCTTGTATGGTAAATATCGGTGTTTTGAGTTCATGAGACACATTCCCTAAGAACTCCTTTCGAAAAACCTCCATTTCCTTTAATCGATCGATCTCCTGACGCTTTTCCTTTTCCCAATCAACCAAAATCTTATTGATTTCAGGTATGATCTCATGGTCTTTCAAATTTCGCGGAATGAATCCAACCGAACCACTTCTTAGCTGCAAGATATTATTATAGATGGATCGAATGTTTTGATAAAAATACCGATCGAGTGAATAGTTGATGATTAAAAAGGAGCAAAGCCAAATAACCAGAAAATAAATAATGGCCAATACGGGATATTGCCATCCTTTGGACACCAGAACAAACGCTAATTCAGCTACAAAAGCCAAAAATAGCCCGGTGAAAATGCTTAATTTTCTAGGTCTGAATAAACTCAAAGATGGGTTTTGAATTACCTGTTTCACACAAATTTAAAGAAAAAAGTGAAACGGACTATTGGTCGTATTTGTATCCTACGCCTTTGATTGTCTTGATTGAATCGTCACCCAACTTCTCACGAATCTTGCGTATGTGGACATCAATAGTTCTATCGCCTACGATGATATCATCACCCCAAACCTTGTTCATGATTTCATCACGGGTAAACACCTTTCCGGGCTTGGATATAAGTAATGATAATAGTTCAAACTCTTTTCTCGGAAACATCAGCTCCTGATTCTTGTAGGTTACCGAGTATTTCTCGCGATCGATCACTAGATCTCCGATACGTAAAGTGTCTTCCGCACCGTTACCCCCTACCCTTCTGAGCAGTCCTTTAATGCGACTAACCAAAACCCTAGGCTTTATGGGTTTACTGATGAAATCATCAGCTCCAACATCAAATCCTGCAATTTGTGAGTAATCTTCGTTTCGAGCTGTTAAAAATGCTATCAGCGTATGGTTCAGTTCAGGATTGGAGCGAATAGCCCGACAAGCTTCAATGCCGTCCATTTCAGGCATCATTATATCCAGGATTATCAAATGAGGCTTCAATTCGGAAGCCTTGTCAACGGCTTCTTGTCCGTTCTTTGCCACATAAACCTGGTATCCCTCTTTTTTGAGGTTGTACTCCATGAACTCAAGAATATCCGGTTCATCATCCACCAAAAGTATTTTAATCGAATCCGGATTCATCATTTTTAGATTGATGCGAAGTTACATTGACTTGCAAGACACAATGTTAATTAAATGTTAATTAATAGGTAAATGATTGTGTGCTTAGTCGGGAACGGAATCGGCTAAGGCAGTTACAAAAGATGGCGAAAGGCGGTATAGAGAAGAAACTTCTCTTTCTTTTACTGCCCATATATTATTATTTACTGCGTTGTTTACTTTTTCTTTTGACGGGATCGGAATGGAAGAAATACCGCAGATCGACAGTCAGGTAATTACCTTTAAGGTCGATGTACTCATCAGGTCCATAATCGGAAGTCGGCCGCTTGAAAAAAGAACGCATTATGGAATTGAAAGGCCTATTATATGAGGCACCAAGGTAAAAATAGCCGGATTCAGATGTTCGATATTCCCAACCGATATTGGCTAACAATGACGATGACAACCAAGATAAACGGGATGATGAGTGAATAAACCGTTCGCCATAGGTAGCAATGTCTGATGGATAAAAGTCGGCCGCCACACCCATCGAAACATCCATGAAAACTTGGTCGGAGAGTTGTATGAAAACAAGAGCCTGCACTGGAATCTGATAACTAACCAACTTGAAATTGGTGCTTTCCGAACCTGTTGAATCAGACATATCCAATTGGTAATTCCTTCGCACAAAATTGATACCTGTTTCCAGCGACCATGTTTCTGAGAGTCCCGCCCTGATCACCATACCCAAGCAGTAACCTGACTCTGGTGAAATTTTAAAAAAAGCTGAATCCTGATAAATAAGTTGCGGAACTGTATCATAAAACTCGGCATCCCATGAAAGGGCTTGGGGACCCGTATTGAAAAACTTACTTGAAAAAAGAGGCTTATACTGAAAACCCGCTGTAACAACACGATCCTGGCCAAACACCCGGCTAGCGAAGCCGCTGTTAATGAAAAGCAATAAAAACAAAAGCGCTTTTTTCAGCATTTGAACATTGCATATCATTATGCAAATCTATCAAATTAATAACTTAAATCCACAACCATATAACACTGAAATACAAGTAATTATGCGATTCAATCGAACTTCACATTGATTACTGTTGATACTGATTGAAATCATATTCAATCAGGAACACTCGAATTACTTTGGCGTCATGGAATTCTGGCCACTAAATGATGAAATAATTAAGATGGTTGCAACCATGACCGCTAGGGTTATTTTAGGTTTGCTTTTCTTATTTCAAGGTTATGATAAGATTTTCAGAGTCGGAATCGGTCAAGTTTCAAACGCAGTAAATACAGGTATTGGTAATGGATTCCTCTCACCAAAACTCGTGAACACAACGGTTTTCTTAAGCTCTTGGATCGAATTGATTGCTGGAGTAATGATGCTAATTGGAATACTAAAGACAATAGCATCTGTTGCACTTTGCTTGAATCTGATTGTTGTTACCATCGGATTTAGTTGGTCAAAACCGATTTGGGATGAGATGCATGTGTTCGTGCGGCTTTCATTATTGCTACTCGTCATGATGCTTCCATCGCAATGGGACCAATTGTCATTAGATTATTTAATCAAATAAAAAACATAACGATGAGGAAGATATTAGTTGCAACCGACTACAGCCAAGGAGCCCTCTCCGCTTTGAGATATGCTATAGCCATGGCCAAAGATTACAGTGCTTCAATGGAAATAGTGCATGCATACGAAAGCCCAGTATTCTACACCGCCGACATGCCATTGTCGGCCATAGAGGAATCCGAACAGATAGCACAATTAAACGCTGAATCAGGAATGAAAGAGTGCTTGGAAAATGTGAAATTCGAAATGTCGGGTATTATTTATGGTACCAAGGTGGTTAAAGGGTTGGCTGGGGATGTAATCGCTGATACTGCCAAGCAATTCAACGCTGACTTGATCGTGACTTCTACAACATCCGCTGGAAGGTTAGAAAAAATGCTTATAGGTTCAACCACTACCTCCATCATCAACAAAGCACCCTGTAAAGTCTTGGTGGTTCCACCCGACATAAACTATCAAAAGTTCAAAAAAGCTGTTTTTGCTACGGATTTAGATGAAAGCCACATCAAAGAAGTTATCCAAGCCGAGTCTTTACTGAATCCGATGCAAACCGAATTGGATTTCCTGTTCATCGATAATACCATACATGGTGACACGGAATCAAACGACGAAGTAATTTCACATTTGGTAAAGAATAATGTTGAGTACCGTAACCGGTCAGCCTTTGTTAGTACTGATTCAGATATTGAAACGGGTATTAAAAATTTCATAAAAGAGACAAAAGCCGATTTGGCTATTATGGTTTCAGAGCGATTAAAATTTCCCGCCATGCTTTTCCACCGCAGCATTAGTAAAAAGATGGCCGAACACCCAGGAGTTCCGCTGCTGATACTTCATCCATCAAAATAGCTGAGGCCATTAACAGAACCCAAGGAAGATTTCAACCATTGTTGTAAATTCGCTTTCCATTTACAAAAGCCATGGCTGGATTGGATTCCAAAGGAAAAGAGCGCGTTAGAACACTAGGGTTGGTTTTGGCAGTAAGCGCCCTTTTGTTGGGCATAAAATTCACCGCTTGGTTCATTACCAAATCGAATGCCATACTTACTGATGCCTTGGAATCCATTGTCAATGTGGTGGCCGGTTCTTTTGCACTTTACAGCGTTTATTACGCATCACAGCCAAAAGATGAAAACCACCCGTATGGACATGGCAAAATAGAGTTTCTCTCTGCAGGTTTTGAAGGCGGACTAATCTTCATTGCCGGTTTGTCCATTATGGGCAATTCAATCTACGGTTTTTTTGTACCATCCAAGCTGCATGATCCACAAACTGGTGCTTGGCTTTCAGCATTGTCGGGAGGAATCAATTTCATTATGGGGAACATGTTGGTAGCAAAGGGGAAAAAGAGCGGATCCCTATTGATGACTGCAAACGGCAAACATCTTATTTCCGATACAGTAAGTAGTGTTGGATTGGTTGCAGGATTGATTTTAATTTGGTTCACAGGTTGGTTATGGCTTGATTTAGTAATGGCCCTAATTTTTGGCACCGTAATTCTTGTTACTGGCTTCAACATTCTGAAAAAATCCGTTACAAGTTTGTTAGACGAGGCAGATGTGGAAAAACTAAATCTATTGGTAAAGGAAATGCAATCGCATCGCAGTGAAAAATGGATTGACATCCATAACCTGCGTGTGCTCAAATACGGAACAGATCTTCATGTGGATTGCCATATAACCCTACCTTGGTATGCCAATCTTGAAGATACACACAAAGAGGTTAGTTCAGTTGAAAATCTAATTAAAGATAGCCTGGGTAGTGAGGTTGAATTCTTCATTCATGCCGACCCTTGTGTTCCTCCCAAATCTTGTGCAGTTTGCCAGATACATGATTGCAAGGAGCGAAAAGCAGAATTCACAGGCAAGGTTGAGTGGAAAATTGAAAACATGCTTCCCAACAGAAAGCATGGTCATGATACTTGAATCTATCAGTAATTTACGGCCATTTCCAGTTTTCGCTTCAGTTCTGAAGCATCCACAATTCCCGACTCGCGCCATACCACTTTTCCTTTCCTGAATACCATACCACAATCACATAGGAGTTATCATGGCATATGAGCGTCCAGGAGTATACGTTTCGGAAGCGGCGTTTACTACCAACATTCAAGCAAATACAGGCGTTACCGCTGCAGCTTTTGTAGGAACAGCTGAGCGTGGACCAACAACACCAGCATTAATCACAAGCTGGGCACAATACACAAGTTTGTTTGGGGCATTGGATAATGCTTACGACCTTGGTTATGCGGTTTACCATTTCTTTGCAAATGGTGGTCAAGCAGCCTATGTCACACGTGTAGCCGATGGTTCTGCTGTTAAGGCTAATAGCACTATTCAAGGAACACCTGCAGCAGGACCTGCTGCCGACATTTGGACACTTGAAGCCAAATCAGTTGGAGTTTGGGGAAACAACTTAACTGTTGACTACACCTTTGAT
>JALRAP010000007.1 GCA_023262505.1 Bacteroidia bacterium
ATTCTTCTCTAAAGTGAGGCATCAGATCGAGCGCGTCAGGAAAGGTCTCCCTAAAAAATGCCTCAGCCTTATCGATTGTGTCCAAACTCTCGAACGAAAGTTCGCCTTTTCGCGGAAAGAATAAGGTAAGCGTAAACGATCCGTCGAGATTGGGCAAGGCAATGAGCATAAAATCCTTGCGCGGCCAAATGTGCAGTGCGTTTTTTTCAAGTCGGTGCGTACCGTCGCTGTTAGGCGGAATAAACAAGATCTTGTGCAGATGATCCGTTGCTCCATAAAAACACATAGGGAGTTGTTCCTCCGGATACAGAAACCGAAGCATTTCCATTTGACCCACCATTACAAGATACATTACTCGAACTTGTTTGGGTTGCTGATAAAGGTGCGATAGGCTCTGAGATCGAAAAAACCGCAGTGTTCTGACACCCATTTGCATCTGTAACTGTTAGTGAATAACTACCTGCAGATAGACCATTTATGGAAGGTGTTGTAGCTCCATTGTTCCAATTGTAACTATAGGAGGGTGTTCCGCCTGAAACGGAAATGGTAATGATGCCATCAGATCCTCCGAAACACGAAACGGATTGGTTGGCAATTGCCGATAGGTTCAATTGTTCGGATGGTTCGGTTATGGTCTGTGAAACAGACGTAGTACAGCTGTTGGCATCGGCAATCGTAACTGTATATACTCCTGCGATTAACGATGAAATATCTTGAGTGATTGATCCATTACTCCAAAAGTAACTATAGGGGGCTGTTCCACCCGAAACAGCTAAATTGATAGATCCGTTTGAACCGGAATTACAACCTACGTTTTGGGTGGCATTTACGATCCCTGAAAGAGCTGAAGGTTGAACTATTTGAACAGCACCAATCGAAGTACAACCATTGGCATCTGTCACTAAAACCGTAAATGTTCCTGCCGACAATCCGCTTGAGGCTTGGGTAGTTTGTCCATTAGACCATAGATAAACATAAGGTGATGTTCCACCGGATGCATTTACACTCGCTGAACCGTCAGTACCTCCAAAACAATTTACAGGTGTTGTGGCATAAGGGTATGAAACGAGTGGCAGGTTTGGTTGTCCAACTGATTGGGAAGTCACAAAAGTACATCCATTGGCATCCGTAACAGTCAGCACATAAGTACCAGTAGTCAGTCCAATAATGTCTTCGGTTGTTGCGCCATTACTCCATAAGTATGAATAAGGAACCGTTCCACCTGATACCGAAACATCTATTGATCCTGTGGATGCTCCAAAACATGAAGCGTTGGATATGTTGGAGCCAATTACGCTTAATGGTGTCGGTGGCTGCGAAACGATTAATGAAGTACTATTTGTAGTGCATCCATTGGAATCGGTTATAGTAACAGAATAATTTCCTGCAGCTACAGGTCCCGAACCATTGGAGGTAGAACCATTGCTCCACATATAAGTGTAGGGTGCCGTTCCGCCTGTGGCAGTTATACTGATGGAACCATCTGATGAACCGTTGCAATTGGCATTTTGTGTGCTTGTAACCACAATTGCCAAAGGATTAGAAGGCTGTGTTATGTTAACTGATGTTGTAGAGCTACATCCATTAGAACCGGTTACAGAAACCGAGTATGTGCCGGCACAAAGACCGGAAATCGATTGTGAAGTCTGGCCGTTAGACCATGCATATGTATAAGGTGGATATAATCCTGTTGCATCAGCAGTAGCTGAACCGCTGCAGCTTGCATAGCAAGGTGTGTTAATTGATGAAGAAATAACAAGTGATGGCGCTTGGGTATTTGCATATACGCAAACCGTGTCCGTATTGATACAACCATTGGTTGGATTTGTAGTAGTGAGAACATAGCATCCAGCTCCTACAATCGGATTAGCAGAATTTCCTGCCCCGAAGATGGAACCACCGGGGAGTGCGGCCCAACTGTAAGTCGCACCAGATGTGGATGAGGTTCCGTTCAGGGTGACTGTTGGACTGTTACATGTAATGTTATTATCTGTCCCCGCATCTGCATTCGGAATAGCCGTGTTCAAATCTACAACCACAGTGTCTGTAGCTATACAAGTGGAAAGCAACGGACTTTGAACATACATCACGTAAGTGCCAGGTTGATTTACCACAGGAGTAAAGGTATTTACCCCGCTTACGATGTTTCCAGATAATGCGTTCCAAGTAACAGTAGCACCAGAAGTGATTGACGATCCTGATAAGGAAACCGTAGAATTAGTGCAAGTCAGTTCCTTGTCGGAGCCTGCATTTGCCTGAACTTCCGAAAAGTTTGCGAATGCGAATGGGCCAGTAAAGTCCTTCAATTCAGAGCTAAAGGATGAAGATGAGCGCGACTTGAATAACAAGGCTCCAAACAATTTTGAACACGGTCCTGTAACCGTGGCAAAATCCAAACCGAAGTCAGTAAAGTTAATGGCGATGTTGACCATTTGCTCGGGGTCAAGGTTTGAACTGTATGATGCGCCGGACCCTGTGAGGTTTCCCCAGTAGCCCGCAGGAGATGTTGTAGTATTCAGAACACTATAAACCAGACATGATGATCCAGATAGTGAAGAAACCTCAGCATAACCATAGCCATTACCACCGGTCCCCGTAATGAAATCACCCGTAAAATTGAAGGGCCGCCCTGGTTGCGCATTGAACCATGCGATTCCGTTTCCGTTACCATCCAAATTATTGATGTTACACCAAACCCTCAACGAAGCCACTCCGCTAGTAGAATTGTAGTTGATGCAGACCAATATATCACCGGGCGACACGATTGCTCCCGTGTTTGAAAAACTGAATGCAGTATGTCCACCCGTGGTAGAAGGACCTGTATTGGAGAAGCTTCCTGTTACTGGATTAAAAGTTGGAACCTGCCTATAAATCTCAATGTCTGTATAGCTATCGCCACTCGTACCCAATTTGGTCAGATAAGCAAACATGCGGAGTTTATTATCGACACCGCTTCTGCGCAAATGCCCCCCAGCATCAATTATATCATTCTTATTGGGTACCGAAGATGTTGCGATGCTCCAAATAGAAGGGTTATCGCCATTTTTATTACTTCCTGAAAATGAGGTTGTATCTGGAGAGATATTGTCTCTTACAGCAAATGCGTCAATCAGGGTATTTCCGTTGATGTTTGTCAGGAAAGGGAATGCCATCCTTTGTAAATAGGTCCGGTTTCTGTCTTGTTGAGTTAGACCAGATTGAATAATGGAATTGAACTGCGATGCACTAATAGCTGGTGAGGCGGTAAGTGCGGAAGAACTGATTACTCCCACTCCGGTTCCAGGAAAAGCAGAAGAACTGAACCAAGAATCGCCCATAACTGCGGCAGGTGTATTGGCATTCAAATCGCCATCAACACCGAATCCACTGATTTGAGTTGGGCTGGAGCAAGTAGATTGCGCCCTTGATTCGATAATTGTTGCAAACAATGCAATCATTACCAATATCTGGGTTGGAAGAAAAGATGAAAATGTAGGTTTAAATGATAATTGGTTTATCATGGCAACTTTGGTGGTTGAGGTTTTTAAAAAAATACACTATCACTGAATGCAATCTACATTTTACGGAGAATTGAATACTGGGGTTTCATTTGTATTAAACAATTAATATGGTTCAAATCAAACCTATATGTTACGACATAAACTATGTTGGTTTTTTGACGAATGATTTTCAAAAAAGCACAATTGCTTGATATTCTGATTTTTAAATTAATATCATTAACTTGAATTTATGGGTAAAAAAAGCCGGTATCAAATTCAGACACCGGCTTGACAATCAAATTTTTGCAAATTTTAACTCAATAATGTACGCACTAATTGCGAGACAAGTTTGTTATCAGCTTTGCCAGCAAATGACTTTGAAGCAACGGCCATTACCTTTCCGGTATCTCCCGGCCCAGATGCGCCGACGTTTTGAATAATCTCAACCAAGCCATTTTTGATTTCTTCCTCCGACATCTGGGCAGGTAGGAATTTCTCAATCACTTCAATTTCTTGCAATTCAGTTTGTGCCAAATCAGATCTGCTTTGCTGGTTATAGATCTCCACTGACTCCTTACGTTGCTTTACCAGCTTTTGTAGGATTTTAAGTTCCTCATCGGGAGAAATTCCAGCCGAACCCCCACTGGTTTTGGCGAGCAAAATAGCTGACTTCACTGCACGTAATGCTCTTAGAGCCGCTTCGTTTTTTGAAAGCATCGCGGCTTTTAAGTCTCCGTTTATTTTTTCTTCTAGTGTCATAATTTATCAGTCTACGCGGTCGTGAAGAAATGGATTATTGGGCCTTATCTCAGGTCTGCCTTCGTTTTCGCCTGTCAAACTTAACTTGGATATCTCGACATCCGAAGGCGAGCCACTATTTTCAAATTGAACTCCCCTGCGCTTATATGCCGGAACTTTTTCCATGTCATTGAGTCCGTTAGGTGTATTGTAATTGAGGTTGAACTCCCGAATCCTTGTCATGCGTTCATTGGCAGCCCGCTTTGCATCATCATCTGAAGTGGATCTTTCAACTGATGGAGTGTTTGTTTCTGATATAGGCGTCTCGACTTCGCTTATTAAATCATGCGACTTAATATAAACAAAAGGAGTACCGTCTTCAATCTGATCATTTTTCAATTCGACTATCAAAGCCTTTTGTTCTAATTGGAATGCGTCAACTTCGCTCTTTGATTCATCGACGGAAGATTCTGATTCCGATATCAATTCTGACACCTCTACATCTTGGTTACTAACATCAGAAGCTGAAACAGTCGCCTCTTCATCCAAAACAAAATCAAAAGTAAATTCATTGGGGTTAATTTCACTCACCTGCGTTTCCATCAAAGATTCCTTCAAAGCAAATTCAATTGGCTCCTCTGATTGCGCACCTTCAACGATATCTTCGGTTATACTTTCTGTGATATTTTGAACTTCGATTTCTGCTTCGCCCTCGAATTCATCAATCACCTTTAAAGTCATTTCGGTTTCGAATTCCTGAATGGAATCATCATTCTGATTCAATTCAAACAAAGTTGGCTCAAGACTAGACTCTTCATTTGCAATTTGAAATGCCGATTCGGCTTGCTCTTCAAGAAACCGATTAACAACATTTTCAGCTTTGGAAGAGTCATCGACCGGAATGGATTCTGTTTGGTTTTCACTAGTGATAACCCTACCTGTGATATCATACTTGGTCACATGGTCCTGAGGAGTAATCACCGTATCGAGCTGGTCACGAGTTTTAAATCCAGTGGCGATCACAGTAACATTAATTCCACCTTCCAAAGTTTCATCGGTACCTACTCCCATTATCACTTCTGCAGTATGGCCAGCACGCTCTTGGATATAATCCGTGATTTCAGTCATTTCATCCATGGTGATTTCCTCGTTACCAGAGGTGATGTTCAACAGGATATACCTTGCACCTTCTATTGAATTGTCATTGAGCAGCGGTGAATGCAATGCCCTTTCTACAGCCATTACAGCTCTATTAGCGCCCTCAGCATGGGATGAACCCATAATTGCAACACCGCTTTCCTTCATCACTGTCTGTATGTCTGCAAAATCGACATTGATGTGCAGTGTGGTGGTAATGATTTCTGCGATGCTTTTAGCAGCGATGGCCAGTATGTCATCGGCATGACCAAATGCCTCGCGCAACTTCAAGTCGCCATGTATTTCACGCAACTTGTCATTGCATATAACGAGAAGTGTGTCGACATTTTTACGCATCTCCTCAACCCCAACGTCGGCCTGTGCTTTTCGTTTTTTACCCTCAAATCCAAACGGTATTGTTACAATTCCAACCGTCAAAATCCCCATTTCACGGGCGATGGACGCAATAATCGGAGCTGCTCCGGTTCCCGTTCCTCCACCCATACCGGCAGTAATGAACACCATCTTGGTGTTATGGCGTAGAATCTCTTTTATCTCTTCAGTATTCTCTAAAGCCGCCTTTCGACCAACTTCGGGCATGGCACCTGCACCAAGACCTTGCGTAAGACCTGGACCCAACTGCATCTTAATCGGCACTGGACTTACCTCCAATGCTTGATTATCGGTATTGCAAACAATAAAATCAACGCCTTTGATACCGAGTTTGAACATGTGATTTACGGCATTGCTGCCACCACCACCGACACCAATCACTTTGATGATGGATGGTCTTTCTGTTGGGATTTCGAATTGCATCATTTTTTTTGGGGGGTTATGGGTTTGATATTTTTTGTTTTGGTGTTCGTTTAAATATTACGGTCTTGACCTCCGTCATTAATCAAGTCTTTGCCCTTTTGGAGTACAAAATTGAACCAAGATCCATGTGCAGGATCCTTTTTCTTCTGCTCTTCCACGGGAGTTTGTTGTGGCTCTTGTTGAGCAGGTTCCTTTGATTGGATTTTCTCCTGCTCTGCAATTCCTTTGAGAACAAGTCCGACGGCCGTTGCATACATCGGACTCTTGATTTCATCATATCCTTTTGCCAAGTGTTCGTTGGGATATCCAATTCGCGTATCCATTCCTGTATGGAATTCGATCAGTTGCGCAATATTCTTCAATTGTGATCCGCCACCGGTTACTACTATGCCGGCAATCAGTTTCTTTTCAAAGCCCGAGCTCTTGATTTCATAAGCCACACATTCAATGATTTCTTCCATCCTAGCTTGGATGATTTCTGCAAGGCTTCTTACGGATATCTCCTTGGGTTCGCGACCGCGAAGCCCTGGTATGGATACGATTTCATTGCTTTTGGTTTGTTTTGCCAATGCCGAACCGAATTTGACCTTCAGTAATTCTGCTTGACTGCGAATAATTGAGCAGCCTTCTTTTATGTCATCGGTAATTACATTTCCACCGAAAGGTATTACTGCGGTATGACGGATGATACCATCCTGGAATATGGCGATGTCCGTTGTTCCTCCTCCTATGTCTACGAGTACAACACCAGCTTCTTTCTCTTCTTCACTCAAAACAGCCTCCGCAGAAGCCAATGGCTCCAATATCAAATTCGCGGCCTCAAGTCCGGCTTTGTCAACACACTTGTTGATGTTGTTGGCTGCTGTAATGAGACCTGTTATGATATGGCAATTAGCTTCTAGTCGTATGCCTGACATTCCAACAGGCTCTTTTATTCCTTGCTCATTGTCTATAATATATTCCTGTGGGATGACATGTATGATTGCCTGGCCAGGAGGTACCGCTAAACGATGCATGTCTTTTATGATCGCCTCTATATCCTCATTGCTGATTTCATCATTCAGACTGGAACGGGTAATCATTCCACGGTGTTGTATACTTTTAATATGCTGGCCTGCAATTCCAACGTACACCAAACCGATTTCCGCATTTGATTTTGCTTCGGCAATCTTAACCGCTTCTTTGATGGAATTAACGGTTTTCTCAATATTTGCAACAACTCCTCGCATCACACCTAGCGATTCGGTTTTCCCCATTCCGAGAATTTCAATCTTGCCATTTGCGTTTTTTTGTCCAACGATGACACAAATCTTGGTTGTGCCTATATCGAGACCTACGATAATTGGGTTGTTGTCCATGGTTTAAGGTTGTTTTGAAATTGTATCGTTAGTTAATGGAACAGACTTGGTGCATACTACTTGGTTTGAGAACTTCAGATTGAGTTTAGAATACGATTGCCAACCTAATTTTGATGCCCCATCCTGGTAAAATCTCAAGAGATTTCCCATCTTGTTATCCAAGTCATCCGAGTTTCCAAGAAGTATCGTGTGATTTCCAACACGGGGAACGAGTTCGATTTCAAATTTTTCATTGACATATATCTGCTCAATCTGAGAACTCCAAAAATCATTTTTCCGAATAAACTCCGCCACCTCATGAGCTTGCTTCAATACTGGTTTAGATGCAGAATCTTTCATGGGGACTGCAAATGCAAGTGATCGTTGGGTCATCCTATCAAAGATGTAACCCGATGCGACTGGAACCCTTGTTGAATAGTCATCACCGATTGGCATGAATTCCCCATTGCTATCTATATAGAAGTGCTCATTGTTGTGGTTTATAACCCGAATCACCGGATTACGCTGAGCCACTTCGATCCGGATGCGGCCGTCAATTGTTGCATAAACTTCTGCGGATTCCAAATAAGGGTTAGTCAAAGTCCTTTTTTCCATCATCCTGAAATCAATCGAGGACAATGGTTTTCCTTCTACCGAAGCTGATTGGGATTTGAACAAATCCTGTATGTCGCCAGGGGAAACAAAATAATGACCGGTTGAATCAACAACAACAACCTCTAAGCCTTTACAACGCACTTCTTGATTTGACTTCTCGGCAAACCCTACTGCCGCTACGAGAGTGGCTGAAAGAAAAAACCAATAAACCAGATTCAATATTTTTCGGTTTATTTTTATCATGGGTTAAGTGCTCCTTTCTTTTCTTGTGATTGAATGGCTTCGACTATTTCATGAACCAAAACATCGATATCACCTGCCCCGAGGACGATAACCAACTCAGCGGATGATTCAGCAACAGCTAATGCCAATTGGGACTTTGACACCAATTGCTTATTACCCGCAGTGCATTTATCAAGAATCACAGATGATGTGACACCTGGAATCGGCAACTCGCGCGCTGGGTATATTTCAAGCATGATCAATTCATCCAGTTTTGAAAGGCTGTCTGCAAAACCATCTGCAAAATCCCTGGTTCGAGAATACAAATGGGGCTGAAATACTCCCAATATCCTTTTTCCGGGATACAGCTCGCGAACTGTACCAATTGCAGCAGCAAGTTCTGTTGGATGATGAGCATAGTCATCAATGACAATTTTATTCTCTGACCTTAAGCGATATTCGAACCTCCTATGAACACCCTTGAATGCAGCCAATCCCTGCCTGATTTCATCCTTTGTAAGACCCTCGTAGTAACAAACGACCGCAGCAGCAACGGCATTCTCAACATTGTGTCTACCGGGGCAGTACAAAACCAAATCTGTAATTTCAAAGTCGGGTGCGATAACATCAAATACATATGCACCATTTACAATTCGCAAATTGTTAGCATGTATTTGTCCAGATGAGTCAGCAGAATATGTTTGAGAAGGAATGATGGCGGACTGATTCTCTATTCCTGCCTTTGCGAAAAGATTGCCTCCGGGCTTCAATCTAGAGGCAAACTCCGTGTAACAATCCACCATGTTCTGTTTACTTCCATAGATATCGAGATGATCGGGATCTAGGGATGTGATCACAGATGTATCGGGATTTAACTTCAGAAAAGAGCGATCGTATTCATCAGCCTCTGCCACCATAATCTCGTTTTCAGGTTCGCGGGCAACCAATAGATTGGTTCCATAGTTGGTTGCTATACCACCCAAGAAAGCTGTAACATTCCAGCCGGCATGCTTCAACAAATGCGAAATCATGGTGGAGGTAGTTGTTTTACCATGCGTTCCAGCTACGGCAATTGTGCGCACTCCGCGTGTAACCTCTCCCAAAACTTCAGAACGTTTCCACAGCCGGAGGCCCATAGATTTAATGTGGTTGAACTCCTTATGGTCAACCGGTATTGCCGGGGTATAAACAACCAATACATCCGATGGAACTTGATTTGCATTGAGCCAGTCGGGAAGATTCGAAGGGTCATCAATGAAAGATACCGAAATGCCCTCGTGAATCAATTCATCTGTCAAAGGTGTAGATGTCTTATCATAACCAGCAACCTCAACTCCTTTATGATGGAAATATCTAGCCAAGGCGCTCATGCCTATACCTCCTATACCTAGGAAGTATGCTTTGGTGATATGTCCGAACAGGTTTTTCAATTGATGGTTTTCTCTTGGTGCCTCAATGCAATTGCATATACTTCACTTGCGATTCGCTGCGCAGCGTCGGTTACAGCCAATTTCAACATGTTTTCACCTAACGAATGAAGTAACTCCTGATTATTGATTGTTTTTACAGCCTCAGCAACCAACATATTGGATGCATCCGAATTCTTTACAAGAATAGCTGCTCCTTTTTTGACCAGTGACATGCAATTATGTGTTTGATGATCTTCAGCCGCGGTTGGTAGTGGAACCATAATTGCGGGCTTTCCTACCACACACAATTCGGATACTGTACTGGCACCTGCCCTGGATATCACTAAATCGCAAGCAGCATAGGCATAATCCATCCTCTTTATAAAATCAAATGCCCGTGCATCAGAATACCCTGCTGACTTGATCCCATCCAAAGCCTCAGGTAAAAATCTCGTACCAGTCTGCCAGATTAATTGCACTCCGGAATCGCGCAAGGTTGCGAGGCCCTGCAGAACTGCCTTGTTAATTGCCAATGCACCTTGGCTGCCTCCAACAACCAATACAATTGGTTTGCCCTTTTCAAGACCAAAAAAAGTCAAAGCCTCTTCCTTCTTACCATTGATGTCAACCATTTCATTCCGAACAGGATTTCCTGTTACCATGATTTTTGACGCAGGGAAGTAACGTTCCATACCATCATAACCTGTACAAATCAAATTGGCTTTTGAGGCGAGCAATTTATTCGTGATTCCAGGATATGAATTCTGTTCTTGAATCACCGTTGGAACACCGGATTTGGAAGCTGCCCACAATAATGGACCGCTGGCATAACCGCCAACCCCAACAGCTGCATTGGGCTTGAATTTTTTGACTATCGATAGTGCTTTAAACAAGCTTGTAACAACTTTGAAAGGGAATGACAGGTTTGACCAAGACAAACTACGGTTGAAACCTGAAATGTTTAGTCCTACAATCTCATATCCTGCAGCCGGAATCTTCTCCATCTCCATTCTCCCCTTCGCACCTACAAAAAGTATTTTAATGGAAGAATCGATTTTTCGCAATCCTTCTGCAATCGCCAATGCCGGGAATATGTGCCCTCCCGTGCCACCTCCGCTTATTATGATTCGTGTTTCAGGCCGCAACAGGTTGCAAACCTCCTTCCTCCTCGGTTTCACGACTCACGCTGAGTATGATTCCGATTGCTATACTGGTGAACCAAATGGATGTTCCCCCCATGCTTAACATGGGTAATGGTTGTCCGGTTACAGGGAACAAGCCTACTGTTACCGCCATGTTAATCATGGCTTGGAACACCAGACTGAATGCGCAACCAATCGCAGCAAAAGTTGCGAACGCCTTTGGCGAATTTCGAACAATTCTGACCGCTCGAAAGAGCAGAACCAAATATAGGATCACGATCGTCACTCCTCCTACCATTCCGTATTCTTCAATGATGATTGCATATATGAAGTCTGAATAGGGATGTGGCAGAAAGTTCCTTTGCGAACTGTTTCCTGGCCCAACTCCCATGAATCCCCCTTTTGCGATTGCTATGTGTGCTTGTTGTGATTGATAACTATCCGAACCTTCTTTGCCTCCTATATATGTTTCTATCCTCGCTGCCCACGTGGAAATGCGGCCCTTTTTCCCAATTGCCAATGAAATCGAAATAAACAAAGCAAAGGCAATGACGCCGATGCCAATTAATGAGGCTATGTACTTGATAGATATCCTACCTACTAGCATTAGAATTATACTAGTTGCGAACAATACAGCGGCTGTTGAAAAATTGGCAGGCAAAATCAAACCACAGGTGATTAATACCGGTAGCATGATTGGTACAAATGCGGATTTGAAATCCCGAATGTTATCTTGCCTTATTGATAGGGCACGGGCTACAAACAAGATGAGGGCTAGCTTGGCGAGATCAGATGTTTGAAATGACAAATTGATAATGGGCAATGTAAGCCAGCGACTTGCTTCATTTCTGTTGGTACCCATTGCAAGAGTAAGAAGCAACAACGGAATCGCCACGGCAATTACAATATTGGCGAAACGGGCGTAAACCGTATAGCGAAAAAGATGTGCGAAGTACATAAGTGCAAACCCGAGAAAAAGAATGAAGAAATGCTTGAGCAGATAATACTCTGTGTTACCCTGCTGTGTTTTGTAAGCCAATGTGCCGGTCGAACTATAAACAGCAAGAATGGACAATAACGCAAGAAGCATTACAACGACCCAAATCACCCTGTCGCCTCTGAAGTATTTATCCAACCAAGTATTCATTCAATTATTTTTTACTATTCCATGAATCAGAGTGATCGTACTGCTGTTTTGAACTGCCAGCCGCGGTCCTCGTAGTTTTTGAAGAGGTCGAAGCTTGCGCATGCGGGCGAAAGCAATACTACGTCGCCCTTACGACCTTTTTCATACGACTTTTGAACCGCATCCATGGCTGAGGATGTATCAGTAATGTCCGGAACGATGTCTGAGAATGCATCGTGAATCTTGGCATTATCCTTACCCAGGCACACGATTGCCTTTACTTTGGACTTGACCAACTCCCGAAGCGTATCGTAGTCGTTGCCTTTGTCTACCCCCCCTACAATCCAAATAACAGGCTTTTGCATGCACTCCAAAGCATACCAGGCAGAATTTACGTTAGTCGCTTTAGAGTCATTCACAAACTCAATTCCATGCACTGTCATTACATGCTCCAAACGATGCTCAGCGTTTTTGAAGTCGGCAAAACTCTCCCTTACGACCTCTTTACGGATGTCGAGAATCCTGGCTGCGATTCCAGCGGCCATGGTATTGTAGAGATTGTGTTTGCCTTGAAGGGCCAGGTTGTAGATAGACATATCGAGTATTTGGTTTTTTATGTTTATGACAAGGTTTTCGTTTTGTAGATAGGCAGCCATACCCTCGGATTGTGAAATGGAAAAAGGGTAGCAAGCAGGTGTTACTTTCCTGCTCTTCAATGCCTCATTCAGGATCGGATCATCGGCACAATAGATGAAAGCATCCTTTGGATTTTGGTTGTTTATAATCCTGAACTTGGAATCAACATACTTTGAAAGCTGATATTCGTAACGATCCAAGTGATCAGGAGTAATGTTCAGTAGTATGGATGTATCAGCTTTGAATTCAAACATACCATCGAGCTGAAAACTGCTTAATTCCAGAACGAAAAAATCTCGTTCCGACTCTGCTACTTGCATGGCAAAACTCTTACCTACATTGCCAGCCAAACCAACATTTAATCCAGCCTTTTGAAGCACATGGTAAGTGAGTAAGGTGGTTGTGGTTTTACCATTTGTACCGGTAATACAGATCTTATGTGCGTTTGTATGCCTACCTGCAAACTCTATTTCAGAAACAACAGGAATTCCGGCATCCTTGATTTTTGTAACCACAGGGGCTTTGTCTGGTATGCCCGGGCTTTTAATAACCTCCACTGCATCCATAAGCCTATCAACGCTATGGGTTCCTTCCTCAAAAGGAATTCCACGGCGTATAAACTCATCCTTATAAACTTCCCTGATAGGACCGCTGTCAGACACAAACACATCATAGCCTTTCTTCAAAGCCAACACAGCAGAGCCAAGCCCGCTTTCGCCAGCACCAAGAATCACCATTTTGGGCTTGTTAGACATTTATTAACGCAGTTTCAAGGTTACTATGCTCAATACGGCCAGCATGATTCCCACAATCCAAAATCTCGTTACGATTTTAGACTCATGATAACCTAGCTTCTGATAGTGATGATGAAGTGGCGACATACGGAAGATCCTTCTTCCCTCGCCATATTTCTTTTTAGTGTATTTGAAATAACTTACCTGCATCATAACCGATAGGTTTTCTATGAGGAAGATTCCACAGAGTACAGGAATCAGTAATTCCTTTCGTATGGCAATAGCGAAAACAGCAATGATACCACCGAGTGCGAGGCTTCCAGTATCCCCCATGAAAACCTGTGCCGGATACGCATTGAACCAAAGGAATCCCACGCAAGCCCCTACAAAAGCGCTCATAAACACCATCAGCTCACCTGTATTGGGAATATACATGATGTTCAAGTAGTCTGAGAAAATAGTGTTACCGGACACGTATGCAAAAACAGCCAGTGTTACTCCGATAATGGCAGAAGTTCCCGTGGCTAGTCCGTCTATACCATCTGTTATGTTAGCCCCATTGGATACAGCCGTCACAATCAATATCACAGCCAGAATGAAAATAATCCATACGTACTTCCCTGTGTTATCGCCCAACCATTCGGAAATCATTCGATAATCAAACTCGTTATTCTTCATGAAAGGAATGGTGGTGGCTGTGGATTTCACATCCGCAGTTTTTATTGCATCACCTTGAAGTTCCTGAACGCGAGACTCAGCCTCCGCGTTCATCGTAATCGAAGGCCCGCCTGTCGCGATTGCGTTATCACGTATTACTACGTCATCATGGAAATACAGCACCGACCCGACAATCAGACCAAGTCCAACCTGTCCAATGATTTTTGACCTGCCAGCAAGTCCCTTCTTATCCTTTTTGAAAACCTTGATATAATCATCCAGGAAGCCGATTAATCCCAGCCACACTGTGGAAATGATCATCAATAAGATATATATGTTATCAAGCTTCGCTAACAGTACTGTGGGAATCAGTATGGCTGCTAGAATGATAAGTCCACCCATGGTTGGTGTGCCTTGCTTTTGAGCTTGCCCTTCTAGTCCGAGATCGCGGATGGTTTCCCCCACTTGCTTTTTCAGCAACAGCCTGAGAATGGGTTTGCCTAAAATCAAAGTGATGAACAAGGAAATAATAATAGCCAAGGCCGCCCGGAATGAGATGAATCGGAACACCCCAGCACCTGGAATGTCGAGTACACGATCGAGGTATTCAAATAGGTAATAGAGCATCAGCTTTCCATCAGTTTGAATGAATCCAACAAAACCTGTTTGTCATCGAAAGGCGTTTTTACACCTGCGATATCCTGGTATTTCTCATGACCTTTTCCGGCAACAAGTATGATGTCGCCCGTCTCGGCCATGCTACAAGCGAGCCTCAGCGCTTCCTTACGATCGGGAACTGCAATGGTTTTTTTGAAATTAACAGGAGAAACTCCCGTACGCATTTCATCGATGATTAGATCAGGATTTTCAGATCTCGGATTATCAGATGTGAATATCACCTTATCGCTCATGTCGGAAGCTATTTTGCCCATGATAGGACGCTTGGCCTTATCTCGATCACCGCCACAACCAACCACAGTGATTACAGTTTCATTTCCGGTACGAAGGTCTTTGATGGTGTTGAGTACATTCATCAACGCATCAGGAGTATGTGCATAGTCCACAATTCCTGTCACTCGATTACTGGAAATCACATATTGGAACCTTCCTTCTACAGGCTCAAGGTTACTAAGCGCCGTTAGCACAGCAAGCTTATCCTGTCCGAGCATTACAGCAACTGCATACACACCGGTCACATTATAAGCGTTGAAAGAACCTATGAGCCTACACAATACCTCATGACCATCTAGTGCCAGAAGCAATCCGCCAAAAGAGTTCTCCACAACCTTGCATTTGAAGTCGGCGATTCCCTTCAAGCCGAATGAAATGGTTTTGCCTTTGCAATTTTGAACCATTACCGAACCGTTCCGATCATCAGAATTGTAAACGGCAAAAGATGATGCCGGAAGCATATCGAAAAAACCCTTTTTGGCTTTTATATATTCCTCGAAGGTCTTATGGTAATCGAGGTGGTCATGCGATATATTGGTAAACAACCCTCCTGCAAATACCAATCCTGTAACCCGATGTTGCACCACCGCATGTGAACTAACTTCCATGAAACAGTACTTGCAACCATCTTCTACCATCGTTGCAAGCAACTTGTTTAATCGGACGGGGTCGGGAGTTGTATGTGTAGAAGGAATAATCTGCTGATTGATCCTGTTTTCAACGGTTGATAACAATCCGGAAGGCATTCCAAGATTCATGAACAAACGGTATAGCAAGGTAACCGAAGTGGTTTTCCCATTTGTTCCGGTCACTCCAACCAACTGCAACTTTTCGGAAGGATTATCGTAATAATTGGCAGCCATGACTGCTAGCGCAACCGAACTATCCGCCACCTTTATATATGTTATGCCTGCTGTAAGGCTATCAGGCAAGGTTTCACATACAACAGCAACAGCACCTGACGCAACCGCGCTGGAGATGAATGCATGGCCATCTGTGCGCGTGCCCTTGACTGCGACGAATATGTCACCAGACTTTATTTCATTGGAGCTGAAGCAAATTTCATCCACTTGGATGGATGTATCACCCACCACTTCCAACAATCCTGTCTTGTATAATATTTCCTGAAGTTGCCTCATTACCCCAACTGAATCACGATTTCCTTACCTTTTTCGACTTTAGTTCCCGCGGGTATGGATTGCTTAAGCACAGAGCCCTTACCCACTACCCTTATACTAAGCCCACTGCTCTCCAAAAGAAATACAGCATCACGTAAGCCCATACCTGTTACATCAGGTACATTGCCAATTGAAACACTACGCGGTTTCAACTCGATCTTGTTTTCGGATGTAGATGCTGTTATCCATTCTGCATCTTTCTGTGCAGCGTAATTTGATACACCCACTTTCTTCAAAACATAGTCGGCGGTTTGTGAATTACCGCTTTTGACTATAGGCAACTTATCTGCATTCTGGTTGTTGGCAACCAAGTTCGGATGCATCTCGACACTTGTAGCGTATACCTTATCGGAGATCTCCTTGAATATTGGAGCGGCTACCTGTGCCGCATAATAAACATTGTTGCTGGGTGCATAAACCACCACTATGCAAGAATACCTTGGCTTATCGGCTGGAAAATATCCCACAAAAGTGGCTTGATACTTCTTGTTATCCTTGTTGTATCCGTTTGATTGAGCAGCTATAACCGCCGTTCCGGTCTTCCCTGCTATGCCATATTGACCATGCTTCAAAATGGTAGCGGTACCTTGTTGAACCACTCCTTCGAGCATCTTGCGAGCGTTTTCGAGGGTCTTATCGGATGCGATTTTCTCACGCATCACCTCGGTACCAAAAGATTTTACCACCACGCCTTTGTTACGAATCTCTTTCACAAATAGCGGTTTTACCATTTTGCCGTTGTTGGCAACGGCATTGTAGAAGGTCAGTATTTGTAGTGGCGTGAAAGAACATTCGTATCCAATAGACATGAATGGAAGCGAAATACGTGACCACAATTTGTTTTCGGTACTATTGATATAGGGCCTTCCAGCACCTGTGATTTGCAAACCGAGATCATCCACCAAACCGAACGACTTCACACGATCCACAAACTCTTGCGGTCTCTTGGCATAATACTTTTGCACCATTTTCGAGATACCGACATTGGAACTATGCTCAAATACCTCTTGCAGAGTCAACTTACCATATCCTCCGGTTTTAGAGTCCTTCATCTCCTTTCCTGCATATTTGATTATGCCTCCTTGCGTATCTACTGAATCATCAGGTGAGGCGAACCCATCCTCCATCAAAGCCATCATAGAAGCCAGCTTGAAAGTTGAGCCGGGTTCGGTGCTTTGACCCACACCGAAATTGTAGGTTTCGCGGTAATTGCCATCAGAACCACGTTCTAAATTGGCGATTGCCATGATAGCGCCTGTTTGAACTTCCATCAATATGGCACAACCTTTTTCAGCCTTGTGACCTGCAAGCTGTCGCTCCAGTTCACTCTCTGCCACATCCTGTAGGTTCAAATCAATGGTGGTGATAACATCATTGCCGTCCAATGGCTCAATCTCATTTTCATCATTGAGTGGCTTCCAAACGTTGCCCGACATCTTCTGCATCAAACGAACACCGGTATTGCCTTTCAAGTATTGATCGAAAGCGCCTTCTATACCTACCGCGCCAACACCATCCAACTTATATCCAATGGTGCGGTCAGCAAGAATGGTGAACGGTTTAACACGCTTGTTTTTAACTTCAGCAATAAGTCCGCCTTTATATCTTCCAAGTCGGAAAACAGGTAATTCATATAGCTTTTTTTGCTGTGCGTGCGTAACGTTCTTCTTTAATGGAAAGTAGCGCTTGCCAGGACCGGGTTTTCTTGCGAAAATCAAAAGCTGCTTGTAGGCATAGGGGGACTTGTCTCCCAGAATCTTTGAAAGTCCGATTGCAAGTGAATCGAGTCCCGACTTGAAAATATCGTTGGTGATGGTTTCCAACTGCAGATCCATGTATAGATCGTATGTTGGAACCGAGGTTGCAAGCAGACTTCCGTCTGCAGAATATATATTTCCTCGTGCGGGCTCGATAATGGCCGTTTTTGTGGTAAGGCTATCCGCCAAAGCGATCAACTGTTCGCCACGCACATTCTGGATGAACCATATTTTGAATATGATAGCAGCGCCAAAGATGCACATGAAGCCGTAAAGGATGTAAACCCTTACGAGAATATCCTTTTTAGTTTCTCCCATAAGGTTGGTTCAGATTCTTGTTTGTTATTGTCGGCCACTACGATTTTCATCGGAGCTGTTTTGGATTCACTTATCCCGAATGATGAAGCCATACGGGCCACTTCAGATTGCTTACTTGTGAACATCAGCTCCGACTTAACCGATATGTATTCAGTACGCAGAACCTTGAGTTCTTTCCCTGTTTTATCGATCTGCCTGATTACCCGCTCGGCTTCATAGCTGTTGGCTATGTATAGCAATGCAATGGCCATCAAAAAGAAAAAGAACGGCATTGATTTCACCAAGCTCTCCTTGGAGAAAATGCCCAAGGCATACATCAAGCGGATAAACCTACCGCTGGCGACTTTGTTGTCTCCAGCAGCCGCTTTTGCCGCCACATGCTGCTCTTCGCTTCTGATCCTGTTTCCCATCAGTTCAAATCTTTTCTGCTACTCTTAATTTGGCGCTTCTTGAGCGTGGATTCCTATCTATTTCCTCTGTAGTAGGGACAATGGCTTTACGAGAAACAGAATGAAAGCTCAACCCCACTCTGTTTCCATATAAATCCCGGTGATCCTCACCATCCACATTACCCGTATTGATCAAGTTCTTAACCATGCGGTCTTCCAAAGAATGGTATGACATGATGGCTATGCGTCCTCCTCTTTTCAACAACTTTTTAGATTGGTCAAGCAATGCACGAAGGGAATCTAACTCGTTATTGATTTCAATTCGTAGCGCCTGGTAGATTTGCGCCAACCATGTATTGCCGTCTTTGGCTGGCATCAGGTGCTTGATACAATTACGAAGGTCGGTTGAGCCTTGCAAAGGATGCTCCGCTCTTTTTTTCACAATGGCTGCAGCAAGGCTTTTAGAATTGCGCACTTCACCATAGAGGGAGAAAATAGAAACCAATTCCTTTTCAGAATAGTTGTTCAGAATCTCCAGTGCGGTAAGGCTTTCCCTATTGTCCATTCGCATGTCCAAATCGTGTTCAAACCGAATGGAGAACCCCCTTTGGGCAACATCAAATTGATGAGAAGAAACTCCTAAGTCGGCTAGGATACCATCCACCTGATGAATACCTAATTGGCCGAGTTGTTGCTCCATGTGGCTGAAGTTGTCTCTAATGAGTGTGAACCTGCTATCGTTAATAGTGTTAGCAAGAGCGTCTTCATCTCGGTCGAAAGCCAACAGTCGGCCATTTTCACCCAAAGCATTCAATATCGCCTTTGAGTGTCCTCCACCACCGAAGGTCGCATCCACATAAACTCCGTCCTTTTTACACTGCAGCGCGTCTAAGCATTCGCGCAACATGACGGGTTCATGATAGGACGTCAAACCTCATCGTTGTTGTCGTTTCCGAAAATCTCCTCTGCGAGGTTGGCGTAGCGTTCAGCGTCCTCGGCGGTAGGCGTACGGAAACGGTCTTTAGACCAGATTTCAATCTTGCTGCCATAGGTAGAAATGATCACCTCCTTGCCAAGACCCGCCCATTCCTGCAGATGCTTCGGTAAAAGCATCCTGCCTGAATTGTCGAGAATCAACTCGGTGGCACCATTTGCAAAAAACCTTTGGTATTCCCGCACCAGTTTTCGGTTTGAATTGAGTTTGTTAATACGCTCAGACTCCTTTACCCATAATGGATATGGTGTCATGGCCACACAATTTTCAAAACCACGGTTCAGCACAAAGCGGTCCTGCATTTCGGTAGGGAGCTGGCGGCGCAGGCCGACTGGTACCATGATCCGGCCCTTGTCGTCAACCTTAACTTCAAATTCCCCAATTAGTTGCATTTCGCTCTTTCGGTTTTTGCCCCTCAAATGACTGACCTACAGCATTCAGCATTTAAGGTGGGTAAAGGTAGAAAAAGTATTTCCACTTTTTACCACTTAACGCGGTTTTTGTTGATAAATTATGTGGTCAAAGGTAAAAACAAAATACGATTATCCAAATATGCCACCTTATACTAATTGATTTTAAATATGTTTCATGAATTATTGGCCTGGCCTGGGATAGTGGTAGAATGTGGGAGTAATTAACAATCGGTGCTCAATTTTAAATCCACTACTTTTGAAACCATGAATTTTAGTGCGGCCTGAATCTAGTTATGAAAAACCCTGAAAACAAATCACTTATAGATATAGACTCCGTTTTTAAGAGCAAAAATCCAGGGCTCTACGCGATGCTCCCTAGAATATTCTTTAGCTGGTTAAAAAAGACGGTACATCAAGAAGAGATCAATAGCTTTATCCATAGGAATGGCCATAGATTTGATTTTGAATTTGTTGATGCCATTATTTCCGAATTCGGCGCACGTGTAGAAATTGAAGGCTTGGAACACATTCCGGAAACAGGGGGATTTGTGGTAGCAGCCAACCACCCCTTGGGTGGACTAGATGCGATTTCGTTGCTTCAAAGCGTAGGAAAGAAAAGAGCCGACGTTCGCTTTATCGTAAACGACATCCTGCTTAAGCTGGAAAACCTCAAAGGGCTTTTTATTGGGGTGAACAAACACGGCAAAAACGATGCCCAGGTACATAAAAACCTGGATGAACTATATGCATCGGGTATGGGAGTACTGATTTTTCCGGCGGGATTGGTTTCGCGAAAAAAAAACGGAATGATTCGCGATTTGGAATGGCGAAAAAGCTTCATCATCAAATCCAAGAAAAACCGCATCCCTGTCATACCCGCATTCATAGACGGTGAAAACTCGGCATTCTTTTACAAGTTGTCCAATATCAGGAAAAGCTTGGGTTTAAAAGCCAATATCGAAATGCTTTACCTGCCTGACGAGATGTATAGGCAAAAGGGAAGAACTATTCGCATTACTTTTGGAAAACCGGTCGATAGTACTGCCTTCGAGAACCCATCCAATGATCGCGAATGGGCCGATCGGATTAAACACATGGTATACTCCTTATCGAACCAAAGCCATTCAATTAAATAACTCCGTTCATCAGTGGAAAAAATGAAGGACCTAATACCACCGATTGATAGAAAACTGTTGGAAGAAGAGTTGACAAATGAGCTGTTTGTTCGCGACACAAATAACGGCTCCAACCAAATTTACATCGTCAACGCCTATAATGCACCCAACACCCTCAGGGAAATAGGGAGATTGCGTGAGTTGACCTTCAGGCACGCTGGAGGCGGCACGGGCTTAGACTGCGATCTTGATACATTCGATCTCAATGGCTCAGTTTATAGTCAGCTGATTGTTTGGAATCCCGAAGAAAAAGAAATCGTTGGTGGCTACCGTTTCATAGAGTGCTCCAAAGCCGACAAAAACGAAGCCGGAGTTTTCAATTTAGCAACCAGCGAACTTTTCAAGTTTTCAGAAAACTTCATCCAAAACTACCTCCCCTATACAATTGAGCTTGGAAGGTCTTTTGTACAACCCCGTTTTCAACCATCGGCTGAAAACCGAAAAGGTTTGTTTTCGCTCGATAATCTTTGGGATGGGCTTGGGGCCATCATTCTCGATTATAAGCATATCAAATATTTCTTCGGCAAAGTGACCATGTATAGTGATTTCGATGAACTTGCACGTGATTACATTTTGTCGTTTATGAGACACCTGTTTCCCGACCATGAAAAATTGGTGGAACCCATCGAGGCACTACCATTGAAAAACGATGTTTCGGCGTTTATTTCGGAAATATCAGGATTGACCTATAAGGAGGCGCATAGGATTCTCAATGGTAAGGTGCGCGATCGTGACGAAAACATTCCGCCATTGTTCAACTCCTATATGAACTTGTCGGCTACCATGAAAACATTTGGAACGGCAAGAAACAGTCATTTCGGAGACGTGGAAGAGACCGGCATCCTGGTTACCATCGCAGACATTTACGACTCCAAGAAGGAGCGCCATATTTCCTCCTACCAATCAAAAAAGCATTAACAGCAAATGGTTGATATCAGTAAAGCTGCATTTATCAGCAGCTATGGCGATTACCGAAAATGTCCTGCGCATGAAGAGGCGGAATTCGCTTTCATTGGCAGATCTAACGTGGGCAAATCATCCCTGATAAACATGTTGGCGGGAGTAAAGGATTTGGCAAAAACATCTTCAACTCCAGGGAAAACACAAACCATCAACCATTTCAAATTTCCCGCTGGTTGGTATTTGGTAGACTTGCCGGGATACGGTTATGCGAAATCATCAAAAACCGAACGCGAGAAATGGGACAAGATGGTGCGCGGCTATTTGGAGAATCGGAAAGAACTCACATGCGTAGTGGTGTTAGTTGATGCACGACTTGAACCTCAACGCTCGGACTTGGAATTCATCAATCAACTTGGTGAAAGTGGAGTGCCTTTTGTGATTGCATTTACCAAGGCAGACAAATTGACTAAAACCCAGCTGCCAAAAAACATTGCCGAATACAAAAAACGTTTGGCTGAATGGTGGGAAGAGCTACCGAGAATGTTCATCACATCCTCCACGGAGCGCACGGGAAGGGATGAGCTGATGTCCTTTTTCGCAGAGCACTCTTGAAAAAACCAAGTGGATTTCACTTAAGCACTCCGGTCATTTTGCCGAAACGTTGGGCAAAAGCAGCAATCTCCTCTGCGGCCTTTTCATCATTGGTGGATCTTCTATAAGTGTCGGCCATGCTACGCAGCGTTTCATAATACAGATGCTGCATTTCCTCAACCATCATTTTCTTAGTCCACAAGTCGATGCGCAAGGTACAGCTATCCTTGGGATCCCAAATTGAAATCATCACAGAGCTGCAATCCTTTTCACCAACGATGCCCGAATCATCAGCCTGCCATTTGATGGTCTCCGGCATTCGGTTGTCGTCGAGTGTGATGTTGAATTTGATTTCCGAGTTTTTCATATGCTCAAGGTTTGTATCCCGATTGTTCCAGAATCTTTAACGCGTCCTTTTCCGCTATAAGTTGCTGGAGCGACGATTCGGGATTCTTATTCATGTATTTATTGACGATTTGCCATCCGATCCATACACCTATTCGATCGGGTGCGTCGTCTGGAAACCCGGAGGATTTAGGAGCTTCGCCCAGGAATTTTATATAGTGTGATGGATCGGTACTGAACAACATTTTCTTTTCAATGAACAATGACCAAATGCGCTCCTCGTTATCCTCGCACCATTTGAGTTCACTCGGCGAGAATGCGAGCAACACGGAATCAGGTGTTTCTGGCAACATCTTACTCGCATAATACATGGATTTACCTTGATGAATCATCTGATTCAGGAATTCCTTGCCTTCCATCTCCCTAGGATACTCTGTATTGAACCAACCGATCACGGTGGCTGGCACCAGGTATTTTGGCGCCATTCGTTTGCGCATGAACAATGGCATACCAATCATCTCATAATAATGGGATTTCTCTCCCAAGAACATATCAAGCCCAAGGCCGATGAACCCACTGTCTATGGCAATGGCATAATTGAAAAAAGTATTGCAAGCTACGATTCGCGGAAAAGTGTCTTGGGGGAAATAATACTTGTAATGTTTGGCGAATTCGCTGAACCCCTCCTCGAGTTCGCTCATGTCTTTGTAAACGGAATCTATGGATTTGGAAACGCTGGAAACGCTGGAATCGGTTACAAAAGACCGTAATGCCTCCGATACTTCCTCATCTGACCCTGGACGTATTTGCAGTATTTTGAAAGTAAATGTCTCATAAAACAAACCATACTTATCCTGCAGCTTTGCAATCGCATCAGGTTTCGAAATCATAGCGGTTAAATCATGGTCGAATCGTTCTATTTTCGTATCGACCTGAATATCCGACACATCGGGCTTGTCGGTTCCGCAGGAGCAAAGCATGCAAAAACAAATCAAAGCCCAAGGGGCGGATCTGAAACGGATTTTTGAGTAAAATTGCATAACCAATAAGCAAAGCTATGAATAAACGCGTATTTCTTTCGATTATGATGGCTACAGCCATTTCTTTCTCAGCAAAAGCACAGAATGACGGGGGAAGCAAATTCCATTTTGGACTGAAAGCCTCGCCCAGCTATAATTGGATGAAGACTGATGGTACAGGACTCGAAAATGATGGAGGGAGTATTGGACTTTCCTACGGATTGATGACCGAGTTCGCCATTTCAAAAAACTATGCCTTTGCTACCGGACTTGAGATCACCTACAGGGGAGGCAAGTACAATTTCAACTCTGCTGCAACAGGGGATGTGTCGTTCAAGCAAAAGCTGCAATATGTAGAAGTTCCTATTGGACTAAAATTGAAAACGAACGAAATCGGTTACATCAAATATTATGGTTTGTTTGGAGTACTTCCCGGGGTTTTGGTGAAGGCAAAACAAGACGTGGATTTTGAAAGTACATTATTTGAGGACAAGGAAAACAATGGAAACCAGTCTAAATTTTACGCTTTCAACGCTCATTTGAATGTTGGAGCGGGAATCGAATACAACCTAGGCGGAAACACTTCGTTCACTGCGGGCATTCATTACAACAATGGTTTGATGGATATTTACAAAGGCTCTGATGACGAACCTTCCGCCCAATTCCGCACGGATGGAATCGTGCTGAACGTTGGCATTTTCTTCTGATTCATTTTCTTATTATACAATGAAGATAGCCCTGGCTCAGATCAATTGCCATATTGGCAATTTCAATGCTAACAAAGGGCTAATCATTAAACATATTGAGCATTCTCGCGCCTCTGGAACTGATTTGATTGTTTTTCCCGAATTGGCGGTTTGCGGCTATCCACCAATGGATTTGTTGGAATCAGCGGATTTTGTAACAAATTGTACTGATGCCATTCGAGAAATAGCCACCCACTGCATTGGCATAACAGCCGTCGTTGGAAGCCCATCCAAAAATCCATCACCGAAAGGGAAAAACCTGTTCAACTCGGCCTATGTGTTGGCCGATGGAGAAATCAAGAGCGTTTTTCACAAAACCTTATTGCCCACCTATGATGTGTTCGATGAATACCGGTATTTCGAACCGAACACCGAATTCAAAACGATTGAGCTGAATGGGAAAAGGGTTGCGATCACTATTTGCGAAGACCTGTGGAATGAAGAGGATGACCCCATGTATACTTTTTCGCCATTGGAAAAAACAGGCGAAGGAAAAATCGATCTTGTAATCAATATTGCCGCTTCGCCTTTTGATTTCAACCACCGAGAGAAACGAATTTCCATCCTTCAACGAAATGCGGTTAAGTTCAAGTCGCCAATTGTATATGTGAATCACGCGGGAGCTCAAAACGACTTGGTGTTTGATGGCGGCTCGATGGTTATTGATGCTAATGGAGAAGTCTTGTTCGAAGCGTCATATTTCAACGACGGACTTTTCCAGGCTTCGATAACATCCAATATTGTATCAGCAAAAAGCACCGCGCTTTCTAAGGAAGAGCGCATCCGACAGGCTTTGGTGTGCGGCATTCGCGATTACTTCAGAAAGTGTGGCTTTACCGATGCCGTATTGGGATTATCTGGTGGAGTTGACTCGGCATTGGTAGCTGTTTTGGCCGCAGAGGCTTTAGGTGCATCACACGTACATCCAGTACTGATGCCTTCGGAGTTTTCATCGGAACACTCTGTTCAAGATGCCTTGGATTTGTGTAAACTGAATGGATTGACGAGTAGAACCATTCCTATCAACAATGTCTACGACACATTCCTGAACGAGCTGACTCCTGCCTTCGAAGGGAAACCATTCGATATAGCAGAGGAGAATGTTCAATCCCGCACCAGAGGAACCATTCTCATGGCGTTATCCAACAAGCACCGCTACGTGCTATTAAACACTTCGAACAAAAGTGAACTTGCAGTAGGTTATGGTACATTGTACGGCGATATGGCAGGTGGGATATCCGTCATTGGCGACTTATACAAAACGGAAGTCTATGCACTATGTGATCACCTGAATTCTACTCAGATGAGGATTCCAAAAAACATATTGACCAAGGCACCATCAGCCGAACTCAGGCCTGGACAAAAAGACTCGGACTCGCTTCCGGATTATGATTTGTTGGATCGTATCCTATTCCACCATATTGAAGGAAAATCAGGTTCAAGCTCGTTGATTGAAATGGGATTTGATGCTGCTGTGGTTTCTAAGGTTTTGTCGCTTGTCAATCGCAGCGAATACAAGCGCTTTCAATTCGCTCCCATCATTCGGGTATCCACAAAAGCCTTCGGCACAGGACGGCGCTTCCCATTGGTTGCATCTTATTCTTGAGTGCTACTTGTAACATCCTATTGTTGAAAATTAACCCAACCTGCACCCTAGTGTCGCGCAGGTTGGATTTACTTTGTATCCAAACCCAATTCCATGAAACACATACTTGCATTAATCGCCTTACTACTTTTCACAAGCTCATCTTTCGCACAAAACACTTCGGACACTTTCGGTGAGGGCGATCATGTGATAGGACTAGGTCTAGGAGTTGGCGGTGTATTTGGATTCTCAGGATATGATACGCAAACACCTGCATTTGGAATCCACTACGACTATGGCTTCAAAGAGCTGGGCATGGGTGGCGTAATTGGATTGGGAGGCTACTTGGGACGCAAGGGCTATGACTATGACATTGTATTGCCAAACGGCAAATACTATGACAAATGGAGCATCACAATCCTAGGCGCACGTGGCTCGTTCCATTATGACTTGTTGAAAGTTGACAACCTCGACACCTATGGAGGAGCCATGTTGGCTTTTCACATATTGAACAGCAAAAACAACCTGCCTTCCGGTTACATGTATAGCCGAACATATTCAAGTGCCCTTTATGCATCACTTTTTGCCGGCATGAAATATTATTTCACGGACAACGTGGGCGCTTTCCTTGAACTGGGTTACGGAGTATCATGGGCCACTGTTGGGGCCTCCTTCAAGTTCTAAAAGAAAACTCGGCTTCCATAAAAAACGCCCTGGGAAATCCCAGGGCGTTTTTGTTTATTTCAATATAGATCACTGAATCTCCCAAACATCGCGTCCACGCAACAACTTGTCGAGGTCGCCTGAGCCTTTGGAAGTGATTATGCTTTCGATCTGTGTTTTCATTCCATCTTCGTAGCAGGGACGATCTTCCACATAGAACACACCAAATGGACGAGGCAGATGTTCTCCTCCCTTACGAGGATTGTCGAAGAAGCGGCTCAACATAGAGGCTTTCAAACGATCTGTTTCGTCATGTATCCAAAGGTCGTTAGCAGAATGACTTGCCATATCCACAACAACAGGCTTGAATCCATCAAGCTTGATACCTTTCTCACCATTCTGTCCAAACACCAATGGTTTGCCATGCTCAACGAAAAGGGTTTCAATCTTCTTGGTTTCCTTGTCGGTGAATATTTCGAAAGCGCCATCGTTGAAGACGTTGCAGTTCTGGTAAATCTCAACAAATGAAGTGCCTTTATGCTTGTGTGCTCGACGTAAAATCTCTTTCAAATGAACCGGGTCACGATCCATAGATCTGGAAACGAAAGTTGAATCAGCTCCCAAAGCCAATGCCGAAGGATTGAAAGGATGATCAACGGAACCAAATGGAGTTGACTTGGTCACCTTGCCTTCTTCAGAAGTTGGTGAATATTGCCCCTTTGTCAAACCATAGATCTCATTGTTGAACACCAGCAGGTTCACATCAAAGTTCCTACGAAGCAGATGGATGAAGTGATTTCCGCCGATTGACATTGAATCGCCGTCACCCGATACGATCCAAACGCTCAGGTCTGGTCGCGCCGCTTTTAGTCCGCTTGCGATGGCGGTAGCCCTTCCGTGGATGGAGTGCATACCAAAGGTCTCCATGTAATATGGGAAGCGTGATGAGCAGCCGATACCTGAAACGAAAACGATGTTTTCGCGAGGTATTCCCAATTCAGGCATAACGGTTTGCACCTGCTTCAATATGGAATAATCTCCACAGCCTGGGCACCATCTTACATCTTGGTCGGTAACCAATTCCTTCGAGGTGAAGGTTGTCATGGAGGGGTTTGGTTCAACTGTTGACATGGTAATATCTTGATGTTATGTTTTAGATTTATTTTTCGGAAAGCACCTGTTCGATTTTTTCGAATATTTCACCGGCGGTGAAAGGCATTCCTTGGATCTTGTTGAATGCGATGGCAGGAATCATGTACTTATCGCGGATGATTCGCACCAACTGACCGTTGTTCATCTCTGGAATCAACACTTTATCGTAATTGTAAAGTATTTCGCCAAGGTTTTTCGGGAAGGGTTTCAAGTGGCGGATTTGAGCATGTGCCACGTCATAACCTTTGGCATGCGCGTCAATCAATGCGGTTTTGATGGAACCGTATGTGGAGCCCCAACCGAGGACAAGAAGTTTTCCCTTTGATGGACCCGAATCGATGGTTTGATCAGGAATGAAGTCGGCGATTTTTTCAACCTTGGCTTCTCGCATATGCACCATGAACTCGTGGTTCTCGGGATCATAGGAAATGTTACCTGTTTCGTGTTGTTTTTCGATTCCACCGATGCGGTGCTCCAATCCTGGTGTTCCGGGAACAGCCCATGGACGCGAAAGTTTTTCATCACGTTTATATGGTAGGTACTTGTCGCCACCATTCTTGGCTTTCGCAAACTCAACACTGATTGGCTTGAGGTCGGATGATTTTGGGAAGCGCCAAGGCTCTGCGCCGTTGGCAACATAACCGTCGGAAAGGAACATAACAGGTGTCATGAATTCTACTGCGATACGGCAGGCTTCGTATACAGTGTCAAAACAATCTGCAGGAGAAGAAGCGGCAATAACAGGCATGGGAGCCTCACCGTTTCGGCCATACATGGCCTGCATAAGGTCCGACTGCTCAGTCTTGGTAGGCAGTCCGGTAGAGGGGCCTCCACGCTGAACGTTAATAACCACCAAAGGAATTTCAAGCATTACCGACAATCCAATGGCTTCACCTTTGAGGGCGATACCCGGGCCTGAGGATGTCGTTACACCTAAGGAACCGCCAAAAGCTGCACCGATGGTGGAGCAGATGGCTGCGATTTCATCCTCAGCTTGGAAGGTTTTAACTCCAAAGCTTTTGTATTTGGCAAGTTCGTGAAGAATATCGGATGCAGGTGTGATTGGGTAAGAACCCAAGAAAAGCTCGAGCCCTGACTTCTGCGAAGCGGCAATAAGACCCATGGCGGTTGCCTGGTTACCCATGATGTTGCGATAAACACCAGGCTTCATCTTGGCCGGGTTTACCACAAATCGCGGAGTCATGGTTTCTGTAGTGTCTCCGTAGTGATATCCGGCTTTGAGGATTTTGATGTTGGCATTCAGGATATCCGGCTTTTTGGAGAACTTCTCTTCCAAAAACTTGATGCTATTGTCCAGGGTCCTGTTGTACATCCAATAGAGGAAGCCCAGCACGAACATGTTCTTGGAGCGATCTATCTCTTTCGTTCCAAGGCCAGAATCATTCAAGGCTGAACGTGTCATCTTGGTAACGTCGATTCGAATAACCTTATAAGGTTCAAGCGAGCCGTTCTCGAGTGGATTATCTTGCTCGGCGATATTGGCCAAACGGAGGTTCTTTGCGTCAAAGCCTTCTGTATTGGCAATGATAATTCCTCCTTTTTTCAACTGCTTGAGGTTAGCTTTCAAGGCAGCAGCATTCATCACAACCAATACATCGCAGCGATCGCCGGGGGAATAAATGTTGGTGCTACCGAAATGAAGCTGGTATCCTGATACCCCTGCCAAAGTTCCTTGTGGAGCCCTGATTTCAGCTGGGAAGTCGGGGAAAGTACTGATGTCGTTACCGAATAACGCGGCAGTGTTGGTAAACTGGGTTCCGGTAAGCTGCATTCCATCACCGGAGTCTCCGGCGAACTTGATAATCACCCTTTCCAGGGTGTCTGTTTGATGCGACATGGCTTAATGAATATTCTTGTTGAGTCGGTACTAAAATTTGCGAATGCAAAGTTACGGCAAAAAACAGAGGCAATTGAAGATAAAAACCAATAAAATGGAACCAAACCCAAGGAAGCACTGATTAGTTCAATGTAATTGATTTACTGACACTTAAGGACATTATCAGCAAACCTTGAGTAGGCCGCTTGACTAGGACAAAGCAATCATTGAGTTAAACGAGGTTTTCCACTACAATGGCCACGAAATAGACAAATAGCAGATTTTCAACCCTTCTGACAAAAATCGTTTCTCGTATGTGGTTTTGATATCCAAAACCGCATCAGTATCCAAAGTGGCGTACAAATCAGAAGTGGATACATGAATTATGGCGCCAGACTCCTTTGCACATTGTAATGAGTATTCGTAAAGAGGAAATGAATCGGTCTTCAAATGCACCCTTCCCCCGGAGACTAAAATTTTGCGGTACATTTCCAAAAACCTCGGTGCTGTCATACGGCTTTTCTCTCGGGTTTTTTGTGGCTGCGGGTCCGGGAAAGTGATCCAGATGGAGCTTATTTCTCGATGGTCGAAAATCGATCCCAAGTGTTGTATTTGAGCCCTCATGAAAGCGGCATTCATAACCTGTTCTTCATTGATGGTTTTAGCGCCGCGCCAAATACGAGCTCCTTTTCGGTCGATGCCAATAAAGTTCTGGTTCGGAAACAGTCGGGAAAGCCCAACGGTATACTCACCCTTGCCACATCCCAGCTCTAAGACAATTGGGTTATTGTTTCCGAAAATTTCGGCTCCCCATTTGCCCTTTAGATGATAATCGCGATCAGCATATGCCGAAGCGGGTTGGAAAACCCGTTGCATTTCTTCCAAATCAGCAAAGCGCTTCAGTTTGTTTTTTGCCATAACCCCGATAAATATCCGTTTGCAAAATTACACAATCGCATAGGTGTTGAAGTACGATTACCTTTGCCGAATGCAAGAAACCGCAGTCCGCATATTGGTTGCCCCATTGGATTGGGGACTTGGACATGCCACACGCTGCATTCCGATTATTGAGGCCTTGACGCGTCGAGGGTGTAACGTATTGATTGCTGGCAGTGGACTAGGCGGCGAGTTGCTGCGCAAACGATTCCCAAATCTGGTTTTCGAGCCGCTTCCCTCCTACAACATCACCTATCCCCGTAAGGGAAGCATGGTTTTGCACTTACTGAGGCAAATGCCTCGATTATTGAGTGTCATTCGTGGCGAGCGCCGCGCTTTGGAGCAAATCATTGCAAAGTACCAGATCTCCCATGTCATATCCGACAATCGATATGGCTTGTACAACAGTGCAGCTAAGTGCATTTTCATGACCCACCAAATTCATGTTTCATCTGGTGGGAATTGGCAGTGGATTGATCAATTATTATTTGTTCTCCACAGAGAATTTATAGAAAAATTCGACAAGGTTTGGATAGTTGACGAGCCTGCAAATGATGAAGGCAAATGGGCTGCCAAACTTTCAAGCCATAAAGGCCTTCGAATTCCTTATCATTTTGTCGGGTTGCTATCTAGATTCAGCCATCAGGGATCAAACCAAGAACCTAAAGAAAAACTTTTCCAACGAATTGCATTGCTTTCGGGCCCCGAGCCTCAAAGAACCCTACTGGAGAAAAAAATGTCAGCGTATTTTAATGATCTTCCTGGGATGAGCCTGGTTGTGCGAGGTGCTGCAGGAGATGAAGCAATCGTCGAAAAAAACACAACCATATTAAATAGCATAGACGACTCAACCCTAAAGAAAGTAATATCCGGCAATCCTATTGTTTATTGTAGATCTGGTTATAGTACATTGATGGACCTATTGCATTTGCACCATACCAGAGCCGTATTGATTCCCACACCTGGTCAAACGGAACAAGCTTATCTGGCAGATCGCTTTGCGCGGATGTACGGGTTCACCCTCACACAACAAAGCATGATGTTTCCCGAAGAAGCTGAAATTGCAGATGCCCGATATCCAAAATTGGACAGTCGAAATTTCCTAGAGGAGTCCATTGATGGCTTATTGGATGAGTCGTCCCATCGACCCGTTTGAACATTATTGCCCATTTAAAGGTTGATTGTTATATATTCGCGTCAATTACGGTTGGTTGGTAATTGTTTCCAACCATTAAAAGGGAATCCGGTGTGAATCCGGAACAGTCCCCGCTGCTGTAAGCCCGGAGTAAAACTCCATCCGAAAGTTGCCACTGTTATCCGCCGATAACGGGAAGGCCGGATGGTTGGGTGAGTCAGAAGACCTGCCGCAATTGAGTTGTTGCCGTCTTTCGGAGGAAAGGATTGGGCGTATAAAATAGGGTTGTCGCCCTATGCGTCCTCTTTTTTACGCCGTTTGGCGAAAGATTAAATCGATGAGGACCACAGTAGCCAATATCATGTTGTTTTTGTCTTGCTGTACGCAATGTGTTTTTGCGCAGCAACAAGACACCCTGGTTCTACCTGCAGCTGAAATCGTAGCCGAACGTCCGTTGCTTTTTTCCATAGGGAATTCGACCACATTATTGGATTCCGCTTTCGTTGCAACATCACAAGGGAACAATTTGGGCGAATTACTCTCGCAACAATCCGCTTTGTTTGTTAAAACTTATGGAGCCGGTGGATCTTCTACGCTTTCGTCACGTGGTACCGAGGCCCGACACACAGCGGTATTTTGGAATGGATTGAACATTTCCTCTCCTACGCTCGGATTGAATGACCTGTCGTTGACCCCAGTTTCTTTTTGCAACCGTATATTGATTGTTCGTGGAGGCTCTTGTGCCATCAATGGGTCTTCATCTATTGGAGGTAGCGTTCACTTGCTTCCATCAGAACCGGTTTTCGAAAAGCATGGCGCATTTTCCGCTTCCGCAGAAGCTGGCAGCTTTGGCAACTTCAACACATCCCTGTCTTCTCAATGGGCCGGTAAATTTGTGGAGAGCAAAACACAAGTGTTTTATGGCACAGCCAATAATGATTTCAAATTCGTCAATAGGGCGAGCCGTGATTTCCCTGAACAGCGATTAACCAACTCTGCCAACTCCGGATTCGGAATCATGCAGGATTTGCGTTTCAAAACCGGAGCGGACCAATATGCGGGACTGAGTGCCTGGTATCAGACTTTGTCGAGGGAGATACCCCCCTTGATGACCGACCCTTCCAGCGAGGCAACACAGTCTGATAGCTCCTTGCGATTGGTTGGCACATACAAAATCAACAAGCAAAAATGGGGTGTTCATGCCAACGGCGGTATTTTTTACGAGTATCAACGTTACAACGATCCGGAATATTCCATCAACACATATTATCCATCCAAAACATTGACAGGAGACATTGAGTGGCGTAGGTTTTTGAGTCGTTCTTTAATCATCAGTGCTGGATCAAACTATGCTTTGTCATCTGCCAAATTCGCTGAATATGGAACAGAGCTGAAGCGACGTGAACTATTCTCGATTTATTCCGGCATCAAGTTCAATCACATGGAAAAACTGAAGGCGCAGTTGAACCTTCGAAAAGAATTACTTTACGCTAATGCACCCGCATTCACGCCACAACTAGGTTTGGAGGCAAGTATTTATAAAAACATGGTGGTATTGATTGGCTCGTTAGGTCGCAACTACCACATTCCATCCATGAACGATCTATATTGGGTACCGGGTGGAAACCCTGACTTACAAGCTGAGGATGCATGGAACGGGGAGTTGGGTTTGGAGTTGAAAATCCAAAAATTTGAGAAAACGAAAATCCGAATCAATGCTTTTGGCAGCAAAACAGAGAATTGGATTCGTTGGCAGCCCACAACAGGTGGTATTTATGCTCCGGATAACTTGAGAAAAGTTGAAACCAAGGGCGGCGAGCTTCTTATTACCCACAGGCAATCATTCCGTAAAGCAGTTATAGATTTCACAGCTGAATACTCCTTTGTTTCATCTTGTTTAATTGAAACCTATCATGCAAATGAAATTCAACTGCTGGGGAATCAACTGATGTACATCCCTAACCACAAGGCCACTGCGGGCATTTTTTACGAAAAAGGAAACACTTCCGTAGTAATCAACCATTCATTCACCGGGTCCCGTTTTACAGATGCTGACAACACGCAATGGCTGGATGGTTACGTATTAGCGGACTTGAGAATGGAGCATTGGTTCAGCATGAACAAATCTGCTGTTGCAATTACCGCGGGCGTATTCAACCTGTACGACACCGAATACCAAATCATGCCTTATCGTCCATCACCAGGAAGGTGGTTTACGGTTGGTATAAAATTCACTCACGCAAACAAAAAACCTTAAAAATGAATTCATCAAAAACCAAGAGTGCCAGATTTCACTTAATCCTATTGCTAACGGCTTTGATGTTCCATTCCTGCAAAAAAGACGAAATGGATGTTATAAACCCACCTTCAGGGAGTGGTGTTTATGTGGTGAATGAAGGAGCATTTTTAGCGGGCAATGGAGAGCTCTCTTTTATCAGCAACGCAAACGGCTCCATTACCAACAATCTTTTCCAATCGGTAAACGGGTTCGCCGCAGGTGACATAGCTAATTCATTCCACATACATCAAGGAAAAGGATATTTGGTGATGAACAACTCACAGAAAATCGAAGTTGTACAGGTTCCCGGTGCAACCAGCATTGCCACCATCACAGGTTTTTCAGGGCCACGCTACATGGCGACAAAGGGCAACCGAGGATATGTTACTGATTGGAACAGCGAATCTGTTAAGATGGTCGACCTGGACCAGCATGCCATCATTTCTTCCATTGACGTGGGCACATTACCAGAGCAATTGCTGTTGGCCGGTGATAAACTGTTCGTACCAAACAGCGGCGACAGCACAGTCAGCATCATAGATATAAACACATGGTCATTGTTGGCTACCATAACTGTTGGATTAGGTCCAAATAGTATTCAGAAAGACGACCACGGACGTATCTGGGTTTTATGCAAAGGCTCTACAGGACCTGATTACATTGGTGGCACTGCAGATGATGCAGCAGGATCATTGTGGAGAATCAATGCCAACACTTTTGCCACCGAGCTGGTTATTCCAATGGGGCAATTTGAGCACCCATTAAAACTTCAAACCAATGCTACTGGCACCACGCTTTATTTCTTGAACGGTTTGGATGGATATAACGGTGCAATCTATTCGATGAATGCAGATGACCTAACACTGCCAAGTAGCCCGAGCATATCCGGTAGTTTTTATGGTCTTGGTATTGACCCAAACAGCGGAAATGTTTGGGGTGCGGCTGCTCCTAGCTTTACGCAGAATGGCTATGTGCTTCGATACGACTTGAATGGAATCCGAGTTGATTCGCTAGGAGTAGGTATCGGCCCGAACGGCTTCGCCTTCAATTAAAAAATCATTGAATGCGGGTAACGATCGTAGCAGTGGAAATCTCGTTGCTACGGTTGCCGGCCCTATCTTCCAAAGCCACTTTGTAATAAATGGTATCATTGGGACGCAAGATATTGTAATCAATGTTGATTCTGATATCTCCTTTCAGAGATGAGTTGTTTCCACGAGGTTCCAAGTAGGGGACTCTATATTCCAGTGGAGCACTCAAAGGTGCTTCTTCAAATACTCCGTTGTTCCTCTCGAATAGCCTTGCATACACATCTCGTCCAAAGGTATCAGAAGCGGCAGAACCAATATCTCCATCCCCATCGGTAAATGAAAAGGTGAGCACCAATGAATCCAACCCTGACAAGGATTGATATTTCTCCAACGACTTGAAAGCGATTACAGGCGTAACTGGATATGTTTCTTCATCGGAGCATGATGATAGCGAAAACATGCCTATTGAAAGAGCCAACAAAAAAGAGATGAATTTTTTCATATGGTAAATTTAGTCAAATTTGGAGCGAAGTATTCCTAATTTGGCAGGTATAATCACGACCCCATGGCACATATCATCCCCGTTAAGGGAATTTCCCCTCAATTTGGAAAAGATTGTTTTCTGGCCCCGAATGCTACCGTTACCGGCGAAGTCACTATGGGCGACGAATGTTCGGTATGGTTCAATGCAGTAGTTCGGGGTGATGTCAACTCCATCTCCATCGGCAATCGTGTGAACATCCAAGACCAGGCAGTCATCCATTGTACTTATGAAAAAGCCAGAACAGTTATTGGCAACGACGTCTCCATCGGCCATTGTGCCATTGTGCATGGATGTACGCTTCACGACCATGTGTTGATTGGCATGGGAGCCATTGTAATGGATCATGCGGTGATTGGAGAAGGTGCCATGATTGCTGCAGGTGCCGTTATTTTGGAGAACACGATCGTAGAGCCTGGCAGTATTTGGGCGGGAGTTCCTGCAAAAAAAATCAAGCAGATGACCCCTGAGCATTTCAAGGATTTGAACGGCAGGATTGCGAGAAACTACCTGATGTACTCCAAATGGTATACAGACTCAGAAGGCTAACTCAACCCTTCCACAGGTTGCGTAATTCGAGTTTTATTTTCCCCTTGAGGAATATTCGCGTACTCTTTTCAAAAGATGAAGTGAGGTCCGATACAAAAAACCTTTTGGAACCCGCTTTCTTTCGATCAGCAAGCAGTTTTCCTTTTTTTAACATTGCATGTAGTTTTGCAGCCACTATTTCGGCTGAATCCACAATTAGAATATCTCTTTTGTAATAGTCACCTATTTCCTTACGGATCAGTGGGTAGTGGGTACAAGCCAAAATAAGCGCATCAATATTCTTCAATTTGGGTCTTGACAAATAATTATTGATGATGGTGCGGCTGATGTTGTTATTGAAAAATCCCTCTTCGATCATTGGCGCCAATAACGGAGTTGCCAAAGAACTGACTTTCTTTTCGGGGGCTTTGGAAGTGATGCCTTGCGCGTAAGCATTGGATCGGATGGTTGCACGCGTTCCGATTACTCCAACTTGCTGTATCTTTTTAAGCGAAGAGACTTTTTCCACCACAGGATTAATCACATCCAACACCACCGCTCTTCCAGTTACGTGTTGTTTGACGGTTTCATAGGCGACCGATGATGCTGAATTGCATGCGATCACAATTGCTTTACAACCGTTTTCCAAAAGGAAATCCGTAATCCTGATGGCATATGCACGTATGGCGTCCGCGGATTTCTCGCCGTAAGGCATGTGCGCGGTGTCGCCGAAATAAACGATAGACTCCGCAGGCATCTGCTTTAGGATTGCGTCGGCAACAGTCAGTCCGCCGATACCTGAATCGAAGATTCCGATGGGTGCTTTCTTAGCGGATTGGGATGTTTTTTTAGCAGTCAACTTCTGGTAATACTACACTGTTAGAATTGAAAAACCTCCAGTGAAACTATTTAAGGTCTCAGCTGGAGGCTTTGGCAAATCGTTTAGAATATTATTTCAATCCGAGTTTGGTTTTCACCAAGGGCATGATATCGTCAGAGTCCTGGGCATAAATGACTGAGCCCCGGCTCATATCGAATATATACGCATATCCTTTTTCTTTGGCTACTGCTTTTATGGCATCTTCCACCTTTTTGGAGATTGGCGCCAACAAATCTTGTTCTTTTTTCTGAACGGAACTCTCGGCATTATCCTGGAATTCACGAATACGTTGCTCAAGATCCGCAACCTCTTTGGCCTTGGTCTGGCGAACAGGCTCAGCCATAGTCGCTTCGGAGGATTTGAAATCTGCTACTTTGGTTTGATATTCATTGTACATTACTTTCAATTGGGCTTCTAATGATGCGCTGAATTTCTGCAGGGTGGAATCAGCAGCCTTCATTTCAGGGAGCAGCAATACTAGCTGACTGGTATTGATATGACCAAGCTTTGCATTTTGAGCGAATGTCATAGGCATGGATGCAAACAAGGCAAATGCAAAAGACAAGAGAGCACGTTTCATAATTAAGGTTGTTTGGTTATAGGATGATTATAAAGGTAACTAGTCAATAAATCATTTCGGCTTGACATCGGAATTGCCACCACCTGCAGGATTTTCCTTTACTGGAGTGGATCCACCTCCAACGGAGGTTCCTCCACCTGGCTTGCTTGTTCCTGAGTCGCCGCCTTTTTCTGCCGCCTTGTATCCCATTGCATTGAGGATGTCATCGCTCTTGTCAAACTTGGGATTAGCATACAACATGATCAGATCACTGGATTTGTCGAAAATAGCGGCATAACTTTGCTCAGTTGCCATTTTCTTAATGGCGTTGTAAATCTTGTCTTGGATCGGCTTAACTAGCTCTTGCTTCTTCTTGAACAGCTCACCCTCATAGCCGAATTTAGATTTCTGAAACTCTTTGGCTTCTTTTTCCTTTGAAACGATTTCGTTTTCGCGTTTACGCTTCATCTCATCGGTCAACAAAATTTGTTCAGCTTGGAAGTCCTTGTAAAGCTTGTCGATGAAGGCATATTTGGTTTCCACCTCCTTTTGCCAGCTTACAGAAAGCTGGTCGAGCTGCTGTTGGGCAGACTTATACTCAGGGATATTGTCCAAAATGTATTGAGTGTCTACATAACACCACTTTTGGGCCATGGCTCCGGTCGAAAAAAGCATGACCGAAAGTGCCAGCATTGATATTAACTTCTTCATAACGAACGGTTTTTAACTTAATGCAAATTTAGTGTTTTTTCAGAACTGCTGTCCGATGGTGAAGTGGAACTCTCCTCCGTTCCTATTGGGCAAACCGGGCACATTATCAAATCCATAGCCCCAATCCAAGCCTAACAATCCGAACATTGGTAAGAATATCCTAACCCCCGCACCGGCAGCCCTTTTGACGTCGAAAGGACTGTACTCCCGGAACCTGCCAAACGCATTCCCAGCCTCGAGGAAACCCATGACATAGATCGTAGCCGATGGATTCAGGGATAGCGGATAGCGCAGTTCCATGGTGTACTTATCATAAATTGTGCCACCTCCACGAGGATTCAAAGAATTGTTGGGATAACCGCGCTGGGCGATGATTTCCCGTCCATCCAATGAGAAGCCCGAGAGTCCATCACCGCCAAGGTAAAAGCGCTCAAATGGCGACTGCCCTATGCCTTTATCGTAGTAGCCTAGGAATCCGAAATTAGCCCTGGCATGTAAAACCAATTTATTCCAAGCAAGAGGTGTAAACCAGGCGGCTGAAAACTTCCATTTGTAATACTCGATGAACTTATACTTTTCCTGGTCGGTTAAGAGAGCATAATCCTTGTCGTTAAAAAGAGAATAAGGCGGTGTTAGTTGCAGTGTAAGCGCAAATTGAGAGCCAGTGCGTGGGTAGATGGGTGCATCCACCGAATTACGCGATACGGTCTCTTGAAAATTGATATTGTTTGCGAAGCCGTCGGAGAATAAGAAGGTTGAAGAATAATTCTGCAGCTCGTAATATTGATAATTGATCTCGTGATAAACGCTGAAATAATCGTCTGGTTTACGAAGCCTTTGACCTAACCCGACTGAAACCCCGTTTATACCGATGGATTGCCTGGAGTCGTCTGATTTTGGAAGGCCATTGGATTGAATTGATCTGAAAGTAGAAACGGTCAACGAGTTTGGTTTCTTACCACCAAGCCATGGCTCCGTGAAAGAAGCACTGTACGATTGAAAATACTTCCCGTTTGTTTGCGCACGAAGGCTTGCCTTTGACCATCGCCGGAAGGCAGAGGAGTCCATGCACCTTTTTTGAAAAAGTTTGCGGCAGAGAAATTACTGAATGTGACACCCAAGGTTCCAACAACTTGTCCTGCACCCCAGCCCCCTGAAAGCTCTATTTGGTCGGATGGGCGCTCTTCGACAACATATTCAATATCCACGGTTCCATCCTGAGGATTTGGCTTAGGGTTAACCCCGAGTTTTTCCTGATCGAAATACCCAAGTTGAGCCAATTCCCTCTGTGTTCTGATGATGTCTGAGCGGGAGAACAACTGTCCAGGAATTGTACGTATCTCACGCATAACCACCTTGTCATTGGTCTTGGTATTACCAACAACCGTTATACGGTTCACGATTGCCTGCTTGCCCTCGTATACACGCATTTCATAATCGATGGAGTCGCCTGAGACAGCAACCTCGACAGGTGTTACTTGGAAAAACAAGTATCCGTTGTCCATGTAAAGCGATGTGATATCACGACCGGATTGGCTTCCGAAAAGGCCCTCGTCCAGTTTTTTCTGGTTGAAAAGTTCTCCCTTCTTGATGTTCAGAATTCGTTCGAGATCAGAAGCTGAATACTTGGTATTACCAACCCAGTTTATGTTTCGGAAATAATATTTAGGTCCTTCAGATACACGAATCAGGATATCCACCGACTTTTCATTGTGTGCATAAACAGAGTCGAAGACCACTCGTGCATCACGAAATCCAAGCTTACGGTATTCGTTTGAAATCGCCTCCTTATCCTTTTCGAAATTCTCGTATATGAACTTGGAGGTTGAAAAAAGGCGGTAGAAGTGTTTCTCCTTGGTTTCCTTCATCTTCCGCTTCAACTTTTTCGCCTCAATCTGTGTAACCCCTTCAAAAGCTATGGAGTTTACCTTCACCCGGCTTTTCTTATCGACTACAATGGTCAAAATCTGGCTATTGGGCACATTTTTCTCGTCCTTTAAATCGATACGGACATCTACATTGAAAAAACCTTTGTCAACATAAAACTTTTTCACTTCGTTGGACGTGTTTTGCACCAAGTCTTCTGTCACGATTTTTCCGGAAACCAATTTGATTTGCTCGCGGAGTTTGTCAGCGTCGGATTTGGTGACCCCTTCGAAAGAAAACCTGGATAACCTTGGACGCTCCTCCAAACGGAATTCAAGAAATATATTGTTGGAGACAATACGGGTAGCAACAAGCCGGACATCGGAAAGCAGGCCTTGCTTCCAAAGGTTTTCGATGGCCTTGGCTGTTTTTTCACCAGGTATTGTGATTTTGTCTCCAACATTCAAACCCGACAATGCAATCAAGACCTTTTCATCGAGGTATCTAACACCGCTGACAGTGATTCCGGCGATTTCAAACTCACGGGGATTTGCGTAATCGATCACCACATCCGCGGTATCGCCAATTACAGAGACTTGAGCTGATGCCACTAGTGGAGCGATTAGGCTGCAGAGTAAAAAAAATATCTTGCGTATATACATTGGCTCAGTCGGTGGTTTGCTCTTGGACCATACCATAGCGGCGGTCACGCTTTTGAAAGTCTTCTATGGCTTCGTAAAAGTCCTCTTTACGAAAGTCGGGCCACAATTTATCAGTGAAATACAATTCCGCATATGCAAGTTGCCAGAGCATAAAATTACTGATGCGATGTTCACCGCTGGTACGAATCATAAGTTCGGGGTCAGGGCAGAAGGATGTGCTAAGATTTGCAGAAATAACTGAGTCGTCGATATCATCAGCGCTCAACCGTCCTGCCGCTACAGCTTCAGCAATTTTTTTGGATGCTTGGATTATCTCCCATCGGCTGCTGTAGCTAAGTGCGATGATTAATGTCATTCGCGTGTTACCTGCGGTTTTTTGTATGGCTTCCTGTAGATTTTTCCTGCAGTTGGATGGCAGACTTTCTATGTCACCTATAGCTGTAAGACGGATATTGTTATCCATCAATGTTTTGGTTTCCTTATTGATGGAGCTAACCAGCAGATCCATCAAGGCATCAACTTCCCAACGAGGTCTTTTCCAGTTTTCTGTCGAGAATGCATACAGTGAAAGGAATTTCACACCTATTTCGGCAGCTGCCTCCACCGTGTCTCGTACGGCCTTTACCCCGTTTTGATGTCCTATGGTTCGCAGCAAACCTTGACGTTTGGCCCAACGACCGTTTCCGTCCATGATTACGCAGACGTGGGAAGGGATTTTAGAAAGGTCGATTCGCTCTTTGGCGCTCATGATTCAAAGGGACACAAATTTAGGAAATATAAGGGGTATGATTAGCGTAATTTCCCTCTGAATGGCTTACAGTTGTCTGAATATTTTTTCGACAATGTATAATTCAAGGATATACCGGTAAACATGTACCAATCGTTGTCGGAGGCATTTCCCCTTTGTCGGTTAGTATTATCCACCGTTTGACCGTCCAGGCTCCTATCAGATAATATTGCGGATAACTCTCCATTGGCTGCAAAAAGCACGGATTTGTCAGCGTATGTGGTACTTACATCATCCAAGTAATCGGTATAGGTTCGTCTGGCACCTGCCTCCACTGTGACGCCGAATCTTCTGGAGATTTTGAATTTCATACCACCGCCAAAAGGAATAGCTATCTGGATCCGATTGTATTTTTTCCTTTCTGGATAAACCGAGGTGCCTTGCCCTTCCGTACCTAATGGTTGCAAATCGTACCATTCCCCTCGCAGTTCAGCTTGCGGATTGAAAGTGAACACGTTAATCCCAGCAAAAACGAAAGGCGTTACAAAAGTTGCAGGGTTGGCGATCTGATAAGGGAAAAAATTGAATTCGATCAAATAATGTATGTCCATTACCCTCGACCTGAAAGAAAGATTACGATTTTTCTTGAATCCCTCGTCAGATTTTGAGTCGCTGGCGGCAATTGTTCCGAAGTTGAGTCCTATTCTTTGTGCCCAATGGTTATTCAGATTTTTCCTGATCAAAACTCCGACGGCAGGCCTGGATTGTCGGTAGTCGAATAACGATTGCTGCAAATCACCCTTGTAGGTTGAAATACCTCCAAACAAACCCACCTCATAGCTTTGAGATTTTACTTGTACTGCGGAAAAGGCGACAATACCTATAGTTAAAACAGCTGAGGCTATCTTGGAGAAATATTTCATCAAAGGTTTTGGACCAGGGTCCAAGAGCATTTAGAACGAAAAAGCAGTTAAATAATTGCCCTTGCAGTAATTAGAACATTGGGAAGGATGAACGACCCGTGCGCAACTTGTAGCTAAGAGTGAAAACCGCAAACATGTAGGAATCTTTGTCACGAGGGTCACCACGCTGTTCACCTACGGCAGTAATGTAAGGGAAATCGTTATCGGACTTGTCAGCCATTTCAGCAGCTAAAGAACCTCCGGCAGCTGTAAGAGCTGATGGTGAATAATAGGTCTTACTCACATCGTCGATGTAATCGGTGAATGTCTTCCTAATGCCGTATTGAAGACCGATTCCCCAACGGCGGTCTATTCCATATTTAAATCCAATTCCCACAGGAATGGCAAGCTGTACCCTGCTGTAGTCTTTTCTTGTATCAGCCAAGCCCTGGCCTTCGGTATTCAAACCTGACAAATTCACCCACTCACCTTTATACTCTCCTTGAGGATTGAAGTAAAACACACCTAATCCGACGAAACCATAGGCAGACAACTCGAAACCTCGAGCGGCCCTGATACCTCTGAGTCTGTAGCGAGCACCAACCTGTTCTTTGATGATGGAAATCTCAAGATTTGATGACGCTTCAATAATATCTGATCTGAAATTGAGGTTTCGGTAGTTTCGAAAAAACTCTTCAGTCAGTGCATCGTCTCCAGATACCCTACCATAGGTTAGCGTATTATTCAATGCAAAAAACTGACTAAGCCTATACCTTAAACCAACCGAGATTGCCATGTTTGACTCACTCATCTCTAAGTCCTTGAAATAGTCTGTACCAATCTGGTCAGCACCACCCAATTCACCCAAAAAATTGGTCACACCAACACCGAAATTCACTTCCGTACGATAAGATTTCCAACGTTGCTTGTAACGTTGTGCCTGTGTGATGGAAGGTAAAGCCACCAACAAAACCAATACGAAGAATTTAAGCTTACTCATGTTTTGCTATGCAAAGGGTTGAATTACAAAAATAAACAAATTATCAACATTTGAATAGCCTCGAACCCTATTTTCAATTTCGAACATCCAAACCCCACATCAGCTTGTTTCTCAGTGTCCCCAGGAAATTTTCGGAATGCAATCGAACAATATCTATGTAGAAATCCTCCTTTCGGGCCGCAAGTTGGACAGTGGAGTCAATAGTAACTGATCGAGAATCCAAGGAAGCCAAAAAATATGGGTTACGACCCTCAACCTCAAGGGATATCACATATTTGTCAGAAACCACAATGGGCCGCACGTTCAAATTGTGCGGAGCGATTGGAGTGATAACGAAATTCTCTGATTGAGGTACTATGATAGGCCCCCCACAACTCAATGAGTATCCCGTAGAACCCGTTGGTGTTGAGATGATTAAGCCATCAGCCCAATAGCTATTAAGATACTCGCCATTTAGGTAGGTATGGATGATGATCATGGATGAGCTATCCTTTTTATGGATCGTGATCTCGTTCAAGGCATAATTAACTTGGCCGAAAAGCGGGATTGGGGTCTCCAAGCGAATCAGTGATCGGCGATCAAGATCATAGCGACCTTGCAACAACGACTCAACACAATCCTTGAGCCTGTCTTTGGAAATACTGGCCAAGAAACCCAACCGACCCGTGTTGATGCCAACAATTGGGATACCATGATCACGAACGAGAGTTATGGTGTCCAACAGTGTTCCATCTCCACCCAAACTGAAAAGGAAATTAGCTTTGCCGTCCAATTCATCGTGCGTGGAGAATGTGCTAACTCCATTAACGGCTACTCCGCTTTGCTTCATAAAACTAGCCAACGGCTGATAAATCATGATGCCCACTCCAGCTTCATGAAACTCATTGATCAGAGCCGAGACATATGGAAGAACCGCTTGGCTTCCGGTACGACCATAGATGGCAAAAGTGGGCGAATGTGTTAAGGGATCAGTCATTGCGAAAAACAAATATAGGCAATATGCCCACCGCGCTCAAATAGGAGCTGCGAAATGAAGGAACAATCCGCTTTCCCCCATACGGTTTAAAGAGTATTCGACACTAAAAACCAGGTTGTAGTAGGTAACGTAGTCCAATCCGATGCCATAACCGAACTGCCAGGTATTTGCCAAGGGGTTTACGTTCGCAAACCTTCGATCCCGAACATAGCCTGATTCAAAACCAGCATTCAAATAAAATGCATTAGGAATGGTTTTAAATTTTTCTGAAATAGGCAAAGGAAGGGATATGACCTTGGTCTTAAGCAGTGTGTACTTGATGTTAGATTTGAACAAACCGAAATTCTGTCCAGGGATTACATAGTATTCGTATCCCCGAACCAGATCACTTCCATAACCAAACCCTCTCTGAACCCAGTAAGGGGTTTCGCTTTGTCCGGAAACCTTACCCTTGAATGAAAATGAAGCATGCCACCTGTCAGTCAGCGGCTGGTACTTGCGATACATTGCCGCGATATACATCCATTCTGGTTCGTTTTTGATGAACCCCCATCCGGACCTCGCTGCCTCGATATCGAAGAGATAACCGTTCAGCGGATAGTATTTATAATCCCTCAAATCCCTCCTGAAACCCCATGAAACGGTAACCATCTGCTGACCTTTCAGTCCGGGAGAAAGATAATCGCGGTTCAATTTGACAATGGTATCCGCAACCATCAAGTTTCTATAATCCAATCCTAAAAAAGAACTGCTGAAATGTCCTGACCTTCGAGTGTATCTCGATCCCACGGAAAATTCCTCACGGGCATAATCTGAGTTTGCCTTGTACAATAAAAGCCTGCTATCATTCACTCCATAACCAATTTCCTTGCTCAAGGTATAGGAGCCTGAAAAAGAAAGCCCCTCGTTCTGGTTCTTATTTATAAAGGGCAATTGGTAAGAAAGCCCTATCCTTCTAGTATATCCCCACTTGAATTGCAGCTTCAAGGTTTCATTCATTCCCCTGAAATTGGTCCAATCCAAATTCATACCGTAGTTAATCCTCCCAATATCCCCTGAACGTACCCATTCATTGAAATTTCGATCTACCAATTCGAATTGAGGTATGGGGATTACGTACCATCTTTCGGCAACATTGACCAAAACAGTAGTGCCGGCTCCAGGATCTGCGGCGGAGGTAATGTCTACGAAATTGAATATTCCGAGATTCAAGAGGTTTTCCCTCGAGCGGGATAAGACCTTTTGAAGTAAGGCGGCCTCCAAAGTGTCGCCTTCTTTGATCATCATTTCGCGGGTGATGACCTGTGGTTTTGTGATGTGATTTCCTGCAATAATCAGACGCTTGATTACAACCAAAGACGTATCAGTGGTTTGGGCATACCCGGCTGTGGGAGGATGTAAAAGAAAAGACAGCAGTAAATAAAAAAACAGTCGCGTGTTGCCGGGTTGCATGTTGCAGGGATTCCGGCAAAATTAAATTTTCAAATAATTCATGAAAGCGTCATACCTGGCCTGCAGGTCGGGTTGAAACTCACTTTGATGATATGAGGCTTTCACATCGTAATCGTTTCTGAAAAATCCAGCCATAATGCGAGTCAAGTCGACCCGGTCAATTCTAAGTGTGACTTCGGTTTTACCTGGCTCTGTTGATGGGTTGGTATTCACACTTAATAAGTGAGCGCCTTCAGATTCAACTATTCGAGCGATTTCGGAAAGTGAGTACTTCTTGGTATCCACATCCAATACCAATACGCCTCCAGGGTCTTGCAGTGAGTTTGATTTGGCCAAGGCAGCAACAATATCCATGGTTGTTATCAACCCCAGGTAGCGTCCTGGATCATCCAAAACAGGAACTATGGAGGTTTCGTGAGCTGCTGATAGGCGAATGGCATCAAATACATGCTGATACTCGTTCACGTACACCCTCAAAAATGGCGTTTGGAGTTCCAGCAACGGAATCGATTTATCATCCAATCGGGCCAAATCATCTTCTCGGACCAATCCCACAAAGCCATTTTCGCCAATCACAGGCATCATGGTGTGCTTGAAAACAGACATCCACGCAAGTGCTCGCTCCACCGAATCGGAAGTCTTCAGCGGGGGCACTAAGTCGTTTACAAGGTCTCTAACAAGCATGTGTTTTTAACGTATGAAGTGCAAAAATGGTTGTATCGCAACAAACATAATACATTTGAGCCCGAAAAAATGTTTAAATGCCTTAATCGGCATAGCTTTACCCTCGTATGACCAAACTAAGTGTCAATATCAACAAGATAGCCACCTTGCGAAATGCACGTGGAGGAAATGTGCCCGACGTGGTACAGACAGCAATAGCTTGTGAACGTTTCGGTGCGCAAGGCATCACGGTTCATCCCCGCCCCGACGGGCGACATATCCGCTATTCGGATGTAAGGCAATTGCGAAAGCAGGTCAAAACCGAGTTCAATATAGAAGGTTATCCAACAGATGATTTCATTGAACTGGTTTTGGAAGTGAAACCCGAGCAGGTTACTTTGGTACCAGACCCACCCGAAGCATTGACATCTAATGCAGGCTGGGACACTACAAAACATCGGGACTTTCTTCGCCATACCGTGGAGCGTTTCAAATCAGCAAACATTCGCGTTTCCATATTCATTGGACCGGATGTGGAAATGATTGAGGCGGCCTCGAAAACCGGAACCGACCGGGTAGAGCTGTATACAGAACCCTATGCATTGGATTATCCAAAAAACAGATTAGCAGCGGTTTCACCTTTCATGGCTGCGGCAGAAGCCGCCAATAAGTTCGGTTTAGGCGTTAATGCCGGACACGATTTGAGTTTGGAAAACCTCGAATGGTTTGCGAAAAATGTTCCACACTTAGAAGAGGTTTCCATCGGACATGCCCTTATATGCGACGCCCTTTGGTATGGATTGGAAAATACCATCCAAATGTATCTACGCAAGCTCAACCCTTAAGGTCACTGACCTGGATTGGTAAAAACCTATACCCTTTCATCGACAATACTTCCAAAACCTTTGGCAATACCTGTTGCAATTTGGTTGAGGCCTTTTCGTTTTCATGAAACACAATTATCGATCCGGGTTTCGTATGATCCAAAACGTTTGAAAGGCATTTTTCAGGAGAAGTTTCGGGATGGAAATCGTAGCTCATCACATCCCACATCACTATTTTGTAATCTTCAAAAAGCCTCTTTGACTGGCTGGGAAGTATTCGACCATATGGAGGCCTGAACAACTTTGAATGAATGTATCCTGCCGCTTTTTTAATGTCCTGTAGGTAAGAAGAGCGATTGGTTAGCCATCCGTTAAGATGATTGTAGGTGTGGTTACCTATGGCATGACCTTCATCCAATATGCGCTTGAGAAGCTCAGGGTGTTTTTCGACATTGCAGCCCAACATGAAAAAGGTTGCTTTAGCTCCATAATTGGCCAGAGCATCCAAAACAAAAGGTGTTAATTCGGGGTGCGGGCCGTCGTCGAAAGTCAGAAAGACGGCGTCCTGAGAACCGCTGATGCGATAGTTGAACCGAGGAAATATCAACCCCGACAAAAAAGCGGGGTTGATTAAGTTCCATGTCCACATGGCCATTGCGTTCTACTTGGTGTAGAGCTTGCTTTCGGCCGCCTCGTATTTCTTGCGCATTATAGAGGCTATTTCTGTTCTTTCATAGTTGTTGGCAATACGCTCCAATTCCCTGAATACCGCAACACTTTGCCCAAGTTCATCCTGAACTCCTGAGAAGAATTCAGTGTTTGCTAATGAAGCATAGTAGTTGAAATCGTTTTCGTAAACCTCACCCAAGCGCTTCATGATTTGATCGGCCTTTTCTGTGGCTTCTTTGGAACGCGGGAATGGGATCGGTGCAGATGCAGGAACTGCAGGTACAATTACCAAACTCGGGTTTTGGGGATCGGTAATTGCCGCCCTTCCTGGTGAGGAGCCGTAATTGGCAACACCGTAATACATCTCTGCGATACGTATCATCATGATGTTGTAAGGGACGGTGTTATCAGGCATTTCCTTGATGCACTTGTCCAAAACGTTCATAGCTGAGTCGCGCTTACCTTCTTCCAAAAGGGTTTCAGCAAGACGACCGAAATTGTTGCGCAAGTTCATGGTCATATTCAAGTTGTTTTGGTCGAGGTACACTCGAGGGTCTGACATGTTGCCCCACTTGAATTTATTGACGAGCTTATCGTACATCACGTCTGCATTCACAGCACCCATTTGTCCGTCTTGACGTTTTGGATTTTTAACCGGCACCAATCGGTAGGCCATTCCTTCAAGCTGGAAGTAATCCTCCAGGTTCAGGTAACTCTCACTTCCAACTGTGATGGCGAAATAAACGGGACGTTCCCAGTTGTTATGTGCCAGCAAATCCAGGATCATGATGTCAGCCTTCATGAGGTAGTTGCGATCCACGTCGAATTCCACATTCTTGACAATGCGAGATGCCATTTCCATGGAAACGGTTCCGTTGGCAACCACTTTGGCCGAATCTACAGGGATTTTGAATTTTGTAGAAGGGAAATAATTGATTTCCGTTCCGCCTTGTGTAACCGCCTTGGCTTCAGAAAGGTCGCTGGAGATAAAATCAATTACCTCTTTTAGATCAAGATAACCCGTGAATTTCCGATCATAGACAGGTAGGTAATCGCGTGTACCTTGAATCACTTTGTCGTAAGTCAGAGAGAAAGGAACAGGCTCAGAGTCGTATGATTTCAAATGCATTTGATCGATGTACCAATCCGTGTTGAGAAGGCTCAAGTTGACAACTCGCACATCTGTCCGGACCCCTTCCACTTCCTGCGCATACCAAAGTGGGAACGTATCATTATCGCCGTTGGTGAATATGATGGCGTTTGGCGCACAAGAGTTCAAATAATTGTAAGCGAAATCACGGGAGGTGAAACGGTGCGAGCGGTCGTGATCGTTCCATCCTTCCTTGGCCATAACCACAGGCACGGCGGCGAATGTTATTGCGAAAGCGGAGCCGGCAGCAATGGTTTGAGGAAGTTTTTTAGAAAACCAATTTGCCAGCGCCATCACGCCCAAACCGATCCAGATAGCGAAGGCATAGAAAGAACCTGCGTAGGCGTAATCACGTTCGCGAGGTTGATAAGGGGTTTGATTCAGGTAAATAACAATAGCGATTCCTGTAAAGAAGAATAGCAGCATAACGATCGTGCCGTCGTTTTTGCTTTTCATGAAATGGAAAAACATGCCAGCCATACCAAGAATCAGCGGGAGAAGATAGAAACGGTTCATCGCCTTGTTATTCCCTAACGAATCCGGATACTTATCCATCGGACCTACTCGTCCTTTGTCGATAGCCGGGATTCCACTGATCCAGTTTCCTTTGAGTGAACTGCCGTGTCCTTGCAGGTCATTTTGCCTTCCGGCGAAGTTCCACATGAAGTAGCGCCAGAACATGTGCCCCATTTGGTAGGTGAAGAAAAAGCCGAGGTTTTCACCCATGGTAGGATTGCGGTCGGATTTAATTTTAGCCCATTCCTTGTATGCCTGCACGTGATTGTCTTGGTTGCTGTGCATACGCGGGAACAAAGTGCAAGCAGTTGGATCATATACCGGCTCGATCTTGTTGCCAGTTTTTTGGTATTTGCCATTCAATTCAGCATAGTTGGCAGAGCCTTCCTGCTGATCAACCATTTTGGCGGTATAGTATTGTCCGTAAAACAGTGGTCTGTCGCCGTATTGCTCACGGTTCAAATAGCTTAACAAAGCGAAAGCGTTTTCAGGGTTGTTCTCATCCATCGGAGGGTTGGCAAGGGAACGAATCACCACTTGCCCGTAAGAGGCATACCCCAACAGGATAAAAGAGAAGCAAAGTATTGCCGTATTGAGTGTTGGCATGTTTTTTCGGACAGAATATTTCAATCCGAAAATGATTCCACCTATCAGAAGCGCAACAAAAAACAGGAAGCCCGACCAGAAAGGTAGACCGAAAGTGTTAACGAACAACAAATCGAAATGGGCGCCTATTTTTACAAAACCTTGAATGATGCCATATTGGATGAATCCCAAAATGGCCACTCCGGCGATCGCAGTCAGAACAATTCCCTGAGTGGTGATTTTGTAACGTTTGAAATAATACACATACGCCAAAGCAGGGATGGTAAGTAAGTTCAACAAGTGAACACCAATCGACAATCCCATCAAGTAGGCGATAAGGATAAGCCATTTGTCGGAATGCTTCTCGTCCGCATAGTGCTCCCATTTGAGAATGGTCCAGAACACAACAGCAGTGAAGAATGATGACATCGCATAAACCTCGCCTTCAACAGCCGAAAACCAAAAGGAGTCGGAGAAGGTATATGCTACGGCACCTACAAAACCAGCGCCCATGATGGCAATGTAGTTGGCCGTGGTGAGGTTCTCATCAGCCACTTTCACCATTTTGCGCGCCAAGTGGGTTATTGACCAGAAAAGGAATAAGATGGTGAATGCGGATGCCAAGGCAGATAAAGCATTGACCATGAGGGCCACTTTGGTTACATCACCGAAAGCGAACATGGTGAATATCCGTCCGATCAGTAAAAACAGTGCAGCCCCAGGGGGGTGACCCACTTGCAATTTATAGGCTGCCGCGATGAACTCGCCACAGTCCCAAAAACTGCCTGTTTCTTCCATTGTCAGAAAATAAACCGTGGTGGCAATGGCGAATGCCAACCATCCGGTAAGGTTGTTAATTAGGTTGTATTTTTTCATTTTTCGGGAAAGTATCCAGTGCGAAATTAGGAAAAGGGATGATAGTGTTCAAAGGGAGCAGCAAATGAGTGTTTGTGGGATAAAACCACTGATAAACAATACTTGAAAATGGTTGTTTTAAGCTAAATTTGCTTCTAACAATGAAAGACTCCCTTTTGGCACCCATTTTACCTTGGAATCCTACCTCATACAAGAGGCTTTTAACCCGCGAAGTTCATATTGGTGATGTGCCCTTGGGGGGTAATAATCCGATCCGCGTGCAGTCGATGACCACCACCGACACCATGGATACCATTGCCACTGTGGAGCAAAGCATTCGGATGATTGAAGCCGGTTGTGAATACGTTCGCATAACCGCCCCAAGCATCAATGAGGCACGAAATCTTGAGGAAATCAAAAAGGAGCTACGAAAGCGCGGCTACAAAACGCCCTTGGTTGCCGACATCCACTTCACTCCCAATGCTGCAGAACTTGCCGCTCGAATCGTTGAAAAAGTTCGTGTGAACCCTGGCAATTATGCTGATAAGAAAAAGTTTGAGACCATTGACTACTCGGATGCCTCTTACGAATCAGAATTGGAGCGCATCAGGGATCGTTTCACGCCATTGGTTCGAATTTGCAAAGAGTACGGCACCGCCATGAGAATCGGAACCAACCATGGTTCCTTAAGTGACCGTATCATGAGTCGTTACGGCGATTCGCCTTTGGGCATGGTGGAATCCGCATTGGAGTTCTTGAGAATCTGCCGTGAGGAGTCGTTCCACAACATCGTGCTGAGCATGAAATCCAGCAACCCGCAGGTTATGGTTCAGGCTTATCGGCTGCTCATACAAAAAATGCATGCCGAGGGGATGGATTACCCGCTTCACCTGGGTGTGACCGAAGCAGGCGAAGGAGAAGACGGCCGCATCAAATCCGCTGCAGGAATCGGAACTTTGCTTGAAGACGGCATTGGAGATACGATTCGCGTTTCTTTGACCGAGGACCCTGAGTTCGAAATCCCCGTTGCACGTGAATTGGTTTCCCGTTACAACAACAGGATTGCCAATCCACCAATACCTGGTTTCCCTGAATCCAACAGCTATAATCCTTACGAATACACCAGAAGAAATACTCGTAACATCCTGAACATCGGTGGTGAATACGTACCTGTTGTGATCAGCGATCTCAGTAGACGTAGTGAAATTAACCAAGCATCCCTCTACCCGATTGGCTACTCCTATTCGGTGCCATTGGACAAATGGAATTTAAGCGACCAAGCAAGTGATTTTGTTTATGCCGGGGATTTGAGTGTTGAATTTGACATACCAGGCACTTTGGGCATCATTTACAACAGTGAAAACTGGAAGAGACATCGCGAAAAACCCAGGAGCTACCCGCTATTTTGCGGATGGGAGCTTATCGATAGCAATTTGAAATCAACAGAATTGAATTTCGTAGCGATCGATGAATCTGTGATCTTTGGCGACCGAGATTTCCTGGCTGAAATAGCCGATGATCCAACTGTTGTATTCGTTCTTGACACCATTAATCCGCATGGCATGGCTGAACAACGACGCATATTCATAGAGTTGATGAGTCGTGGCATTACCTCACCTGTGATCATCAAACGAAATTACCATACCAGCTCAGATGAAACGTTGCAGCTACATTCTTCCACCGACATAGGAGCCCTATTGTTGGATGGCATGGGGGATGGTGTATGGATAAAAGCACCGAATGTCTCCGAAATGAAAACGAACACGGCTTCATTCGGAATTCTGCAAGCCACTCGCTGCCGCATCTCCAAAACCGAGTACATCAGCTGCCCTTCCTGTGGTCGCACATTGTTCGACTTACAAGAAACTACCGCCAAGATACGTTCCCGTACAGACCATTTGAAGGGTTTGAAAATCGGAATCATGGGTTGTATCGTGAACGGTCCAGGTGAAATGGCTGATGCCGATTATGGTTATGTTGGTGTAGGTGTAGGAAAAATCACCTTATACAAAGGAAAGGAAGTGGTGAAGCGAAATATTGAATCAGAGGTTGCAGTAGACGAGCTCATTGAACTGATAAAACAACATGGCGACTGGGTTGAACCGGAGACCATGAATTTAAATTGATAAACCTAAAAACCATAAATCATGCTATCAAAGAAAATCCAAGAACTTCTCAACCGCCAAGTTGAACTCGAGGCGGCATCTTCACAGTATTATCTGGCCATGGCCTCATGGGCCCAAGTGAAGGGATACAATGGCGTATCAAAATTCTTGTACAAGCACTCTGACGAGGAGCGCATGCACATGCTCAAGCTGGTTCATTTCATCAATGAGCGGGGTGGCCACGGTTTGGTGCCGGCACTAAAGGCTCCAACAGCCAACTTCAAAAACATCCAAGAGATATTTGAGATGATCCTGAAGCACGAAGTACATGTGTCCACAGAAATCAACAAACTTGTTGAGCGTTGCCTAGCGGAAAAGGATTACACCACGCACAACTTCCTGCAGTGGTATGTATCCGAACAGATTGAAGAAGAGTCCTTGGCGAGGAACATATTGGATAAACTGAACCTAATCGGAAATGATAAGGGAGGCATGTACCTGTTCGACCGCGACCTTGAGTCTTACTCTGGTGCCGAATAATCAACAATCACAAACAATTTGAATGCGCCCGGAAGCGTTGATATGCTTTCGGGCATTATCATTATCAAAACCATGGAGCAACTGAAAAAAGCCTTTCACCTTTTGGCCGTCTTGATTTTATTGGCCAGACCCGCATTTTCACAATCTCAATCAACAATCAAATACGATGCGCTGTTGCAGATGATTCGATTCGGATATGTGGACACTGTAAACGAGGAGCAATTGACAGAGGAGGCCATAAAAGCGGTTTTGAAAAAACTTGATCCTCACTCAGTGTATATTCCAGCCAGTGAGTTAAAGGAAATGAATGAGCCATTGGTCGGAAAATTCGAAGGCGTAGGAATCCAGTTCAACATTTTTGAAGACACCATTTTGGTTACGCAAACTATTGCGGGAGGGCCATCCGAAAAACTTGGAATCCGCGCAGGTGACCGTATTTTGAGGATTGACGGCGAGAATGTTGCAGGGGTGAAAATGACCAACAATGGTGTGTTGAAGCGTTTGCGTGGTGATAAAGGAACCAAGGTCAAAGTTGAAATATCCAGACGAAGCGAACCGCAGCCCTTGGAATTCCTGATTACCCGCGATAAGATTCCAATCTTCAGCGTTGATGCTTCATACATGGCTGACCAGGAAACCGGCTACATCAAAATCAGTCGTTTTGCTGATGCAACCGTTGAGGAGTTCAAAACTGCCTTGGAAGAACTGAAAGCCTCGGGAATGAAAAACCTCATCCTTGACTTGTCTGGCAATGGTGGTGGTTATTTGAACCGAGCAGTAGAGTTGGCAGATGAATTCCTGGAAAGCGACAAACTGATTGTTTACACTGAAGGCGTTAACAATCCCAAACAAGAAATGTTCTCCAGCTCCGTGGGCGACTTCCCAAAAGGGAAATTGATTGTAATAATTGATGAGTATTCAGCTTCAGCCAGTGAGATTGTTTCAGGTGCGATACAAGACCACGACCGCGGCTTGATAATCGGTCGCCGCTCATTCGCCAAAGGACTTGTACAAAAACCCATGCCGCTGCCTGACGGTTCCGCAGTTCGTCTCACTATAGCGAGGTATCATACCCCTTCGGGCAGATGCATTCAAAAACCTTATGAGAAGGGGGATGAATACGATGATGATATCTCCAACCGCATGAAAAAAGGTGAGCTCTACCATGCAGATAGCATAAAATTCGTAGACTCCTTGGCATACAAGACAGCAGCTGGAAGAACTGTATACGGAGGTGGTGGCATCATGCCCGATGTGTTTGTGCCGCTTGACACTAGTTACAGCAGTAAATATTGGGGGGAATTGCAACGAAAATCATTGTTGTTCGAATACGCACTTAGCCACACCGATAGAAACAGATACGAACTGCTTCAAACGTATCCAAATATCAATATTTACAAGAAGGATTTCAATGTCGGGGAAGATATGCTGCAGCAGTTCGTCGCTTTCGCTGAGAAAAAAGGTGTTGCCTTTGATTCGGCAGGATACGCCACATCAAAACCGTGGATCATCATTCAGCTTCGTGCATTGATTGCCCGTGACCTTTGGGACATGGAATCCTATTTCCAGATTGTCAACGAGAAAAACGATTTCTTTGTGGCCGCTATGCGATCCATGTATGATAGTACGTTTGAGAAAAAGGGTGTTTTGACGGAAAGTGGCAAATCCAAAGCAAAGTCCGGAAAAAAATAAGGGCTTTGCTAATCCCAAGCGATTAGCAAACTTTTGTCACAATGTGGTGAAGAACCATTCGATTGTTAGACCTAGTATCAAACCTGCATACACTTGGGATTCCGTATGTGCCCCCAAACGCATGCGCGCTGAGCCTAGAAGTCCGGCCAATATTACCGAAGCCGATATCGGAACCATCAGATCCGCTCCTAAGCGAATGGATATGCCGACTAGAATGCCAATCAGCCCACCGATTCCAACCATGTGAATGCTGATTTTCCATTTGAAGTTGATGAGCCATGAAATGAAAATGGAGAGAGCGGCTCCCAAAACCAAATTCGGGATTAATCGAGGGACAGGCATCAGCAAAAGCAAATAATAGCCAAGTACAAAATACAGTCCAGCTGTAACAAATGGTATACGACGCTCCTTAGGGCTCTCCATTTCCAGGCTGTGGATGGAACCTTGTTGTAATAGAAAAACAGAAGTCACCACGGGAAGTGCGGCTGTGGTTACAAACACGACTGTAATTACAAGTTGCTGCACATAAGGGGAAATGCTGAACGCCAAATAAGTGTTGATGTTCAGGACCAGCAATACCGCATAGAAAGGCATCAGCAACGGATGCAACAGGTAAGACAAAACGCGTGCAAGCAGCATGGACCTAAAGCTCTTTGCGCATCCGTGCAACTGGAATATTCAATTGCTCGCGGTATTTTGCAACTGTTCTCCTTGCAATATTATAACCCTTTTCCTGCAGGATTTTCATCAGCTTTTCGTCAGGCAAAGGCTTTCGCTTGTCTTCGGCCTCAATGGCCTCTGAAAGTATTTTCTTAACCTCCCTGCTGGATACTTCCTCGCCGGAATCGGTGGACAATGATTCAGAGAAAAAAGTCTTTAACAAGAATGTTCCGAAAGGCGTTTGTACATATTTGCTGTTGGCAACCCTTGAAACCGTGGATAAATCCAAGTTGACTATTTGTGCGATGTCTTTTAGAATCATAGGCCTGAGTCTCTTTTCATCACCCTCCATGAAATAGTCCTTTTGGTACTGCATAATGGCATCCATGGTTCTTATAAGCGTCATTTGACGTTGACGTATAGCATCAATGAACCATTTTGCAGCATCCAATTTCTGCTTAACAAAAGTCAGCGCCTCCTTGCCCGAGCGGCTATTGGCGTCCTTGGCATATTCCTCCAGCATGCGTGTATATTGCCTGCTAACGCGCAAATCTGGCGCATTCTTGGAATTAAGGGTCAGCTCCAAAACACCATCGTTGTTGATGATGATGAAATCCGGAATCACATGTTGGGATGAGCGAGGGTCGTCGGCATAGCTTCCTCCGGGCCTAGGGTTGAGGTGCAAAATCTCATCGACGGCAGCTCGCATAGCCTCATCATCCAACTCCATGGATTTTGAAATCTTATCGTAATGCTTCTTGGAGAACTCTTCCATGTGTTCGTGCAGAATCTCCATGGCGTTCCTCACAGACGCCTTGTGCGGATCTTTCCTGGATATCTGCAGCATGAGACATTCACGCAAGTCGCGTGCACCAACACCGGCAGGATCAAAAGTTTGAATAACCGATAATACCTCTTCGACCTCCTCGGGTTTAGCTTCCAACCCTTGGGCAAATGCCAGATCATCGCAAACCGCCTCTATTTCACGGCGCAAATAACCATCCTCATCCAAACTTCCAATAAGATGGGTGGCGATCATGTATTGTTTATCGTCGAAATCACATAGGCCTAGTTGCGCCAAAACCATGTCATGAAAAGAATTACCTGCGGCCATTGGCATTTCAGTCCTTTCTTCATCAGGACCCAAATTATTCACCTTGGTGCGGTAATCTGAATCATCATCTTGCAGATACTCTGAAATATCAAAATCATCGCGGTCGTCATTGCCGGATTCCTGATCGTCTCCGGAATTGTCAGAAGCCTCTAAATCATCGTCTAGATCTTGGGTGTCCTCATCATCCTCTGAAGATCCTTCTTCCAAAGCCGGATTCTCCTCGAGTTCCTCCTTTATTCTTTGCTCCAAAGCCATCGTGGGTATTTGCAATAGCTTCATGAGCTGAATCTGTTGAGGAGACAGCTTTTGAAGGAGTTTCTGTTGGAGGGACTGCTTTAACAATTGATGATTTACGATTGACGATTGACGATTTCATTTTGATATCCCGAAGCGTGCGAAGCTCTGCTTCGGGAGACGATTGACGATTTCGTTTTGATATTCCGAAGTGTGCTAAACTCTGATACGTGGGGCGATTTACAATTAACTATTGACAATTCACTATTGAATATTGAATAATTTGTTGCGCTAAGACCTGAAAGATTTACAATTGCCGGTATTTAGGGATTGAATTGCCCAAGCAAAACAATTGTGCAATTAAAACTCCGCATTCAATGGGGTTCTGGGGAATGGGATAACATCGCGGATGTTGGCCATGCCTGTGATGAACAATATGAGCCTTTCAAACCCAAGTCCGAAGCCTGCATGAGGCACCGTTCCGAACTTACGTGTTTCAAGGTACCACCACAAACTTTGTTCATGGATGCCCATTTCCTTAACGCGATTAAGAAGCTTTTCATAATCCTCCTCACGTTGAGAGCCACCGACAATCTCTCCGATGCCAGGGAACAAAACATCCATTGCACGCACGGTTTTGCCGTCGTCATTCTGCTTCATGTAAAAAGCCTTGATGTGTTTTGGGTAATCGAATAAAATCACCGGCTTCTGGAAATGCTTCTCTACCAGGTAACGTTCGTGTTCTGATTGCAAATCGGTTCCCCACTCCACTTTGTATTCGAACTTTTGGCCGGAACTTTTCAGAATCTCTACCGCTTCTGTGTATGGGAGACGTACAAATTGATGATCGACCACGCTTTGAAGACGCTGCAACAATTCATTGTCGTACATCTTATTCAGGAACTCGAGGTCATCTTTACAGTTATCAAGTGCGTATCTAACCAAATACTTCAGCATGTCTTCTACGAGGTCCATATTGTCGGCAAGCTCGTAAAATGCCATTTCGGGCTCTATCATCCAAAACTCAGCCAAGTGGCGGGCCGTGTTGGAGTTTTCAGCCCTGAAAGTGGGGCCAAACGTGTAAATCAGTCCGAGTGCAAGTGCACCTAATTCACCCTCTAGCTGGCCGCTTACGGTAAGATTGGTTTCGCGACCGAAGAAATCCTGATCGTAATCGATGGTTCCATCTTCTTTCTTGGGAGGGGCTGAAGCGTCCAGCGTTGTAACACGGAACATTGCGCCTGCGCCTTCTGCGTCGGACCCAGTTATGATAGGGGTATGCAAATAGTAGAAACCACGATCATTGAAATACTGGTGTATGGCAAAGGCCATGGCATGACGGATCCTGAAAACGGCGCCGAAAGTGTTGGTGCGGGGGCGTAAGTGAGCAATTTCGCGAAGGAATTCAAGAGAATGTCCTTTTTTCTGAAGCGGGTATGTTTCAGGATCCGCTTCCCCATAAATATGGATTTCGTTGGCTTGAACCTCAACAGGCTGACCTGATCCTTGAGAGGGCACCAATTTACCTTGTATGGATACGGAACATCCTGTTTGGATCCGCTTAATCAAATTCTCATCGAAAGCGTTAGGATCGGCAACCACCTGGATATTGTGAATCGTGCTTCCATCGTTGACTGCGATAAATACCACGTTCTTATTCCCCCTTCGGGTTCGAACCCAACCCTTCACACATACATTTTGATTGGATGGAGAGGTGGACAAAAGCTGCTTTACAGACTGGTGCTTCATAATAAAAACGTTATTTCAAATACAAAATTCGTGTTTTTGGCCGAAGAAGGCAATAGCATAAATGAAAGGGGGCCGTCTTTGCAGACAGCCCCCTGTGTTTTCATTTGTAAACTCTATTACTTAGCAACAGAGAATTTGCGGGTAACTGTTGAGTTTCCAGCTTTAATCTCTACGAAATACAATCCGTTAGACAAGGAAGTTACATCCAAAGTCTGGTTGTGAGCACGAGCGGCCAAAGTGCCGAGTTGCTGCTGCATTACCGACTGACCAACTGCGTTCAATACGTTGATCGTAACGTTTTCTTCAGTGGAAAGCGAGAACTGAACAGTGGCTGAATTGCTTGCAGGATTTGGGAAGACGTTCAAGGAAGACTCCAAGGTTCCATCGTTGATTCCCAGTGCGGTGTTGCCATAGAAATTGCGAGCAGCCTGTGAAGTGTATACACCGTTGTTGAAATAAACTGTGTTGTTGTTGCCATCGAGGATGGTCACGCTTCCAGCGCCATAGCCAGAGTTGATTCCATCTCCATAAGCATCATAAACAACGAAGCGGTAGCAACCTGCTGCAGGAAGATTTACGGAATGTGTGTTCAACTGTGTACCAGCAGCAGCAAGATCCAAGTAAGGACCACCAGCAGCGATCTGGGTTCCAGCAGAGTTGAAGAACTTCCATGTGATTTCGGTACCATATTGATCCTGCAGAACGTTCAAGGTAAGGTTGAGTGTTTGGCTTGCAGAGGTAGTAGCGTTGAAGTTGACAGTGTTTGCATTGTTGGAAGGATCATCATCAGAGGTTCCGTTAACAGAGGCTACGCTCACGTTCAAGGTGTTTGTTGCATTCAATGGGAATCCAACGATAGCTGGCAAGGTAATATTTGATGTGCCAAGTGGGTTGATAGTACCATAGTAGTAGTAAGTCCAGTTGGTTCCACCGTTAACATTGTAGTTGATTACCGCCTGGGTGATAGGTGCGCTACCCATGTTTTTAAGTTGGATAACAGGAGCAAAGTTGTTGTCGCAAAGGTCTGCGGGCTGTGTAATGGAAACCAAATTGGCATTGTTTACAGTGGTAAGACCAGTGATTGAGATTGGCACTTTAGCAACGTTGATGATGCTTGTATTGCTTTCGGCAACGAATGCGAGCAATTCCAAATTGGAAAGGTCAACTGGAACGTTGGCATAAGTAGCAGGTACCGTGTAGTTGAATGTGCGTTGCACAAGGGTTCCTTGAGTGGTTGTGGTGATATTCTCCCCAGTTGCTCCGGTGGTGATTACGTCACGAAGAGCGTGCATATGACGGTAGGTACCATCAGGATTGATCATTGTTGGATTGAATGATGCGGCACCGGTTTGAGGACCGTTGATGTTGTTTTGCAACAGCATCACAGTAAGTTTGTTGGTTGCGGCAGGGCTGGAGGCAGTGTAATAAGCCTCGATGTTGATGGTAAGCTGATTGGTTGAAACATTCAATTCCGCTTGACCAGCCACGTTAACGTAAGCAGGCTGAGCAAGAATGGTGTTAACTGCGGCAGTCCAAGCGCTACGGCTCATCGCCAATGCAGTAGCGGTAGAGGGATAAGCTGTGCGACTAACGGCACCTTGTGGGTATCCGGTGATTCCCATTCCTGGGATGGCAGCGATAGCGGTACCATCAGCCGTGCGCAAATCTGGCTCTCCAGCGCTAGGAGTTGCATAACCACCAGTGTGGATGTTCACAGCGAAAGCACGGTTAGGATTCGCAGCAGTGATAAGAGCGGCGATTCGGTGTCCGTCGGGGCAATAAGTACAATGAATTCCTGTGAACTCTTCAAGAATTGCATTCTTGTTTGTAGGGGTTTGGCTCACTGGGAGCTGAGCAAATGCACTGAATGAGGCCAATGCCATTGCCGAGAGAGTAATCAGTTTTTTCATGAGATTTTGAGGAATTGGTTTATGAATAATATGCTTTTAGAATTGTTAAGAAGGGATTTTGATTTTTAAGTTAACAAAACAGCCTACAAACTTAATAAATGCTTCATACTTCGTGTATTGTTTTTGCACAATTCCATGGTTATTTTTTGGATGAGCCGGATGCATTCATAAAAAAATTGGTTTTCAATCCCTTACAATAATAAGTCGGATTAGATCAATTGTAAAATTCCGATGATGATGATTAAAGTCTGATTTTTAACTGTCTAAATCCATACCTTTACGATTGTATTTAGTTGAAAATAATAGCAAAAAATTGATTATGAAGAAGATATGCTCAACCTTGATGTTGTTGGCCTTTGGGGCAATTTCATCTTTAGCTCAAAATAGTTTCAGCATCAGTAATGTATATGTGAACGGTGATCCAGCCTTTATGCTTCAGGGCCATGCCACAGTAACCAATAATAGCAGTTCGGCCAAAGATGTTGCCGTAACGAGAACCGTAAACAACCTTTACCCTGGCCATGTTGGGTATTTCTGTTGGTTTCAGTGCTATCCGCCGAACATCAGTGTTTCCCCTGACTTCATCACCATACCTGCCGGTGGCAACATCAATCTGTTCCAAGCAGATGTGGAAACAAATGCCATTTCGGGAGTTTCTTACAACACCTTTTGCTTTTATGATGCGAACAACCCTTCAGATTCTTCATGTGTAAATTTCGTTTTCGACGCCACGACGGGCATATCGGAGTTAACAAACAACCGCAACTACATTTCAAAGCCATTCCCTAATCCATCCTCTGAGACAGCATCATTTTTTGTGAATGTTATGCGTGGGACCAAAGCCAGATTGAAACTGTTCAACATGTTGGGTTCTGAGGTCAAGGATTTACCTATAGCCGAAAACACCCGCTCTAGTATCAAGGTCAACGTTTCCGACCTTCATGCGGGCCTTTATTTTTATTCACTTTACATCAACGGAAAGAGCACGCTCACCGGCAAACTCACCGTTACTGCCAACTAAGGCATCACCTCTAACATTCAACAACGAACCTCTCAGGGGCTAAATGCTTATGCCCTGAATTTTCCAAAAAATCATGAACAAAAAACAGGACGCCCTAGATTATCATGCCCAAGGAAGACCTGGCAAAATTGAAGTGGTTCCTACCAAACCATATTCTTCACAAAGGGATCTTTCACTTGCATATTCACCCGGTGTCGCGGAGCCTTGTTTACGCATCAGTGAAAATGAAGACGACGTTTATAAATATACCGCCAAAGGCAATCTAGTGGCTGTTATTTCAAATGGCACTGCCGTTTTGGGATTAGGAAACATTGGCCCGAACGCCTCCAAACCCGTTATGGAGGGTAAAGGGTTGCTCTTTAAGATTTTCGCTGACATAGACGTATTTGATATTGAGGTGGACCGCAGCGATGTGGATGGCTTTGTTGAAACAGTAAAAGCCATTGCACCGACTTTCGGTGGCATCAATCTTGAAGACATCAAAGCCCCTGAATGTTTCGAAATTGAACGCAGGCTGAAGGAGGAACTTTCGATCCCCATCATGCACGATGACCAGCATGGCACAGCCATCATTTCCGGAGCCGCGTTGTTAAACGCCCTGGAAATAGCAGAAAAAGAAATCTCCAAGGTTCGGATAGTTGTCAACGGTGCCGGGGCATCGGCCATCTCTTGTACCAAACTATTTGTTTCACTCGGTGCCCTAGTCGAAAACATCGTAATGCTCGACAGTAGCGGTGTGATTCGTGCTGACAGGGATTGCCTTGATGCTCAGAAATCACTCTTTGCCACCAAGAGAGACTTCAAAACTTTGGAAGAGGCCATGAAGGACGCGGATGTTTTCATCGGATTATCCAAAGGCAATATCCTCAAAGCTTCACACTTGCAATCAATGGCAGCGAACCCGATTGTTTTTGCCATGGCCAATCCGGATCCTGAAATCACCTACGAGGCCGCACATGCTTCAAGGAACGACATCATCCTTGCCACAGGCAGATCCGACTACCCCAACCAAGTTAACAATGTTATCGGATTCCCTTTCATTTTCAGAGGGGCTTTGGACGTCAGGGCCAAGCAAATTAATGAAGAAATGAAGTTGGCTGCCGTTAGGGCCATTGCTGAATTGGCCAAAGAGCCCGTTCCTGAAATCGTGAACTTGGCTTATAATAAAACCAACATCCAATTCGGTCGTGAATACATCATTCCAAAACCTTTGGATCCACGATTGATAACCACAGTTGCTCCAGCAGTAGCCAAGGCTGCAATTGCTTCAGGTGTTGCCCGACAAGAAATTACCAATTGGGAGGCTTATGAAGAAGAATTGGGCAAGCGTTTGGGGCACGATAATAAAGTCACACGTATCATCACCAATAAAGCTCGCCAAAACCCAAAAC
>JALRAP010000080.1 GCA_023262505.1 Bacteroidia bacterium
ATGTGAACATTGTACACAACAACGCATTGGATACAGATGCGTTTAGAAGTTGGCGAGAAGAATATGCGAATGCCGAGTTCATACTCGAAGACGGCAAATACATATGCGGACATGAGGTTGAGAAAATGTCGAAGTCGAAGTGGAACGTGGTCAGTCCCGATGCCATCATCGACCAATACGGTGCCGACTGTTTGCGCATGTATGAGATGTTCCTAGGCCCTATTGAGCAGAGCAAACCTTGGAACACCAATGGCATTACCGGTGTTAGCAACTTCTTGCGCAAGTTCTGGCGTTTGTTTGTGTGTGACGGGAAGTTTGAGGTAACGGATGAGGCACCAACCAAAGAAGAGCTGAAGGCTTTGCACAAGGCCATCAAGAAAGTCACGGATGATATGGAGCGATTCTCTTTCAACACATCCGTAAGTACATTTATGATTTGCGTGAACGAGCTCACCGATCTGAAATGCCGCAAGCGTTCCATATTAGAGCCGCTTACGATACTCATATCACCCTTCGCACCACATATAGCCGAGGAGTTATGGAGCCGTATGGGGAATAATTCCAGTATTTCCACGACCACTTACCCAGCATACGATGAACGCCATTTGATCGAAGATGATTTCGAATACCCGATATCTGTAAACGGAAAAACGCGTTTCAAAATCACGCTTCCCAAGGCCATGAGCGTTGCCGAAGTGGAAAGCACGGTCTTGGCATCTGCAGAAATGGCCAAATGGCTTGACGGCACACCGCCTAAGAAAGTGATTGTGGTTCCAGGACGAATCGTTAATGTAGTTTTATAATTCATTTCAATAGAGATACCTGTTTTATCATGCGACAGCTAGACCAGAACGTTGAAGCCCTCATTTTCGCCAGCGAGGCTGCCGTCTCCGCCGACGAGCTCATAGCAAGTCTAAAGGCTGCTCATGGTTGGGAACTAACACGCGAAGACATCACGGATGCCATTGGGCGCATCAAGGAAAAGTATGTGTCCGAAGATTTTTCATTCGAGTTGAATGAAATCGCTGGAGGATATGAGTTCCTTAGCAAAAAGGATTTCCATCCTGCCATTCATGTCATGCTGCAGCTCAAGGAGAAGAAGCGTTTATCGACAGCTGCCTTGGAGACATTGGCCATCATCGCTTATAAGCAACCGATCACCAAGCCCGAATTGGAACAGATCAGGGGTGTGAGTTGCGATTACTCCATCCAAAAGCTTTTGGAAAAAGACTTGATTGTGATATCAGGAAAGAGTGATGGCCCAGGCAAACCGATCCTATATTCCACCAGCAAGAACTTCATGGATCATTTCGGATTACGCTCGGTAAAGGATTTGCCTAAGCTGAAAGACATCCAACCAGGTGCTATGAGCGAGATTGGCACACCTTTGGAAATGATGGAAGAGATACCGGTAGATTTGGCACCTGGGGAGGAAGGCGAAGCCATGCAAGAGCCTGAAGTTTCCTTTGACAGGGGCATCCAAGACGATACCCAGGAGCCTGAAAACGAAGGTTCTGACCAGGCTCAGGATGAGCAGCAATAGTACTTTCCGATTTTTGGAACGCAGTTTGCAGTTAGGACTTTAAATTCAGGTTATGGCAATGCGTTTGATTTTGACATGTATGCTGGCTACCCTTTCCATTGGCATGGATGCGGTCGCTCAAACCACGTTGCGTTCCGTAACAAACAACGCATTCAAGCCTGGTGAAACCTTGGATTACCGCATCCACTATGGATTGATTGATGCAGGTGAGGCTAGGCTCCAAGTGAAGTCCACAACTTATAAAGTAAAAGACCGTTTGACTTACCATGTGTTAGGAACGGGAAAGACCTTGGGCGCCTTCGATTGGTTTTTCAAGGTCCGTGACCGATATGAAAGTTATATCGATACGGAAGCACTCATACCTTGGATATTCATCCGTCGGATTGAAGAAGGAGGGTATAAGAAAAGCCAGGATGTTTATTTCGATCACTATAACCTGACGGCTAAAAGCAATTCCACTACCATTCCTGTTCCACAGAATGTACAAGATTTGGTGTCTGCGTTTTATTATGCCCGCACCATAGATTTTTCAAATGCATCAATTGGTCAGGTGTTTCCGATGAAAGCGTACTTGGATGACGAGGTTTTCCCAATGAACATTAAGTACATCGGAAAAGAGGATATCAAAACCAAGTTGGGCACATTCAGGTGCATCAAGTTCAGACCGATGCTTTTGCAAGGACGCGTTTTCAAGGAGGAGGAAGACATGACCGTGTGGGTTACCGACGATGTGAATCGTATTGTGGTAAGGGCCCAAGCGGAGATCTTGGTAGGATCCATCAAGATGGATCTGAAATCGTATGCAGGACTGGCCAATCCGCTTAGCTCGAAGAGGTAGGTTGGACAATTTTCACATGTCAATTGTCATTTGTACTTTAAACGTTTAAGTTTCCTTTGCTTGCAGATTACTTTTCGATATTTGCATCGAACCTGATTTAACGGATTCGTTTTTCACGGTTGATATAATTTTTTCTTGGATCAAAAGTTCCCAAATGTGGAACTTTTTTTTATATTTGTCGTAATGAGGGTTATTGCAAAGAAAACACTCAGGGAGTTTTGGTTGAAACACAAGGACGCAGAGCAACAAATAAAGTCATGGCACCGGGAAGTAGATCGGGCCGTTTGGAGGAGCCCTGCGGACGTGCGAACGGAATATGTGACTGCGAGTTTCTTAGCGGATAACAGGGTTGTGTTCAATATCAAAGGGAACAGGTATCGAATCGTGGTGAAGATAAATTATGAGTTTGGAATTGTATGGGTGCGGTTTATCGGGACCCATGCACAATACGATAAGATTGATGCCACCAAAATCTAATCAGATGAATTGGAAAGTCATAAAAACAGAAAGGCAGTACAAGCGCGCGCTCGTAAGATTGGAACAGATCTTTGATGCCAGGAAGAACACCAGGTTGGGTGACGAATTGGAATTGCTATCCTTACTCGTTGAAGCCTATGAAAAGGAAAGGTATGCAATAGTAGCGCCCGACCCCATTGAGGCAATAAAGTTCAGGATGGAGCAGCTTGGGTTTACACAAAAGGATTTGTGCAATGTCATCGGCCTTAAAAGCCGCGTAAGTGAAATACTGAATCGTAAAAGGAAGTTGAATCTAGACATGATCCGTAAGCTGAACCGTGCATTGGGAATTCCCGCAGAAGTTTTGGTCCGCGAATATTGACAAACGGTATTTGCCAGCGTTTTTTCTTCCAAGGTCACATTTTAGCAACCATCTCTGCTATCTGCACCGCGTTAGTGGCTGCTCCCTTGCGCAGGTTGTCGGACACAACCCATAAGTTGAGGGCATTGCTGATGCTTTCATCCCTGCGGATGCGTCCGACAAACACCTCGTCTCTGCCTTCGGCATACAATGGCATCGGATATGTAAACGCATTCGGGTCGTCGAGCACAACTACGCCGGAAGTGTTTCGCAAGGTGTTGAATACGGCTTCCAATTCAAACGGCTTTTCAAATTGCACATTCACCGATTCGGAATGTCCGCCTTTTACCGGAACACGAACAGCGGTAGCAGTTACCTGGATGGAGTCGCAGCGAAGGATCTTACGGGTTTCATGCACCAATTTCATTTCCTCCTTGGTGTATCCGTTGTCGAGGAAAACATCGCACTGCGGTATCACATTCCGATGGATGGGATATTTGTAAACCATGTCGGCGGCCTTACCTGCGGTTTCATCTTCGAGCTGCTGCAACGCTTTAACACCTGTACCGGTAACCGATTGGTAGGTCGACACCACGATGCGTTGAATATGGTATTGCTTGTGCAGGGGCGCTAGAGCCATCACCATTTGAATGGTGGAGCAATTCGGGTTGGCAATGATTCGATCCTCCTTACCAATTATGTCGCCATTGATTTCCGGAACCACCAGTTTCTTGTCAGGATCCATCCGCCATGCAGATGAGTTATCGATGACCACCGTGCCGGCTTCTGCAAACCTGGGGGCCCATTCCAATGAGGTATTGCCTCCTGCCGAAAAAAGTGCAATGGTAGGTTTACGGTCTATGGCTTCCTGCATGCCCAGTATTGGAAACTCCTGCCCTTTGAAAAGCACCTTCTTACCAACCGACTTTTCCGTTGCAACCGGAATCAAATCCGTTACAGGGAAGGCTCTTTCCTCCAAAACCTTGAGCATCACAGAGCCAACCATTCCGGTAGCTCCCACTACGGCTATACGCATATCCTGATTTTCAATTGTATCACGAAGATAGGAGATAGGATGTATTGACTACATTTGGGTGTGACAATTTCGCGAAAATCATCTGTTGCCGCTTCCGTGTTCCTATGCATGGCCTTAGTCATGCAGTCGGGAGGATGGTTTTTTCTGGCAAAATCGTTTTTGGGATTTCGACAATTTCATGAGCACTTTATTTCGAAAGACCAACCGAGCCTAGCCCTCGTTTTCTCGGAATCGCATTACAACCGTATATCCATCGGAGATGATGAGATCCTGCACCAAGGTCATTTTTATGATATCCAAAGGATAACCCGTAGCAACGGACAGGTCCATGTGCAGGCGGTAAAGGATCATTTTGAAGCGGGGGTGCTCGCCTTTTGCAAATCATTCGGGGCCGAATCAAAAGGACATCAGAAACATGTTGATGGAATCAGGTTTTTCAAATTCGTGATGCCAACATTTTACGACATTCATTTTTTCCAGCAAGGCCCAATCCAATACGTCTATTATTTTCAAATAAGATATTCATCATTCAATCCTGCCGCGACCACACCGCCTCCTGAAGCCTGATTTGTTTTTTTGGGTTCCATGACCATCCGCAGCGATATCATGGATTTTGAAATTATTTACCAAACAATCGAAAATCATGAGGAATATCTTCATCATTTCTTTGGCTTTCCTATGGCCATCAACTCAACTATGGGCACAAAACCCTATCAATAACATCGACACCATACCTCGCGGATATACGCTTCAGGAAACCGTTATATCGGCAACCAGGTTCGAACAATCTGCCACAACGGTGGCACAGCAAGTGCGCGTGATCGACTCCACACGTATTGCATCTGCGCAAGCGCAAACCACCGCCGATTTGTTATCCAGTCAGGTAGGGATACATGTACAGAAGAGCCAGGCGGGTGGCGGTAGCATTGTGTTGAGAGGCTTCGAAGCTAGCCGCATCGCAATGGTGATTGATGGTGTGAGGATGAACAATCTTATTTACCGTGCGGGGCACTTACAAAACATAATCACTACCGACAATCAATCGCTAGAGCGCATCGAAGTCTTATTTGGACCATCTTCAACCATGTATGGAAGTGATGCGCTGGGTGGCGTGGTCTGTATGTTTACCAAGCAGCCTAAATTTCAATCAGGCGGAAATCCTTTTTCCGGAAGTGTGATGACGCGATACTCCAGTGCCAACAATGAGCTTACCGGCAATGTGCAATTGCGCTCAAGCTTCAAAAAATTCGCTACATATACTTCATTCACGTGGTCTGATTTCGATGATGTGCGGGGAGGCAAACAACAGAACTTCTTTTATGATACGTTGTATGGATTCAGGGAAAAGTACATTCAAAGAATCAATGGCGTCGATTCATTAGTATCAAACAGCAAGCCTGAGTTGCAAATAGGAAGCGCTTACAAGCAATATGACCTGGTACAGCGCTTCGCTTTCAAATCCAATGACCACCTAACTCATGGATTGAACTTACAATATTCGAACACTTCGGATGTTCCCCGATACGATCGCCTAACCGATCCGTCTGGTTCAGGTTTGAAATTTTCCGAATGGTATTACGGGCCCCAATATCGATTGATGGCTGCGTATGACTTGAAAATAGAACGGCCAGAATCAAAAATCTCGAAAACACATTTGATCGTCAGCAAGCAATGGATAGAAGAAAGCAGGTACACCCGAAAGTTCCGTGACAACAACCGCCAAGCGCGGGTTGAAAATGTGGACGTGACGGCGTTGAATCTTTCCATGCAGAGCGTAAACGGCAAAAGTGTGATGAACTACGGATTTGATATGCAATACGATCAACTGAAATCGACAGCAACTCAAACCAACATTGTGACGCTAACCGAGTCGCCCATCAGTACGCGTTATCCTGGAGGCGATAATTACATGGCTCAAGGCGCCGCGTTCTGGTCTCATACCTGGTATGTGTCTGATCGCTTGGAGTTGGTGGATGGATTGCGCTTGGGACACTCCAAACTGCACGCCGAGTTTACCGACACAACCTATTATCCTTTTCCGTATCAGGAAGCGGATCAATCCAACTTCGTTTGGTCGGCTAGCTTCGGTTTGGTGCATAGGCCACAAGCCACAATCAAACACAGCTTGTTGTTTTCAACTGGATTTCGTGTGCCAAATATCGATGACTTGAGCAAGGTATTCGAATCACAACCAGGTGTCCTGATAATTCCCAACAAAGATTTAGGGCCCGAGAAAACCTATAATGTGGATTGGTCGCTCCAGAAATTCTTCAGCAACAGAAG
>JALRAP010000081.1 GCA_023262505.1 Bacteroidia bacterium
AAGCCGAAGCCATCCAATGAGACCTTCAAAGTTCCCGACGGATTCTTCGATGATTTCCCTGATCAAATAATATCTGGTACGAACCGGAAAAATATTGATAATTCCAAGTTTAGATTCAATAGGATTTCAATTGTCGCCGTGCTTTCTGCGTTGGCTCTATCTTCAGCTTTGATTTATCAGCAAGTTCAAAAAAACCACACCACTAATGAGCCCAGTGTTGAGGATTTGGCGCACTTCCTGGTACTTGAAGGTGCAAGCCATGAAGAGTTGGCTCAACAGCTCATATCTGACCAAATAGACGATCAGTCGGACGAAAGTCAGACTGATAAAATCTATGAAACATACCTCATGGAGCAAGAAGTTGACATTAACCACATAAATGAAGAACTATGAAAAACAGCATGCTTATCATTGCCTTTGCCCTTGCGGCTTTTACATCTTTTGCACAACCACCTCATCGCGATGGAATTTCAAAGGAGAAAAGGCAAAAATTGGAATCCATGAAAGTGGCCTTTATTACACAGCGATTGGACCTGACACCAGAAGAGGCTAAGGTTTTCTGGCCCGTTTACAATCAAATGACTGATGAGCTTCATGGTCTAAGGGAAAAACGACGTTCCGATTTGAAGAATTTGAAAAGTGAATCAGATAGCCTAACCGACAAGGAATATGAAAAGATTTTCGACAGCGATTTGCAATTCCGTCAGGCTGAGCTTGATATTTTGAAGAAATATCAGCCCCAACTGAAGAAGGTGCTTCCCATGAAAAAACTGGCTAAGTTGCCCCGTGTAGAAGACGATTTCAGGCAGGAGTTGTTGGAAAAATTAAAGGAAAGGGATGGGAAAGGTCCTGGCTCCAAAGGACATGGAGGCAAAAGGCCATAACCATCCTAAATATTGATTACAAAAGGGGATCAATCCCCTTTTTTTGTGCCTCTTGGTTTAGGTTTCCTAAATTTGTAGAATAGACACCTATGGGGGCCATTACGAATCGTCAACTCTTTTTGGCCAATTTGGCCCAAACCAGCCATGCACCCTTGTTGATGGAGGTTGAATCGGCACATGGGGTTTATTTGAATGGTCCTGGTGGGAATCAATGGATCGACCTCATTTCAGGAATATCGGTGAGTAGTGTGGGCCATTCGCATCCACATGTGATCGAAGCCATTCAAAACCAGGTTTCCAAATACATGCACATCATGGTATACGGGGAAATGGTGCTCAGTCCGCAAGTTGCTTTCGCACGCGCATTGCTAGACAAGCTTCCGAATTACCTAGACAATTGCTACTTCGTAAATTCAGGTTCAGAAGCTATTGAAGGTGCTATTAAACTTGCCAAAAGATTTACCGGACGTCCCGAGATAGTGGCTTTCAATAATGCATACCATGGAAGTACTCATGGTGCTTTGAGTATTATGGGCTCCGAATACTTCAGAAATTCCTTCCGCCCGCTCTTACCAGGTGTATATCATTTGGATTTTGATAATGTCGAACAATTGGCACTCATCACCAACAAAACCGCCTGCGTTGTTATCGAGTTGGTGAGGGGGGAGGTTGGTGCCGAAGAGGCGGCCGCTAGTTTCATAACTCAAGTGCAAGAAAGGTGTAAACTAACAGGCGCCTTGCTCGTTGTAGATGAGATTCAATCAGGATTTCATCGCACAGGACCATTCATGGCTTTTATGGATTACAATATAAACCCCGACATACTTGTTTTAGGAAAGTCCATTGGTGGCGGCATGCCCATGGGTGCATTTGTTGCCTCTAGGAACATCATGTCCAGCCTAGCTGAGAACCCGGTTTTAGGACACATCACAACTTTTGGCGGCCACCCGGTTTGCTGTGCCGCTGCCAAGGCCTCTTTAGATGTTTTGAGTGCGATAGGAAAGGATGAGATAAAAAGAAAAGCCAACCTTTTCAGGCGTTTGCTGGTACACCCTGCCATCTTATCCATCACCGGGAAGGGATTGATGATGGGTCTGACCTTCTCATCTGAACAGTTTGCCAAAGACGTTATCCAGGCATGTATTGAAAACGGCGTTCTTACTGATTGGTTTCTCTTTGCACCGCATAAGCTTCGACTTGCTCCCCCGTTGGTTATAAATGATAGCGAAATAATGACTGCCTGCGAGCGAATACTAAAATCGATTGACCAGGTATTAAACTAACACGGTTTAACATTATTCAAATGAATGTATTATTGGTAGAAGATGAAAGAGCCCTTTCTCACGAGGTTGAGTCTTTCCTTGCTTCACAAGGTTTTAATGTGGATGTGGCATTCAATGGCAAATCGGCCTCCGAGAAAATTTACATTAATAATTATGACTTCATCCTGTTGGATATCGGTTTGCCGGACTACAATGGATTCGACCTTTTGAAGGAAGCACGCGAAGGTGGATGTGATGCCGCCTTCATCATACTTACAGCACGAAGCGAAACCGACGATAAAATTCATGGTTTGGAGCTCGGTGCCGACGATTATTTGGCAAAACCATTTTCTTTGCCAGAGCTGAATGCCCGTATGCAAGCTATCATGAGAAGAAAGCACGGTCTTACTTCTAACACGGTTGATATCGGTGGATTTGTGATGGATTTGAATAGTAGGACCGTGCGTTATTCAGCAAATGAGGTTACGCTAACCAAAAAGGAATTCGATTTGTTGCATTATTTGGCCCTTAATAGAAACCGTGTCCTTACCCGAATGCAACTTACAGAGCATATCTGGGGAGATACAATGGAAGACGACTACGATTCCAACTTCATTGACGTGCATATAAAAAACCTGCGCAAGAAACTGAGCGCTCACGGTAATATCGACTGGTTGGAGACTGTTCGTGGAATTGGATATCGTTTGAACCTGTAACATGAAGCTCCAGGTAAAACTTGCCATTTACAATGCCCTTTCCAAAGGGATAATTTTCGCTGCATTCGGAATTTTGTTGCCGATTCTTACGGAACAGGTTGTTTATGATCACATAGATAAACGGTTGGTGGCCCGAACCGATCGTATCATGAAGATCATTTCTAGGGGTGGCATTAATGAAATAATATTGGAGCAAGATTGTTCTTTTGAAAGCTATAATATCTTCAAAGAGGAGTTTGTTTCTATTACACCGCTGCGCAACGACATGCCCCCTCCGGAAACCCAAATTTCCAACGAGCAGGTGTTGGTCGAAAACGAAAAACTAAACCATCGCGTTGTCAAGCAAGCCTTCGTTTACGATAACCAGCAATATATGCTGAGGATAGGGGAAGGGCTGGGTACTATTGAGCAATTGAACAAGGCTGTTGTCCAGTTCAGTTTAACATTGATGATCCTTTTTATCGTTGTTTCTATTTTCATTGATATCGGATTTGCTCGGTTGATGTTGCGTCCCTTCAATCGGATTGTTAAGCAAAAGCTTCGCTTGCCCAAGAACCCTTCCATGTATGTTTTCCAACCCGTGAAAACCTCAACTCATGAGTTTCGTTATTTGGATGACAGCATCAACGAGTTGATGCGCAAAACCAGGGATGCGTTTCTGATTGAAAAGGAGTTCATAGCAAATGTTGCACATGAACTTCTAACGCCTATTTCCATATTGCAGAACCGTTTTGAGAATATGCTTGTAGAACATGAGCTCTCAGAACAGGCCGAAGACAAGGTGATGGAATCCCTCAAAACGTTGAAGCGACTCAGCAAAATCATAAAGGCTTTGCTCATGATATCCAAAATAGAAAATGATCAGTTCCTGAAACAGGACTCAGCTGATTTGGATACCTTGATTGAAGATGTATGCGATGAACTGGAGGATTTGATCCAGGAAAAGCAAATAGTGCTGGTGAAAAGTATGGAGCCTGTTGCTCCTGTTACACCAGTTAACCGTTCCTTGCTTTTCAATATGATTTTCAATCTGGTCAATAATGCTATACGCTACAATAATATCGGAGGTAATATTTTCATACGAGGAGAACGTGTTCCCGATGGATATAGGTTGCAAATTCAGGATTCTGGAATAGGAATGGACGGTTCGCAGATCAACAATATTTTCGATCGCTTCAAAAGGTTTAATCCGTCAGACGACCAGGGCTACGGTTTGGGGCTTCCTATTGTGAAAACAATTTCCGACTTCCATGGTTTTTCCATCTCTATGGATTCAAAACCAATGAAGGGCGCTACAGTAACCATTCTTATCCCCAAGAGTTCGTTTCAATAGTTGCCAGTTGCCAGTAGCACTAGTGTGCAGGCTTCCATTACTTCAATCCCTTTGTCGCGAGCCATTGTTTCTAGTTCTGAATTTTCGGCTCCTGGATTCAATATGATCCGTTTAGGATTGGTGGAAAGGATGAAGTCATACCAAGCCTTTTGGTTGGAGGCGTTTAAGTATATCGTAATGGTGTGAATGTTGTCGTATAAGAGCTTGCCATCCTCTATCTCGATATCTGCTACAGCACCTTTCCGTTTCCCAACTCCAATTACATCATGGCCTTTGCTTCGCAATGCAACAATAGCCTTGTGTGAATATCGTTCGGGATTAGGGTTTGCACCTAAGACGATCGTCTTTTTGCTTTGATTCATCACATGGATTCGAAATAGTCTAAATCCTCAGAAAACGATTCTTTCAGTTGGCTGATTCCCCAGAAAGCCAATCCTATGCAAATCAATCCTACAATCAATGCACTGTTCAGTGAACTTGTATATGACAATAGTGCGGTGAATCCGGTGGTGATGGGAACAACGGAACCTCTAACGAAATTCGGAACCGTGTTGGTTACTGTTGATCGAATATTTGTGCCGAATTGTTCTGCTGCAATGGTTACAAAAATCGCCCAATAGCCTGTTGCAAATCCCAGAAGGAAGCAAAGGAAATAGTATTCGTTTCGTGTTATGCCATAAGCACCGAAAATGTAGTAAAGCAATAATGCCAATGTCATTCCAAGATAGATATATACTACCTTTTTGCGGCTTTTAAGAATTTGGCTGATGATGCCGGATAAAAGGTCTCCTACAGAAAGTCCAATATAGCAATACATCACAACTTTGCCGTTTACAACACCTTCAATGCCTAATTCTGATGCGAATACGTCTTGCGAAAGTGCAATGAGCACTCCTACTAGGTACCAAACTGGTAATCCAATCAGAATGCAGTATAGGTATTTCATTCTGGTACTTTTGTTTTTCACCAATTTGATGAAGTCGCCTTTGCTGATGTCTTCACGTGATGCCATGTTATTGAACATCCCTGATTCATATGCGCCAACTCGCAAAGCCAACAAAGCAAGTCCCATAACACCGCCAATCAAATATACCACCTGCCAGTTGGCGAAAGGGGTTCCGGTAATTTTGGTGAGAAAATCAGCAACAAGATGTCCCTCGGTTCCTACAAGTCCGGCCACTACTGCGCCCAATGCTCCAAAAGTTACGATTACCATGGTTCCATATCCTCGTTTATCTTTCGGCATGGATTCAGAAACCAAGGTTATCCCAGCACCCAACTCGCCGGCTAACCCAATTCCAGCTATGAACCTGATAATTGCATAAGACGTTATGTCAAATGTGAATGCATTGGCAATGTTTGCAAGAGAATAAAGAATAATGCTTCCAAACAGAACGTTTACACGCCCTCTTTTGTCTCCCCAAATTCCCCATATGAGTCCGCCGCATAACATTCCTGCCATTTGACAATTGAACAGGAAGATCCCGGTTCTTTTAATATCCAAGGAGAGTCCCATCACCTCATTTATATTTTCGAGACTCTCGCGCTTAACCACATTGAAAAGTGCTAGATCGTAAATGTCGACGAAATAGCCCAAAGCGGCCACAATAATCAGCCAAAATGAATTATTGCCTTTTTTGATTCCCATAATAATTAGAAAAATAAAAGGGCAGGTAACCATTCCCTGCCCTTGGTGATTTTTTAGGCTTTTACTAGATCAACCATTCCGTATCCCTCATCGGTCAGCACACCTAATCCTGCCTGCCAAATGAATTTCTGTACTTCCGGATGCGCATGCAATGTAAATGGAAGGAGGAATCCCATCATGGTATTGCCTGCCGCAGATTTATAAAATCGAGCATATTTTTTCCCAGTTTCGTTAATCTTGGTGATGTATTCCATGTCAGGTTGCGCCTCAAACTCTGCGAACTCGTTGAGTTGTGCTTCAGGATATCCGGCACGTTCCATGCGATCCAATGTGATATTGTAGAGGATGTCAGAGAATTGTTGTGAGGTGGGGTCAATCAGGTCCTGTGCCTTTTCCAGTTCCTTGTCTGGGTTGATCAAGATTAAGGGTGAAATACACAGGTATCGCATTTTGGTGTTGAATTCAGGGTCAGGGATTACCTCGTATGTTTTTGGAAGGAGGTACATCTTTCCCACTTCAATTTGAGGCTGGTCAAATATCAATCGAACCAAGGATTCCGCATGTTCATTGCTGGTGCTTGAAATTACCAAGGTAATCTTGGAAGATAGAAACCTCATGAATCCGTTCGTGATCTTGGAAGTGCCTTTCAAGGAAGAGAAATTGAATACGGA
>JALRAP010000082.1 GCA_023262505.1 Bacteroidia bacterium
AGACCCGTACCTTCACATCTACCGATGCATGTGGCAACACTTCATCTGTAAGCCGCACGATCTCTTGGAAAGTTGATTTGACTGCTCCAGTGATCACCGCTACCGGTTCTGTAGCTGACGGTTCTGACCTAGGTTGCAACCCATCCGCTGCAGCAATCAACGCTGCGTTGGGTACTGCTACCGCTTCTGACAACTGCGACATCGTGACTGTCAATGCAAACGACGGTGCCGTATCCGCAAACGGATGCCAGAACACCCAGACCCGTACCTTCACATCTACCGATGCTTGTGGCAACACTTCATCTGTAAGCCGCACGATCTCTTGGAAAGTTGATACAACTGCTCCAGTGGTTACTTGCAACGGCGGCAATGGTGACATTACCGTATGTGCATCAGGTGCAGGGTCTATCAGCTTCGTTTCTACAGCTACTGACAATTGCGACGGAGTAGTTCCTGTTACTTGTGTTCGTGGCGATGGCTTGAGCCTGGAAGCTGCTTACCCAGTTGGAACCACTACTGTTACATGCACAGCAGTTGACGCTTGTGGCAACTCTACATCTTGTTCCTTCAATGTGATTGTATTGGCTAACCCCACTTGCAACCTTACTGCTCCTGCAGTATTGCCATTGTGTGGTTCTACCGGCAACACCCTTTCTGCTGCTGCTGCCAATGCAACTAGCTACTCATGGTCAGTTAGCGGAAACGGTTGGGCTATCACTTCAGGTGCCAGCACCGCTGCGGTTACTTACACAGCAGGAAATGGCCCTGCTACCTTCACTTTGACTGTTACCAACAGCTTGAACGGTGTGAATTGCACCAGCACTTGCTCCGTAACATTCGAGTGCAGCGCCGACCGCTTCTGTACTTATACCCAGGGTTACTATGGTAACGCCGGCGGAGCTAACTGCTCTGGCTTGTCGACCAAAGAGTTGCTCAAGTCTATGTTGTTGAACAACCCATTGGTTATCGGCGGTGGCAACAACACCTTGACTTGCGTCTACAACGATGCAGTTTACGGACGTATCTTCTTGCGTCTCCCTGCAGGTGGACCAAGTGTTCCATTGAACGGGGTAGCTACATTCTCTAACCCAGTTGGAATCGCTATCAAGAGCAATGGAGAGTTTGGAAATACCTTGATCGGTCAGACTCTGACACTTGGATTCAACATGCGTATCCCCGGATCTGGCCTTGCTAATCTGCGAATCACCGGCAGGTATTTGACAACTGCAAAATCAAGCGGATCAGGTTGTGTGAACCCAACCGCAACTCCGGTTCCTGGTACCAACCAAACCATGTTGATTCCTGCTGCTGTAGTTAACTACCTTGGTGCTAACAACAAGATCTCTGACCTCTATGCATTGGCAAACCTTGCCCTTGCCGGTCAGTTGCCCGCAAACGCTCCTTCAATTGGTTTGATCAACTCTGCAGTTGATGCGATCAACAAGGCGTTTGATGAGTGCCGTATGTTTGTAAGCTTCTCCAACGTTGCTCCTACTTCCACAGTACGTGAGACCGATGGTGAGATGGTTTCGACTTACGACTTGTCTGTTAAGGCGTATCCGAACCCATTCAGCAACACTGCAAACATCGAGTTCAGCTTGACCAATGATGTTGAAAACGCAGTTGTTGAAGTGTACACTTTGAGCGGAGTAAAAGTTGCCACCTTGTTCAATGATGCTGTTGAGGCTAACAAGTCTTACAAAGTCGAACTTGATGGTTCTAACCTTGCTCCTGGTATCTATGTTTACCAAGTGAACACTGGTGACCATGTTTACACCAACAAGCTCATCCTTACCCGCGAGTAATTGTAGGTAGAGTTTAAAGCAAAACGGGGGATTCCATTTGGAGTCCCCCGTTTGTTTTTATGATAATTGGTTTTACGCTGCCGCTTTGTTTTCCTTTTCTGGATAACCCAAAAGGTAAATGATGTGTGGCGCACCTTTGTGTTTGATGGTTCCAATCTCCCAAGTGTAGCCGGGTGCGTGGATGGACGCAGTCATTTTCTGCAACTCCTTTTCCGAGTAAGTGCGAAGTACCGACACCAATCCGTCCCACATGGTGAACAACGGAATGGCAGGGATAACATACGTAAAGAATAAACGACTTAAACTGAAAGGTCGGATGAAGGGCACGGCCAACATTACCACGATGGGTGTGAACAACATGGCGATGAAATTCGTGAAAGATCTTTCGGTGGCTTCAAAGATTCCGATGGCCGCGTTGCTGTGTGCGGCATTTTCCAAAATGCGTTTCGCTTGTGCCGGACGGAAATGGTGGAAAGAAACGAATTGTGTGCGGAAGCCTTCCAGATCTTTTGGGACATCTACCGCATCTACCGGATTCGCAACATAGTCGATGTCTCCGTTAGAATGTTCACTTAGGTTTTTGAATGCAACCAGATTGGGGTATTTGTCGGTAAGCACCACTTTGGTGTCGTTGTATTCCGACTTCATGTATTGGAATACTTTGGAAATGCCTCCACCTCCGCCAGAACAGATATCCACAATGCGTGTGCTGCCGCTTTTCTCAAGACCTTTTCGGATCACAGGAATCACTGGCTTGTATAAGTCTATTTTGTTGGCAGCAAACTGCAGGTAGTCGGTGATGCCTTTTCGGAAAACATCGGGAAACCAGGATTGGTCTTCAAATTCAAACAGGTGTACTCTTGGCATTTGCTTGGTGTTTAGCACAACGGAACAGCCGTTGTGATACACCAATAATACGGGTACGGGGTTGCGACAATAGTCAGTTATGCCGCCATATGTTACGGATGTAAGGTTTTATGAAAATCGTAATGAAAACGAAACCGCTAAATGCGGTATTTGCCAGGGGCGAACGTGTAGTTTGGATCAACCAAGCCCTTGATGCCTTTCAATAACGCTGAAGTGCCGGTTGCATATTCGGGTGTTTCTTCAAAAGCGCCTGACCCGGATCTGTAAGGAAGGTATCCGTTTTGGATCAAAACCTCGTGGCAGCGTTTTGAAAATGCATGTGCTTTGGCAATGGAGTCCTCGCTACGCAGATAGTTGATGTTGGTGATCATGATCAGCGAACGAGGATTGATGGCCGTGAATGTTACCGGGAATGCATAGCCATGCTCCTTGAATAAGGATGATGTGAGTTCATACAGCTGTTCAACGGAACATCCGTCGGCTGCGCAAACGGCATTGATCCAAAGAAAACAGGTTTGATAATCGCCTGTTCGTATGGTTGCGCTTTCCAACGATTCATCTGCAAGCAATATGCGCAAAGGATTGTCGGTAGGTATGCCTTTTTGCAAATCCCATGCATCTTTCAAAGGTTGATACAGGGAGATTTTGAAAATACGGTTGACAAAGGAGGCGAGTCCCATCATGAACTCATCAATAAACCAGATGGAAGCTTTTGGATATGCTTTCTTGAGAGCGGAGCGAACGATACGCTTTTTGGCCATCACCATGTCGGTTGGCCCGGAAATGGAACCGCTCATGTTCCAAAATCCAGCCATGCGGTTTTCTTTTTCGCCGATGGCGCGCGCCTTGTTTGCGAAGTGGACGGCGCTGTTCACTATGCCACTCAGTTTTAGTTCGCGTATGGCATCCACCAGAAGCGGCAATGCGGATTCATCTTTTGCCGACACCACGAACATACACGTCTTATCCGGTTTTGGCATCAGCTCGATGGTCATCTCTGTTATGATGGCGAAGTTGGATTGGCTCAACAGTCCATCGAGCATTGGACCTAAGCCATATTTGTAAGTGTTTTTTGCGTTGGCATTTTCAAAACCACCGAAGCCTGTTTTAACAACAGAGCCGTCGGCCATCACCCCAGTCATGCGAACCACTCGAGCGAAACGGTCGCCGTAATCGGTATGCCCAAAACCCCTTTCAAGGATGTTGCCTACTATGGATGCATCCAATCCGGCACCTGTAACATCCAATTGGAGTCGGCTATCGGATTTTTGTAAGTGTTCAAACAAGTGCTGTTGCGATACGCCTGGTTGAATGGTTGCATAGGCTAGCGTTTCATTCACCTCAACAATGCGGTTCATCTTTGAAAGGTCTACGATGACTTGACCGGCATGTGTACCTTGTGCTTCGCCATATCCGAAATTCCGTCCTCTTGCGATGGTGAAGAGTTGAAGAGAATCGGTATTCGCCAGTTTGATCAAAGCGACTATTTCAGATTCATCAATCGGATAAACAACACAACACGGCATCAAGGAATTTCCTCCGATGCTGGATGCGTATTTGGATAATGTATGGGCGTCGTCGCGAAAGCGTTCGCTTCCGAAAATTGAAATCAGGCTGCCTGAGGAATATTCTTGCCCCATATTTTCTCAATGAAGTTGGAAATCGAATCGCTGAATTCTACCGGATCAACAAACTTTCCGGGGTTGAAAAGGTAGCGGTTTTCGAAATCAAACAGGTTGGGGTCGCTGTATATTTCTCGGTTCAGTTGGAATTTCTCGTCTTGAAGGGCTTGACCGTTGGCGTGTAGGAGAACCACGGGTGCGGTTTTCAGCTTACCATAATCTTTGATGTCGCCAACGGGCGTAAAGCCAAACACTTGACTAAAGAAAGCCATTCGGCGGGGGTGTACGCCAATCACAAAATCGTGATGGTCGCTATAAACCCCGAATCGGGCGATACCTGCCATGAGGCCGGTAATGTTGTTAAAGTTGCCTGCGGCTCGGGTATCGGCAAGTAAACCAATCTCTATCAGCTTTTTACCATCGTTTCGGAGGGTGTCGAGCTCCTTTTTGTAGTAATGATCCAAGGGTAGACCGCGCTGGCTATCCAAAACCGCAGAAACAGTGGATACGGTGTGACCCATCATTTTGCCCATGAAAACCGCCGAATTGGGGCTAATATATTCAGGGAAAGTGAAGACAGCCAATTCGTTAGGCATGATTAAGGAAGTGGCTAGGTATTGCTTGTATACCAGACACCAAGCTTCGGTGACCTCTTGGAATGTGCTAGCGACCTTGTACTGAACCATGATGAGCGTTTTTTAGTGTAATTCTTTTGTGACTATTATTTCAGGACAGGTGGTTTGGACTTTTGTCATAACAAATATATGCCATTCAAGTTCATTCACCAAACTTTTTTTATCGTTTACCCAAAATAATCATGCCTTTCGCCTACAAATTTATTCTATATCAAATCGACAATGACGCAATGTATGGCACCATCTTACAATCCGTAAATTATTGAAAATCAATTATTACGTGATTTGAATTTATTGGCCAAAAACTTGCGGGAATCTAATTATTTGATGGTCAACATAATAGGTTGAAAACTTTTCAGAGGTTTTGCGTAATGGCCGAAAATCTGACAAATTGGACTTTTTCGAACTCTAGAAAGTTTCGAGTCTGTTTGGTGGCAAAATGGTAGTATCATATCTTTACTACATATAATGCTACATTATGAAAAGTCTTTACCGTTTAGCAATCTGTTTGATCTTGGTGGTTTCAAGTTCATTTTCATGGGCTCAAACCACCACGTGTCTGCCGCCAACTGCGCTTACCGTAACCAATGTTGGCACTACTTCGGCCATTTTGAATTGGACACCCGCAAACACGACCTCGCAATATTATACCGTGCAATACCGTCCGCTTGGTACCACTGCGTGGCTCATAGTTACCGTTCAACAAATCCCATATACTTTGGGCAATTTGCAATGTGGCACTAGCTATGAATGGCAAGTGCAAGCCTATTGCATCAATCCAAATGGTGTAGCTACTCCTAGTGGATACTCTTCGCCTGTTAACTTCAGCACACTGGCTTGTACCAATATTTGCAACGCTCCAACGGGGATCACAGCCACCAACATCACCACCAATTCTGCATTGATCAGCTGGAGCGCCATTTCGGGTGCAAGTGGTTACAATGTGCGTTATCGCACAGCGGGAGCAGCTGCTTGGTTCACCACATCGGCAACCACCAACTCCATCAACCTCTCCAATCTGCTTTGCGGCACCACGTATGAGGTATCCGTGCAAACGATCTGCAGCAATAATGTCACTAGCGCCTTTTCCGCATCCATCACTTTTGCCACTCAGGCATGTACCATTAACTGTACCACACCAACTGGTTTAACCGTATCGGGTATCACCGCCAACATTGCCGTGG
>JALRAP010000083.1 GCA_023262505.1 Bacteroidia bacterium
ACGGAGAAATAAAATTGGTGGGTAACGATCATCCTATGGCTGTTTCTCAAGGAATAACCGAAGGGGAGTTTTTCATCCAAGCGCAGATAGACGACGCTTATGTGTAAGTCCTGAAAGTGGATTGGTCTGATCCATGAACTGTGAGAGCTGGTTGGTACCGAAGAAAGAATTGATAACAGAAGACAATGTCTTTGCATTAATCAAATCCGCAGGGGTGAAAACCTCGTTATCACGAACGTTCATACGCTCGCGGATAGTACGGGCCATACGTGCCAAACCAACACCGAACTGAGCGTATAATTGTTCTCCAACCGTACGTACACGGCGGTTGCTCAAGTGGTCAATATCATCCACATCAGCTTTGGAGTTAATCAGCTGGATGAGGTATTTGATGATACAGATGATATCCTGCTTGGTAAGCACTTTTACGTCTTCCGCAGTATCAAGACCGAGTTTACGGTTGATACGGTAACGTCCTACTTCACCGAGATCGTAGCGCTTATCGGAGAAGAACAGTTTGTCGATGATGCCGCGAGCGGTCTCCTCATCGGGTGGCTGTGCGTTACGAAGTTGGAAGTAAATATGTTCAACAGCCTCCTTTTCAGAGTTGGAGGTGTCTTTTTGCAAGGTGTTATAAATGATGGCGTAGTCGGCGGAGTTCGTATCTTCCTTGTGAAGGATTACGGTTTTAACGCCACTGTCAACGATCAAATCGATATGGTCGTCTTCCAAAACGGTTTCACGCTCGAGGATCACCTCATTACGCTCAATGGAAACAACCTCACCGGTATCCTCATCAACGAAATCCTCAACCCATGACTTGAGAACACGTGCGGCAAGCTTACGTCCGACAACCTTTTTTAGGGCAGCCTTGCTTACTTTCAGTTCATCTGCCAATCCGAAGATCTCCAGGATGTCTTTGTCGGTTTGATATCCGATAGCACGAAGCAGAGTTGTAACAGGGAATTTCTTTTTACGATCGATATACGCGTACATCACATTGTTGATGTCGGTAGCGAATTCAATCCAAGACCCTTTGAACGGGATTACACGGGCAGAATAAAGTTTTGTTCCGTTGGCGTGGCGGCTTTGGCCGAAAAACACACCAGGAGAACGGTGCAGCTGCGATACGATTACACGCTCGGCACCATTGATCACAAAAGTGCCTTTCGGAGTCATGTAAGGGATGGTACCGAGGTAAACATCCTGAATAATGGTTTCGAAATCCTCGTGATCGGGATCAGTGCAATAAAGTTTGAGCTTTGCCTTGAGTGGCACGCTGTAAGTCAAGCCGCGCTCGATACACTCCTCCAGGGAGTAACGGGGCGGATCTACGAAATAGTCGATGAATTCGAGTACGAAGTTGTTTCTGGAATCGGAGATCGGAAAGTTCTCGCTGAAAACCTTGAACAGACCTTCGTTATGCCTGTTGTCTGATGTGGTTTCCAACTGGAAGAAGTCCTGGAAAGACTTCAGCTGAATCTCAAGGAAGTCAGGATACTCGATAGCCTGTTTACTCGAGGAGAAATTGATCCTCTTAACGCTGTTCTTCAGGGGTGAGTTGTGAATTGCGGCCAAGGGACTAGGTTTTTAAAGGATTATGAATTGATTCAACACACGATAAACCGCCCATGTTACCACGTCGGTTTACAAACTATTAAAGACCTCTGCTTCCGCCGAGGCGGATGCAGAGGTCTGGACTTTGACGTCAGAGGGTGATCCTATTACTTGACTTCAACCTCAGCGCCGGCTTCTTCGAGTTGTGACTTAAGAGCGGTGGCTTCGTCTTTTGCAACACCTTCCTTAACTGGCTTTGGTGCTCCATCAACGAGGTCCTTGGCTTCTTTAAGTCCGAGGCCGGTAAGTTCTTTCACAAGCTTAACAACTGCGAGTTTGTTAGCTCCACCTGACTTCAAGATAACATCGAAAGATGTTTTCTCTTCAGCAGCGGCTCCACCACCAGCAGCTCCGCCACCAGCCATCATTACAGGTGCTGCTGCTGCGGGCTCAATGCCGTATTGATCCTTAAGGATCTTTGCAAGCTCATTAACTTCTTTTACAGTCAGGTTAACCAACTGTTCTGCGAATGCATTCAAATCTGCCATTTTATTAATTGTTTTTAAGTTACTAATTGATTGATTATGGGTTTTAATTTATGTGTTCGACCCGATATCCAGACAGTGGAAGCTCTACTGGAAACGGACCGCTGGTTTCTTTTATCCTCTTGATTCGAGGGTTTTGAGAATGCCTGAGAGTTTGTGGCCACCACCTTGCAAACCGGAGATGACGTTTTTCGCAGGAGATTGGAGCAACGCGATGATGTCGGCGATCAATTCATTCTTCGACTTGAGTGAAGCCAAAGCTTCAAGCTGGTTGTCGCCGAGGAAAACGGCTGAATCAATCCATGCGCCTTTGAGAACGGGCTTGTCGCTGGTTTTGCGGAAATCTTTGATCACCTTGGCAGGCACATTGCCTGTTTCGCAATACATGATGGCTGAAGTTCCTTTGAGTGCGCTGTGCATTTCAGAGTAGTCGCCTTCCAACTTATCGAGAGCCTTGCGGATCAAGGTGTTCTTGGCAACGCACATCTTAATGTTCTTTTTGAAACACTCGCGACGAAGCATGTTGGTCTTCTCAACTGTAAGAGCGGAGATATCGGCGATGTAGAAGTTTCCGTATTTGTTCAGATCAACCACCAACGAGTCGATGATCTGGTTTTTTTCTTCCCTTGTCATTTTTATAGAGGAATGTGAATGTTAGTGAATAATTAACCGGCAATGGTTTTAGCGTCGATGCTGATGCCAGGGCTCATTGTGCTCGACATGGAGATACTCCTGAAGTAAGCACCTTTGGCTGCCGATGGCTTCAACTTGGCGATAGTGTTCAACAGTTCGTTGGTGTTTTCGTAAATCTTTTGAGCATCAAAAGACACTTTTCCAACAGAAGCGTGTATGATACCGGTCTTGTCAACTTTGAAGTCGATCTTACCGGCCTTCACCTCTTGAACAGCCTTGCCAACATCGTTGGTTACCGTTCCGGTTTTAGGGTTTGGCATCAAGTTACGTGGACCGAGCACCTTACCTAGCTTACCAACCTTTGCCATAACTGCAGGCATGGTGATAACTACGTCCATATCGATCCATCCGCCTTCAATCTTGGAAATGAAGTCATCCAAACCAACATAATCGGCACCAGCGTCGCGAGCTTCCTTCTCCTTATCGGGAGTGCAAAGCACCAACACTTTTACGGTTTTACCAGTTCCATGTGGCAGGGTAACGATACCGCGGACCATTTGGTTGGCCTTGCGAGGATCTACGCCCAAACGTACCGCCACATCCACAGATGCGTCGAACTTGGTGTAGTTAACTTCCTTTACCAATTTGGAAGCATCCATCAAGGTATATTGCTTGTTGGCATCTACTTTAGATACCACAGCTTTCTGTTTTTTAGTGAGTCTTGCCATTTTCTTCGTCGTTTATAGGTGTGGATGAAGAGATCAGTTTGCTGGGAATTCGCCTTCAACTGTGATACCCATGCTGCGTGCCGTACCGGCAACCATGCGCATGGCTGATTCAACAGTGAAGCAGTTCAAGTCGGGCATCTTGGCTTCGGCAATGGTTTTCACCTGTGCCCAAGAAACCGAGGCAACCTTCTTACGGTTCGGCTCAGCAGAACCTGATTTCAATTTGGTGGCCTCCAATAATTGCACTGCAACAGGAGGGGTTTTGATGATGAAGTCGAACGACTTGTCGGCATAAACCGTAATGATAACCGGAAGCACTTTGCCAGGCTGATCTTGGGTCTGCGCGTTGAAACGCTTACAGAATTCCATGATGTTAACGCCTTTGGCACCCAGGGCTGGACCGATTGGAGGTGCAGGGTTGGCGGCTCCGCCTTTAACCTGCAGTTTTATGAGGGCTGCTATTTCCTTAGCCATGTTGTTTTTTATTTAGGGGTTTCCTCCTTTTCACCCGAGCTATGACTGGAAGCTGACAACAGTCGGGTGCGGTTTGGAAACAGGGTTTCACTCTTTTTCCACTTGCATGTAACTGAGCTCAAGCGGTGTCTTACGTCCGAAGATTTTCACCATTACTTTGAGTTTCTTCTTTTCTTCGTTAACCTCTTCAATGATTCCGGAGAAGCTATTGAAAGGACCGTCTGTTACCTTCACCGACTCACCTACCACATAGGGGTTGTGGATGATTTCTTCGGAGTCGGCCAATTCGTCAACCTTGCCTAGGATTCGATTCACCTCGGATGTCCTAAGAGGAGCGGGTGGCTCACCTTTGGAACCGAGGAATCCGATAACACCGGTTGTGTTTTCTATTATATGTGGTATCTCACCCGTTAAGTTGGCTTCGATCAGGATGTAGCCAGGGAAATAGCTACGTTCCTTACTAACTTTCTTACCGTCCTTAACCTGGTAAATTTTCTCCATAGGGATAAGCACCTGCGACACTTCGTCTTGGAGCTTCAGGCGTGCAATTTCGGATTCGATGTATTGCTTCACCTTTTTCTCTTTGCCGCTGATGGCTCTGATCACATACCACTTTTTCTCGCTCATGACTTAAATGAATTAGAATGAGGAGTACAAGAGGTTCATGACAAGTTGGAACAGGCTATCCATTCCAAACACCACCAATCCGATGATGAATGAAGCCACCAACACCACGATGGCGCTTGACTGGAGTTCACTCCAGGTTGGCCAGGATACCTTGTTTACGAGTTCGTTGTACGAATCGTTGATATATGCCTTGATTTTGTTCATTTCCCGGGATACTTGTATTGGTTACCAGTTTTGTGAGTGATGAGCCCACGGAGCACGGGTGGAGAGACTCGAACTCCCAGCCAACGGTTTTGGAGACCGCTACTCTACCATTGAGCTACACCCGTATTAGTCCGAACCAAGAGGGTTTGTACCCTGCTTTGAACGGTTCCGGATCACGCTCGGGAGGCTGCTCTTGGGGCAACTTCCGAAGCGAACCGCAGCCGACATCCCAAGGTGTTCCTCGAGAGTATCGGCTGTGGTTTGCCGGAGTGACTGATTACTTGATGATGTCGATAACCTGACCTGCACCAACGGTACGGCCACCTTCGCGGATAGCGAAACGGAGACCTTTGTCCATAGCTACAGGAACAATCAAGTTAACGGTAATGGTAACGTTATCGCCGGGCATAACCATCTCGCGACCTTCTGGCAACTGGATTTCTCCGGTTACGTCAGTTGTGCGCAGATAGAATTGTGGGCGGTATTTGTTGTGGAAAGGAGTGTGACGACCACCTTCTTCTTTCTTCAAAACGTAGATCTCAGCCTTGAATTCAGTGTGAGGAGTGATGGATCCTGGCTTCGCGATTACCATACCACGACGGATATCGGTTTTCTCAATACCACGAAGGAGCAAACCTACGTTGTCACCAGCTTCACCACGGTCAAGGATCTTACGGAACATCTCTACACCGGTAACGGTAGATGTCATTTTCTTATCCTGCATACCGATAATCTCAACGTTCTCAGAAGAGTTGATTACGCCGCGCTCGATACGACCAGTGGCAACGGTACCGCGACCAGTGATTGAGAACACGTCTTCAACAGGCATAAGGAAAGGCTTATCGATATCACGTGGAGGAATTGGAATGTATGTGTCAACGGCTTCCATGAGTTCAAGAATCTTTGGTACCCATTTGCCATCGTTGTTCAAACCACCAAGGGCGGAACCACGGATGATTGGAGTGTTGTCGCCATCGAATTCGTAGAAGCTCAAAAGCTCACGGATTTCCATTTCAACGAGATCCAACAATTCTGGATCGTCAACCATGTCAACCTTGTTCATGAACACAACGATTTTTGGTACACCAACCTGACGGGCAAGCAGGATGTGCTCGCGGGTCTGTGGCATAGGACCATCAGTAGCGGCCACAACCAAGATAGCACCGTCCATCTGAGCGGCACCAGTAACCATGTTC
>JALRAP010000084.1 GCA_023262505.1 Bacteroidia bacterium
TGCATTCTTGTTTGTATGGCTGATGAATTTTTTGCAATCGCGCGATGTGATTGAAAGCCTTATGCACGGCCTCACCTTGGCCATGGCGGTGCTGCCTGAGGAGATACCCGTGGCCTTGGCTACATTCATGGCTCTCGGCGCTTATCGTTTGGCCCGCAAGCAAGTCTTGGCCCGACACCCTCAAACAGTAGAAGCCTTGGGCGCAGCTTCAGTCATCTGCCTCGATAAAACCGGCACCATCACCGAAAACAGGATGGAGGTATCTGGTATGTACCTACATGATGATGCCATACAATGGACGGTCGAGCATGGACAACCTTTGCAGCGCTACCAACACCTGATGCATGTGGCCTTGCTCGCCTCAGAGAAAAACCCATTTGATCCCATGGAGAAGGCCATCATAAGCGGTTATAGGGCTTGGTATGGCAATGAGCCTGCATCATCCATGGTCAAAGAATATCCCTTGTCGGGTCGTCCGCCCATGATGACGCACGTGCATCGGATGGCAGATGGCCATCACATTATCGCCGTCAAGGGAGCTCTTGAAGCCGTATTGCCACTTTGCAAATTGAGTGTTGAAGAACATCGAACCATCAATGCAATCATGGAGCGCTTTGCGTTGATGGGTCATCGGGTGCTTGCAGTGGCAGAGGGCACAACATCAGCCGAAAATCTTCCAGATGTTCAACAGGAAATACCATTGCGTTTGTTGGGATTGGTTTCGCTGAGCGATCCGCCCAAGCGCGACATGCCAAATGTCATTTCCGGATTTTATGCTTCGGGTATTGAGGTGAAAATGATTACTGGCGACCACCCACATACTGCCATGAGTATCGCATCGAAAATCGGATTAAAGAACCCGGATCGGTGCATAACGGGCGATGAGGTGATGCATATGGATGATGAAAAACTCAAACATCTGGTGGCTGATACAACAGTATTTGCACGCATCATGCCGGAATCCAAACTGCGAATCATTGAAATATTGAAGAGCATGGGTGGCGTTGTAGCCATGACTGGCGATGGCGTGAACGATGCGCCCGCTTTGAAGGCTGCCGACATCGGAGTTTCAATGGGCAAGCATGGAAGCGAAGTTGCACGCCAGGCATCCTCTTTGGTGTTACTCGATGATGACTTAGGAGCCATGGTGAAAGCCATCCGGCTCGGCCGAACCATCTACAACAATCTTAAACGCGCCATCAGTTATATCATCGCCATCCATATTCCGCTAATATCCGTAGTTACGCTACCATTACTATTGGGGTGGGAGTTCGCCAATATCTTCTCTCCCGTTCACATTATTTTCCTGGAACTGATCATGGGGCCAACCTGTAGTATTGTGTTCGAAAACGAACCCGCTGGCCAGGATGTGATGGACCGGGCTCCTCGAAAAAAGGCTGAATCGCTTTTCACTTGGCGGGAGCTGGGAGGCAGTATTCTTCGGGGCGCTGTTATTACGGCAGGACTCTTGACCACCATCTACCTGATGACGGCAAGCGGATTTGCGGAACATGAAATAAGGACCGTGGTATTTGTCGGATTGGTTTTATCCAATATACTGCTCACCTTCACCGGTAGATCCGAAACCGAGAGTGTGTTCACGACCATTCGTTACCGAAACTTCCTGGTACCATTGATGGCAGCAATAACGCTGGCATTGCTTTTTTTCGTTTGGTACTGGAAGCCTGCTGCTGCAGTTTTCGGTTTTGCCAATCCAGATGTTTTTTATTGGATGCTAGGCGTCGCTGTGGCGTTCGCTTCAGTACTATGGATAGAAGTGTTCAAGTGGATACGAAGGTCCTGAGTTGAAGATCACTCCTTGGAACGGGCATCGCGGAACATCCTGGTACGAAGTACACTGTTTTCACGGATGCTCATGTAAAAGAGGTTGTAGTCTACGATGTGGTAATTCTTAAGACGGTAGAGGATGCTGCCGGGAAAATGCGGACGCGAAATACGGACCACCCCATCCGCAACCTGTGCATCGCAAACATTTGGATAAACCTTGTTGAAATTCTTCAATATGCTTCCCTGGTTGGATGATCGGGGCGCATAGGTGTCATCGGTTTTCCAGGTGAGGGGATTTGTACAAACAGCCTCTGTATTGGGGCGGACATAGTTTTTCGGATAATAACCTTTTGCATAGGTACGCCAAGTGGTGTAACACCTCGTATCATCGGCATCCCCGCAAGGGCGCAAATACACGAACATAGTATCCCACACCGGCATTCCAACCAAATAAGCGGCAACCAGTTTCTCTGCGGCAGCATCGTCATGGTCGAAATATTCTTGGAGCAACCTTATGGCGTGTGTGGTTCCTTGACTATGCGAAGCAATGATAATGGGTCTTCCATGATTCCAATTCGACATATAATAATCGAAAGCCGTTTTCACATCTTGATAAGCTAGATCCAGAGCTCGTTTTTTTTGGATTGTGTCGGATGTGAAATATGCACGGATGCTTGCTTGTCGGTAGCGGGGTGCATAGATCTTCCCTGCTTGGTTGAACACGCTGGCTTGGTACTTGATGCTTCCTTCGTCTGTTTTCCGGTTGATGGCTGCATCGTCCATGTTGGCATTCCATCCCGTACTTAGTTCGGTTTGTTGCAGGTAGGAGGTTGGGTGTATGAAAAAGATATCGAAGCCTGCTTGGTCTTGGTTGTTGAATCCTCCCGATTGGGTAGGCACGCTGTCAGCCAAGTCTTTTTTGGTGGGCAAGGCCGCCCAATGGTCGGGATTGGCGTAGTCTGGTGCAGGTGGTGTAGGCTGAGAGGAAGGAGTCCATACGTAGGTGGATTTGAACCCGCCTGTGCAAGATGTGGCAATCATCAAAGTGGCGAAGAAGCCAATCAACAATAAATGTTTCCTTTTCATGTTATGGAACTCCATGCAATTGCAAATTTGGCAAAATCACCCATTAAATCCGATCAATCCATAAATTTGAATGAAATCCAATTCTACCATGAGAAATCGCTATCGATTTTCAGTATTCTTGTTGTTGGGTATGCTGCCCATTTTTTCAAACTGTAGTTCCGATTCAAATTCGCAGGGAAATACGATGGATGAGGACTCAGACCCAATTCCCTTAGTATTCCCAGAAGGTTCTAATATCAGCACCGCTATAATTGTTCCCGAGGGCTATGAACGGTCAAAGGTCACATCCAATTCATTTGCCGAATATTTGCGGAAATTGCCACTCAAACCTGCAGGCAGTCCTGTGTTGAGGCACAATGGCGAATTGAAAGACAATCAAAACGCGCATGTTGCCGTGGTGGATTTGCCCATAGGCAAGAAAAATTTACACCAATGCGCTGATGCAGCTATGCGACTCAGGGCCGAGTACTTGTGGAAGCGCGGCTTGTACAGCCAAATCCATTTCAATTTCACCAGCGGGTTCCGTGCCGACTATTCCAAATGGAAGGAAGGCTATCGTATTGTTTTGAATGGCAATGATGCAACATGGGTGAAAAACACCACAGCTTCCAATTCATACGATAGCTTTTGGAAGTATTTGGAAACGGTTTTTTCCTATGCAGGCAGCCTTTCCCTTTCCAAGGAATTAAAAGCAGTAGGTTTGGATGAAATGGAAATCGGCGATGTGTTTATCAGAGGGGGAACGCCCGGCCATGTTGTAATGGTGGTAGATATGGCCGTTCAACCCCAATCAGGTCAGAAATTGTTTTTGCTTGCACAAAGCTTCATGCCAGCACAGGAAATAGAGATTTTAAAGAATCCCAACAGCAATTCTTTGAGCCCATGGTATTCGTTGGATTTCAAAGGCGATTTGCAAACGCCCGAGTGGTTGTTTTATCGAAATGAACTGAAGCGTTTTAATTGATCTTAGGCATAGATTTATGAAGAAAAGAAAAAAAATGGAATCGGCGCAAGCCAAGGCTTTGTTAGAGGTGTTGGAGAAGAGGTTCCTTAAGAACATGAGTCGTCACAAAGCTGTTACATGGGCCGACGTGCTACAGCGTGTTCAATCCAATCCTGACGCCATTTGGTCGTTGCACGAAATGGAACGCACAGGTGGCGAACCCGATGTTGTGTTGTTAGATGCAAAATCGAAAAAGATAATTTTTGCCGATTGCGCTGTAGAAACTCCAGTAGGCCGTCGTTCATTGTGTTATGATCGAGCGGGTTTGGAATCGAGAAAAGAGCACAAGCCTCTGCACGCTGCATGTGAGTTGGCTGCGGAGATGGGTGTTGAATTGATGGATGAGTATCAATACAGGCAATTGCAACAGCTGGGCGAGTTTGATCTAAAGACCTCCAGTTGGTTGAAGACTCCAGAGGCTATTAGGAACCTCGGTGGAGCCCTTTTCGGCGATCGCAGGTATGATACGGTTTTTGTGTATCACAATGGTGCGCAGTCCTACTATGCCGCCCGAGGATTCCGTGGTATTTTGGAAATCTGACTTGATGTTCCGTCAATAGTTCTGATAGAACGTCCGCACCTTGCCCACCAGTTGTTCGTGTATCGGTTTGCAAAACTCAATGAATAGTTGCTGCGGTGGTGGTGGAAGTAGTTCTTTGTTTTTGGACAGGTTCAACTGCGCTGGCGACAAGGCACGGCTGTCGCCGTTGTAATAGCCCCAATCACAAACCCAGGTATATGTGCCAGGGAATTTTTCCTGCGAGATGGTCTCACGTGTTTGTGGATCGAGGACTTTGAAATCGAGCAATCCGGATGAAATCACGGTCTTGTTGAATTGATGGAATTCGGCGGTTACGGAACCGTAAATCGGCTTGCCAGTGCTGTCTTTGGCAATTTCAACGGAATCCTTTTTGCAAGGCAACACGGTTTCCTTGATCAAGGTTTGACCTATCACAAAATCGTCAAATCTCAGACGAATGACATGGTCAGCAACTTTAAGTCCAGTGGCTTCCATCTCACCTGGAAGGTAGAAGCGGACGAATTCGTTGGGTCGCATTTGCTTCAACGACTCACGTATCTTGTTCTCAAAAAATTCGTTGCTCAATTTCAGAGCGTTCGAATGCATGGGTATCGGTTCAAGCAGGACTTTTAAAGTAGCTTTGAAACGCGCTTCATCGATTTGCTCGGCAACATCCTTGTATCCGTGTAATATCCGTTGGCACGCCACGAAATGCCCAAATGCTTCCTTGGCTTTTTGCCGTGATGTTGACTGCATGCATTTCACGCCAAGTGCATAACGTGCCTCGGCTGCTTTGGTCCGGGCGTCTTCCAGTTCTTTGTTGACGATGGTGGGGTTTGGGATGATCCGCAAACAGGAAGGACACCGCTTGATCTCATCTGCCAACGCATTGAGCTGGGCATATTCGTCCATGACCCTTTCCCATTTGAGCGGGTCGGAGGATTCCAACGCTGTTCTGACATTGTTCAAATGGGCGTCTTTGGCATAAGGATATGCGGCCTTCAGTGTTTGGATGGCCTTTGAGTTATCAGGATCCTGCCTCAGTCGCTTCACGGAGGTCATTACCGCCTCGTCGTATTGGCCGTTTTCCAACAGCCTTTTGCCGCTGCTACAGGCGGAGAGGATGATGGAAGTGATGATGGTAAGGATGGTGAGTTGCTTCAGCATGGTACAACGGATTTCGAGGCTAAATTACAAAAAGCGTGCCGATGAGTTATAGCGTTGTATCGTGCAGTTGTGTTAGTAAGTTGAGGGAATACGGATTAAACGGATTATGGGGAATAGACTTTTATCTATACTGTCTTGGCATCCAACACATCAATTGCCTCAATCTTAGTTTTAACATTTGAGCTATTTGTTTCTTTCTTTTGTCACTTTTTGCTTGCCCAAAAAGTAACCAAAAAGGGCACCACGAACGCCAACCGTTTGATTGGTCTTGTCGC
>JALRAP010000085.1 GCA_023262505.1 Bacteroidia bacterium
TCTATTGAAGAGCTTGAACAATATATTTACGATTGACGATTTACGATTTACGATTTACGATTTACGATTTACGATTTACGATTTACGATTTACGATTTACTATCTAACTACCTACCACCTACTACCCACTACCCACCAACCACTCAGCATACTCAAAATCCTCTTTCGTATCAATATCTACATTTCCATAAACATGATCAACCACAAGTGTTCCGTGTTGATCACCGATGATTTTGTTTTGGAGTATGACATCAATGGATGAAATATATGCTAATCCGTTTTCGAAGTAAAGTTTCTCGGTTTCTTGACTGCGTTGGCCGAAATGGTAATTAACCGGCACAAATCGGTTTTCCCGGATGTGTCCGGCCTTTTTATGTAGCGGAGAAATTGTAAACATGGAGTCGAAAGAACCGATTTGATATGCATCCAATAGATCCTCCATCATTCCTATCGGTCGCAATGGGTTGGTGGGCTGGAGTAATACAACAGACTTGGTTGATTCCGGCAAGAAACTCAAAGCATGTTTGGCAACAGAAGAAGATGTTGCTGTGTCGCTTGCAAATTCAGCAGGTCTTTTGATCACAACAGCGCCAGCTTCCGAAGCCACTTTCGAAATTTGGTCATCGTCAGTGCTGACAAAAACGCCATTAAAAAGCCCTTTAAAGGATAAAGCATACTTGATGGAATGAGATATCAACGGCATCCCTGACAAAGGCAAAAGATTTTTTCCTGGCAAACGCTTTGAGCCGCCTCGGGCGGGAATTAATACGGCAATGGATGACATCAAACGCGTTTGATCAATTCCTTTAATTGCCCCCAAAGAGTTGGCTTACGATTACCCTCATCGTCATAATAACCATATTTTTTTCCATGTCCATAGCCATAGGCATATCCCTTTGAATAGCCGTAATCGTAACCGTAACCATAACTATAGCCATAGCGTCCACCCAGTCGAACTCCGTTGAACACAACGCCCATATTCGGTAGTTTCTTGTCGCGGTACAAGGTTTCCAAGCTGGGCATCCAAGTCTTGTCGGTGTAGCCCCAGCGAACCATGAAAACGGCCGCATTTGCCTTACGACTGATGATTTGTGCGTCGGTAACCAGTCCGATCGGTGGAGTGTCGATGATGATGTCATCGAACTCCAACTTTAACTTATCAATGAGTTGATCGTACCGTTCAATCAAAAGCAATTCAGAGGGATTGGGCGGAACAATACCGGCTGGAACGAAATAAAGCTGATCGCTTACGCCTGTAGGATAGATGATATGGTTGGCATCTGTTTCTCCAACCATATACTGTGAAAAACCAAGCTCGGTTTTTTGATTTAGGTATTTGGAAATTTTGGGCTTGCGTAAATCCAACTCCAATAAAACCACCTTGCGACCGGATATGGCTAAAGCATTGGCCAAGTTGATTGCAAAGAATGTTTTCCCTTCACCACTGGTACTGGAGGTAACCATCACGACCCTACCCTTTTCAAGTCCTGGACCATGGATGTAATGTAAATTGGTTCGAATGGTACGGAATTGCTCCGCAATGGTGGAACGATCCTTGTCGGTAACCACAATAGGTGTATTCTTATGAGGATGTTCCGACAGGGTACCCAACAAGGGAGTGCTGGTTACTTTTGTGATCATCTCCAAACCAATGACTTTGTTATTGAATGCATCCTTCAAGAAAACATAGGCCAATGGGATCATGAATCCGGCTATCAGGGCATACAGCAGTATTTGCTCTCTTCTTGGAGAAACCGGATTGGGATCACCTTGGGGTTTTTCTACAATTCTGGAATCAGCCGTGGTGGAGGCGTATGAGAGTGCTGCCTCCTCCCGCTTTTGCAACAAGAGTAAATACAATTGCTCTTTTATATCTTTTTGTCGAAGCACCTTGTCAAGTTCCATTTTCAAAGCAGGTATACCCCTCAAATCAGACTTGTATGCATCGAGCGTTTGGTCGGTTTGGTTTTTCATTTTGGAAACCGAACCCGTTAATGAAGATAAGTTCGAAAGCACCGACTTCTTTAAATTCTCCAGCTCTTCGGCTTTTTGTTTTAAAAGTGGGCTACTTGAAGCAGTTAATGATTCCAATTTATAACGCTCTAGTACTAGGGAGTTGTATTGGTTGATGGAAGAGCTCAATGAACCATCGCCGATACCAAAATCACTTGGCATGAATTGAATCAATTGCCCGGCCTCAACAGAACGACGAAACTCGCCGATCAACAACATTTTTAGTCCAAGCTCGCCGGTCTTTTCCATGGTTTGCTGAACACCTGCACGAGCCAATTCCATTTCTGCTTGCGGGTCTGTCAGTCCATTTCGGATACGGAAATCCTGAATGGCTTGCTCGATGGAGTCGATTTCCCCGTTTATGATTGCAAGTCGTTCGTCCAAGAACCGGATAGTTCCGGCTGCCATTTGGTTTTTATCTTCAATAGAAGCCTTGTTGTATACCTCAAAGAGTCTACCCAAAAAGTCGGTTGCCCTTTCCAATACGGGATCCTGAATGGAAAGATCAATTAGAGCAGCATCTTGTGTCTTTTGCGAAAGACTTAACCTTGCGACAATTTCACTAACCACATAATCCAAATCCTGGATTTTCAACTTAACCTCGGTATCGTAGTACCAATCGGCATATCTGCCAGGAACCATATAAACCATCCAGGATCCCCATGCCTCTTTGTTGAGAGAGCCCGCCTTTACCTTACGAAACCTGCCATCTGGCAAGGTGACCGAAAAAGTACCATCACGATGCCTGTCCAATAAAATTTCCGTACCTCGCAGCGCACCTTGAGGGTCGTCTATTTTCAGTTTATATGGGATTTTAGAGTACACATCCACCTTTCGGATTTGTCCTTCGGTGATATACAAATGATGTAGATTCAAATCTTGCGCCACTTCCCGTATGATGGGTCCCGAACGAAGCAACTCGATCTCATTTTCCAAGGATGCAGCACTCTTGAAAACCTCCATCTCCTGAATGACTTGGTCGGCGTAGGATGTTTTTTTACCGCCTTTGATCATCAATGTGGCATTGGCCTCGAATAGTGGAGTGGTATATCTCAAATAGAGATTACCGATCAACAGGCAAACCAACCCTACAAAAACAAAGAGCGGCCAATGGTATGTAACCTTATTGACCAACGCCCGGAAGTCGAAATCGTTATCGGGTTGCTCTATGAATTCCTGAGATGATGACATGGAACGGTTGCGATCTGGATTTGAAACTAATTACTTGGTAAAGGTCAGTATGAATGTAAAGATGCTCATGGCTGTAAAGAGGTAGGTCAGGTTCCTGAAGTTGATTTCCCGGGTACCGAAACGACCTGGCTGCACATAAATGATATCGTTGCTACGGATGTAGTAGTATGGCGAATTCAATACTTCGGAGGAGTTCAGGTCGAAACGCACCTGCTTACGAACTCCGTTCTCCTCACGAATGAGAAGCACATTGTCGCGCTTGGCATCGATTTGCAAGTCTCCGGCCAAACTGATGGCATCCATCAAGGTGAGTCGTTCGTTGGCTGAGCTTATCATGCCGGGAGCATTCACAGCACCCAATACAGCTATTTTGAAATTGGATATGCGCACCTCCACGATAGGCACTTTCAAGAACGACTGCAATCTGATTTGCACCTCGTCACGGACCTGTTTGGTGGTAAGACCCTCCACCTTGATTTTATTTACCAAAGGTATTTCGATGTTCCCATCCATATCCACCATGTATGTGGAACCGGTTGAATAGGTGCTTGCAGAGCCGCCACTGTTGAAACCAAACAAGGCATTTGCTTCGGGGCTGATGCTACCCACGGTGATGCTGATGATGTCGTTCTTTTGAATGACCGGACTTTGGTAGGGATTCTGAATTTTTGCCGAAGTATCCTGCTGTGGGATGTCGGTGAAATACGGCACCTTTTTATAGTTGAGGCAGGAAGACATGAAAAGCATGGTTGCGATGGGAACCAGTGCCAGCCATTGGATGCGTTTCATATTGGGTGATGATTAAGAGATTGGTTCGACCTTGCGAAGGTCGGTGTTTTCCATTTCGGCTATGAGGGCGAACCCAAGCGTATGTAGTAATACGCGCGAGCGGTTATTCCGGGGTTCCAGTACCAGTCCTTTGTGATCCATGAAAGGACCGCTTACGACTTCCACCGGATCGTTGGTGACAAACTGTGGAATGGATTCCACTTGCACATTTTGGAAATCCTTGAGGAATCGCTTGATGATATCGATTTCTTGGGAGCGGACAATGGCTGGTTTTTTGAGCCAATAGACATAATTAAGCACGCCTGGAATTTCGGCAGGGCCCCATAGGTTTTCGGCGCTGACGCGGACGAATACATAGGATTTGAAGAGTGGTTCGTGTACGATTTTGCGGCGATCCGACCAGCGGCGTTCCACCTTGTTGATGGGGCAATAGGATTCAAAACCGCGTGATTTGAGCCGTTCATCCACTTTTTTCTCCCATCTAGGCTTGGTATAAAGCACATACCAATTGCCTGAAGTTGAGTTATCTTCCAAATTAGACAAGGCTCCGCCTTCCTGACTCACAAAACAGGTATGATCCATTAACTTTATTGATGTATCGCTGGCGGTACGCTGCCGCGATAATTGTTTAAACATTCAAACTTCTGGTTGTCGCATTTAAGCGACACATTATCAGAGGTCTTGTTGGCAAAGATGATGTTTTTTTATGCTGTTTTAATCATCCTTAGTCCTCGTATATTAAAGATTTTTCCGATTTTTACAAACATAAGTTAATAACTTACTCCTAGCCGTAGTTATAGCCGATTGGATGCTTTTTGTCCGGCCTTCTTTAATACCAGATTGTAACATTGATTGGCTGATACGCATGAATTGGCGAAAAGGGTTCCAATCAAATTGTAAAAAGATATCGAGTTGGATGCCGTGAGTATTGACTTGTATGGTTGTGCCTCCTAACTTAATCCCGTTAACCCCTGATCCACACGTATTTGTAGTTATATAACTACAAATAATACAATTCTATCCAATTTTTATCTAACTAACCTTAAATATACACCACCGAACCCCAAAAAGTGGTGATAGTTCTACGAAACCTTACATCCTGTATTGCAGTATAAATGCCCGTGTCATTACGTATGCCACGAGTTAAACCAACTGAAAACCAAATAACAACGTCATGAAAAACTTGACAATGATGAAAAAAATCCAAACCATACTGAATGGGCTTATTGCAGTCCTTTCGGTGCTAATTGGAAAAATTGCGATCCTAAAACCGGTTGCAAGTCCGCGCCATAAGGCCCGCTACAACCCCTCTACCCCCGCTCTTGCCGCTACGATAATGGTACTGGGATTGCTGGGGATGAGTGAGGTGAGTTGGGGGCAGACGACAGGTGATTACCGCTCAAATTCTGCGACAATGAATTGGTCTACTGCGGGAAGTTGGCAAAGATGGAGTGGTACAGCTTGGGTTACTGCAACTGCAGTCCCTGGATCTACGACTACAGTGCAAATTTACCAAGGACATACAGTTACTGTAGACATAAACAATGCGGTTTGCTCTTCCTTGCAAATTAACCATGGTGCTAATGGAGCTGCAACTCTATCATTCAGTGCTAGTTCATCACTTACTGTTTCAGGAAATGTAACCTTAGGGACTGCAAGTAATAGAACTGGTACAATCAACATGACCAA
>JALRAP010000086.1 GCA_023262505.1 Bacteroidia bacterium
GGAAAAAGGAGTGGTCCAGCGATTGCCTGACCTAACTAGTCCATCCCAAGCTTTACGATTGTAATCAATCGGATTAAAATCCCTATTCATTCCATTTTAGTATTATCAGTGATCATGCTCCGGAACATTCAAAACCCTTTTGAGCCATTCATCTTGTTCCTTTTTGCCACTCTCCAACTCCTCTTGCGAGGGATGCCAATCAAGCAATGCCATCAAATCAGGTTGACCAGCCATAACCCAAGCGGTGTACCAAAGAGATGAAGTCATTTGAACCGAGGCTTCCATTCTTCGTTCCACCATACCATCCATCATGCTTTCATATTCCAATGTGAAGGCCGCCCCATACACACGTACTGCATTGGCTCCACGTAGTTCATAATTGAATTTTTGATCTTCCGGGAAGCGACTCGTTAGCTCTTTCTCAAACAAAAGTACGGAATCAAGTGCGGTATAGCTTTCCTTTAATGCATTCCAAACCAAAGTAAGCGGCTCATCCACGAAAGTGCACCTACCTGCCAACAGCACATAGCTTTCCATTGAAAGCTCGGGAATTCGTGACTCCCATAGTCCATGGATACCGTGTTGATTGGTTTTTTGTCCGTTATAATTGGATGTGGTATGCAACGGCACGTGTGCATCACCCACATAATGTCCCAAATCCGAAGAGTAACGCAAAATCCCTGCGACATCCTTTTTCTCGAAGGCATTTACCAACCGAAAATAGGTGCGCTGCACCGACCAAGGAACAATCCCATGGGCCATCAGTGAATCCTCTGAAAACTTGGAAACGGCATCCTTCCATCGAGTAGGTATGCTGTCGAATGGCTGCAGACCATAGCGGTCCAAATCCATGAAATGGCAGGCAGCTTCACCCTCTACCGCATAGCGGCGTTTATCTGGATCTACAGCATGCGCGGTAACATAATCGATGTGGTATTTGTAAAAACCGAACATCTCAGGAGGCAGGCAAAAAACCGCCATCCTATTTATGCGTTGATGAGCAAGAAATCCCCAAGCCTCTGCGCGGGAAAAATTCAGGCATAAAAATGCAATTAAAGAAAAGAGTAATCTCATGATAAGTGAAAAAAAACTACTTAGCTGCAACCAAAGCGCCATCCACAAGCACTGGCACTACCGCAGTTTGGTTTGGAACGAGGCAAAAAGCTACATCCTCTTCAATATGCAAATTAGCTAAACGGTGACGGTGAGATGAGTTTTCTAAAAATCCCAACAGATCATTTTGAGCTACTTGATAAAGACACTTAGCAGCGATGGCCGCGTCGCGGTGGTCCGTGAAACCGAAAAGTCCATCCAACCGATCACATACCGCCCCAGCAAGTAATGTATCTTCCAAATTGAAAGCGCTTTTCCATCCTGAGCAAAGTAAAACGATATTACGATCTTGCTTTTTCAACCACTCACAAAGTGCGTCCAAATTGAGGAAAGAACCAATTGCGATGGATGCAGCACCCTCGGCGGCCTTGATGGCTTGCGTGCCATTGGTTGTGGTTAATGCGATATCTCTGTCACGGACACTTTCATCCATGAAGCTGAAAGGAGAATTACCCAAATCGAATCCTTCTACACGTTCGCCTTTTCGCTCAGCACCGACTAAAAATCCTTTTGAACGAAATGCCAAGCTCTCTTCAAGTGTGGCAACAGGGACAATACTGCGAACTCCATGCTCAAAGGCAACGCACATGGATGAAGTGGCACGCAGCACATCAATCACTACGACCACCGCACCCTTGTAATCGTACATGGGTAACATGGCAGGTGAAAAACAGACGTCTATGGTGTGCTTCATAATATTAAACGAGAAGCGAAATTATCAAAGTTGAGTGAATAATTCGCTCTACAGACTTATTGCTTGTAAAAGGGTAGCTTAACCACTTTGGCTTTCAAACTTTTGTCGCGCACAGAGATGAAAATTTCCGAGTTTTCGGCAGCCATGGCAGAGGGAACGTAGGCCATTCCGATTGCCTTTCCAAGGCTAGGAGATTGTGTGCCCGAAGTCACCTTGCCCACAACTGCTCCATTTGCATCAAGCACCGGATAATCGTGACGGGGTATGCCTCGATCAATCATTTCAAAGCCCACCAATTTCCTTGAGAGTCCGGCCTCTTTTTGCATTTTCAAATTTGCAGAGTTGGTAAACTCTTTGGAGAACTTGGTAATCCAACCAAGACCTGCCTCCAAAGGCGATGTTGTATCATCGATATCGTTTCCATACAAACAGAAACCCATTTCCAAACGGAGCGTATCACGACAACCGAGTCCAGCTGGCTTCACGCCGTATGGATGGCCTGCCTCCATAACGGCTTTCCAGATTTTTTCCGCGTATTGGTTTTCAAAATAAATCTCGAATCCACCAGCTCCTGTATAACCTGTTGCTGACACCAAAATATTTGGACAGCCTGCAAATTCACCCTTGGCAAAAGTGTAATACTCCATCGAAGCCAAGTCGATGCCTGTTAATGGTTGCAGTGCTTTGGCAGCCAAAGGACCCTGAACGGCCAACAAGGAAGTCTTATCGGATATGTTATGCATTTCCACTCCATCGGTATTACGGGCAGAGATCCAATTCCAATCCTTTTCAATGTTGGAGGCATTCACCACCAACATGTATGAATCAGCAGTAAGTCTATAAACCAAAAGGTCGTCGACTATGCCTCCGTTTTCATTTGGTAGACAAGAGTACTGCACCTTTCCATCGAACAACTTGGAAGCGTCGTTACTGGTTACACGTTGAATCAGATCGAGCGCTCCTGGGCCTTTTAAAATGAATTCACCCATATGGGAAACATCAAAAACACCCAACTTGGTGCGAACGGTTTCATGCTCTTCGTTAATGCCAGAGTATAAAACAGGCATCTTATATCCTGCAAATTCAACCATTTTGGCTCCGAGGCCTTCGTGAACGTGTGTTAAGGCAGTTGTTTTCATCTTTTCTATTTGTTTTTTGCAAGGACCGATTCGAAGGCCTTGAAATAATTCTCTTTTTGAGATTCCACTGAATATTTTTCCAAGACCGTTTTCCTAGCGTTGGCTCCTAGCTTCTTGCGCAGTTGAGCATCCTCCACTAGAAGGGAAAGCTTCTCCACCCATTCTTCAACAGTTGAAGCCAAGAAACCGTTTTCACCATCGTTGATGATTTCAGTGTTAACACCAACAGGAGACATAACAGCAGGAATTGACATCGCCATGTATTGCAAACCCTTCAAACCACATTTTCCTTTCGACCAGTCATCATCTGGGATAGGCATAATTCCGATATCGAAGGCAGACAAGTCAGCCAATTCGGTTTTTTTTACCCATGGTTTGCCTGCAATTTCAAGATCCGGATTGCTGTATGTGCCATCACCTATAACGCGCAAATCTATTTTGGCGCCATATTTCTGTTTGAGAATCCTGAGGAATGGGCTGGCTAATTCGAAATGTTTTATGGTTGTGATACTACCACTCCAACCAATGACCACCCTATCGGATTGATCGGGCTTGGATGTTGGGACATACTCGTCGGTGTCTATTGTTGTAGGAATAATGATCACATTGGAATTAAATCGTGATGCGTAATCGGCCAAGTATTGATTTCCTGCAATCACCAAATCACTGCACTCAATGATGCGACCGGTTTTGGAGGCATCCTTAAGCCAACCGAAAGATTTATTGCCGTCGGAAACATCGTGATTCCATATGGCATCATCAAAATCGAAGACAACTTTGGCTTTACTTTTCGAGAAGCGCTCTTCAAACCAGGTAGAACCGGTCATGAAAGCTTCACGCTGAATGAAAATCAAATCATATCGGGAGACGCGTTTCACGTCCTTCCAACGTCTTTTGGCACTCTTAAGAAATATCAAAGATTTTCTAATCAAATTCCCTGGAGCATAAAACACCTTGTCGTCTTCAGCATCAATCAGGTATGAGAAATCATATTCATACCCTTTGGATTCCAAGAAAGCCAGGTACTGCTCGAACCTGAAACGTTGGGAAGGTGACCTGTCGGGACGATGCTGTGCGACAAAAAGTATCCTGGGCATTTTCAATCTTCAAGCCAAACGGGAGGCAGCTTTTCCGTGATTTCGATGTTGCTGAACTTGGCGCTTTTGCGGATGCCAGACTGTAGCGCCCACCCGGCCATTTTAGTTAATCCTTCGCTGAGTGAAACAGCTTCCGAGTTGCCGAACACACGCTTGATCTTGCTGTGATCTGAATGAGCGTGCATCACTTCATTCCTGGCTGGCAGATGACGCAATTCGCCTTTGATACCAAGCGCATCCATAGTAGTATGAGCCAATTCATTTACAGTAAACTCGCGATCGGCACCCACATTGAAAACCTGGTTATATGCCTCCGGAACATTTACTGAGTTGGCGATGTATGGAGCAACGTCTCCGATATAACTGAATGCCCGGGTTTGGTTACCATCTCCAAAAACCGTCAACGGCTTTCCCTGCATCAATTGATTCATGAATATACCTACCACATTACGATACCTGTCACCCAGGTTTTGGTATTCACCATAAACATTATGTGGCCGGAAGATTATATAGTTCAGTCCGAACATTTCGTGGGTACAACGCAAATCCTGCTCAACAGCCAGCTTTGCAATACCATAAGGGTCTTCTGGCATTGGTATGGTATCTTCTCTCATTGGCGGCTTTGCTGCACCATAAACAGCGATGGAAGAAGTAAAGACAAAACACTTAACCTTATGTTTTACTGATTCATTGATTAGGATGACACTACCAATAAGGTTGTTCGTATAGTTGAATCGTTTTATGAAATGGCTCAAACCTTCGGCGGCATAGGCAGCCAAATGGTATACATAATCGAAATGATGCTCTTCAAAAAGAGAGCTCACCAAATCGGCGTCGGTAATGGATCCTTGAACGAAAATGGCGTTCGGGTTCACATTTTCAAGAAAACCACCACTAAGGTCGTCGAGCACAACAACCTTGTGGCCTGCATTCACCAGTTCGTTGGTGACATGGGCCCCGATAAATCCGGCTCCTCCGGTTACTAATGATACAGGCATGTTGATCTTGGTATGGTCGACAAAAGTATAAAAATCAACTTAAGGGTTTAACGAAAGGGCCAATGTTGCATAAATCAGCCGTGTACGGTTTCTGATTTGCCAAATCCACGGATGATTTCACCCTCGTAATCGAGCCATTCTTGCCAACGGGCATCAACGTCCTTACCTGCGGCATATTTTCTGGCGAAACCAATGAAAAGGGTATAGTGATTCGCCTCACTGATCATCAAGTCGTGAT
>JALRAP010000087.1 GCA_023262505.1 Bacteroidia bacterium
GAGTCCGGCACAATTCCACGCGCCGCACCGGGGCCGTTGCTGGTTCGATGTCACAACGACGGCGAGACATTAAAAAATAGCATTATGTTCTTATTTGCTTAATATTCAGTGTTTTTCAAATTAATTTTGAATTAACATTGGAATAATAAGTACTTAATGATGGGGTGTTTCCTTTGCTTTCGATAAGAAAGGTAATACCCATCACATGAAAACTCTACTTTCCAATCTGTTCTGTATGCTGATTTTGATTTGCCATACAGTGGCACAAACAGGCAGCATCAAAGGAACCATCAAAGAACAATCAACGGGCATGGGCCTTCCTGGTGCTAGTGTCGTTATTGACGGCACAACCAATGGCGCAATGACAGATATCAATGGAAATTTTGAAATCAGGAGTTTAAAGGAGGGGACCTATATTCTTAAGACAAGTTATGTAGGTTTCATTTCAGAGATATCACAGCCAATAAAAGTTAACGAGGGCGAAAGTGCAATATATGCCGCAGCATTAAAGGAGAACATCAATCAGCTTCAAGCTGCTGAAGTGGTTTCAACACGCCGATATAACACGGAAAACGCTGTGATGATGGAAATGCGTAAAAGTGAACTGGTATCTAATGGCGTTTCAGCGCAGCAGATTTCTAAATCGCAAGACAGAACTGCTACCGATGTTGTACGAAGATTGCCAGGCGTGACTGTTCAAGACAATGGATTTGTTTTTGTCAGAGGATTGGCAGAGCGTTACAATGTGACATTGTTAAACGGTGTTTCGGCGCCTAGTATGGACGCCGACAAAAGAGCCTTTGCTCTGGATGTTATTCCAAGCGCAATGCTTGATCGCCTTGTCGTGGTTAAAACCGGTTCTCCTGAGCTTCCAGGAGATTTTTCAGGTGGATTGGTTAGAATTCATACGCGTGATGTTTCGGATGATAATCAAATTCAAATTGGATATACCACAGGTGTCAGATTTGGAACCACATTTTCTGAGTTTTATCAAGCACCAAAAGGTTCAACTGATTGGCTCGGAGCCGATGATGGAACACGCGCCCTTCCCGGTTTTTTTCCCTCAAACCTGTATGATGTTAAGGATCCAAAAGCTTTAGCTAACCTTGGTAAGGCTCTTCCCAATAATTGGGCTGCAGTCAAAACTAAGGCTGGTATGGATCAAAGATTCAGTGCCACGGCATTTAACAATTTCAAGTTTGGAAAAACCAAAGCTGCTAACGTAACATCCATCCAATATGGATTGACCTATGACTCATATCATGCGGATAATTTCAGCTATAACGCCTATGATCCGATTAATGAAGTTAGTGATACCATATATGATTACAATGATGAGACCTATAAGGAGAATGTTAGACTTTCACTGCTTCACAATTGGACCTTCTTGTTGTCTCCCTCAACGAAATTGGAATTTCGCAACTTTTTAAATCAACAAGGTTCCAATCAAGCAGTATTGCGAACAGGTTCCAATTTTGAAGAGGGTAGCTTGGTGAAAAGCTATGCATTCCGTTATCAGCAACGTACCGTATATAGTGGTCAATTGGCTGGCAGTCACGATTTGATGGCTGGAACTTCTAAATTAGATTGGGTGCTCGGTTATGGATATTCAAATACTAGTGAGCCCGATTTCAGAAGAATTAGAACAAAGAAGGATATAAATGCCGCTTCAGACTCGATTCCATACCAAGTTATAATAGCGCCCTCAGCTTCCACCCTGGATGCAGGTCGATTTTATTCAAATCTAATGGAACATACAGGCACCGCAGGTTTGAATTTCACCAAAGATTTGAAATCCCGATCAGAAGAGCTGATGCCGAAGTTCAAATGTGGATTGTATTCGGAAGCTAGGGTGCGGTCTTTTGACGCACGTTGGATGTCGTATAAGCAATCCAAATTAGGCATGTTCAACAATTCCTTGCTGCTACTCCCGTTAGATCAGATATTCGCTCCTGAAAACATCAATGATACTACGGGTTTTAAATTAGAGGAAGGAACTAATCCTAGCGATAGCTACGATGCATCCAACATGTTGTTGGCAGGTTATACAGGGGTTTCTTGGCCATTGTCAAAACGTTTAAACATCTCAGGTGGATTGAGATTTGAATATAACAGGCAAATGCTGTCTAGCAGAGATTATTCGAACCGCAAGGTCGAGATTGACAACAGGGTTCCATCCTTATTGCCCTCCATCAATATGGGATATGTATTAAATGACCGATCGCAGATTCGCTTGGCTTATTTCAAAAGTGTGAATAGGCCTGAGTTTAGGGAACTCGCACCCTTCGCTTATTATGATTTCACGTTCAACAATGTCCTTACCGGAAATCCCGACCTAAAGACCCCCTCCATACATAACATGGATGTACGATACGAATTTTATCCTTCCAATGGAGAAATGATTTCATTGGGGTTGTTCCATAAAGTATTCAACAATCCAATTGAAATGTTTTTTGTTCCAGGTTCCGGCGGCGGTGGTACGCGTAATTTTACTTTTGGCAATGCTGATGGAGCCGCAAGCACAGGGTTGGAATTTGAAATCAAGAAAACACTGCGTAGTTCTGCCGAAGGTTTGCCAAATGGCAAGTGGGCGCGTTTCCTGGCTCGAACGGGTGTAAACATGAACCTTACGTGGATTGGCAGTGAAGTCAATCTTGGATCTGATGCCGTGGGTCAGGAGTCAAGCAGGCCAATGACAGGTCAATCTCCTTACATGATTAACGCCGGAGTGTTTCACAATAACCAGGAAGCTGATCTGCAGATTTCAATCATGTACAACATCGTAGGTAAACGTGTTTTCGCAGTGGGTACTTACGGTACCCCGGATATTTATTTCATGCCTCGAAATTCTGTTGATTTGACCATTACCAAAGGAATAGGTAAATACACTGAAATCAAAATAGGTATTCAGGATCTTTTGTCCCAGGATGAACTTTACAAGCAAGACTCCAATGGAAATGGTTCGATAGACAGCAAAGATGAAGACGTTTATCGAATTAATAGGGGTGCTTACGTCAGTACAGGCGTTTCATTCAAGTTTTAAACGGGGATTTTACAACTGGTTAACATAAAAGGGTATTTATTTAACGACAAGTGAACATCGGATTAATTATCCGGTAACACTTGTCGTTTTTTTTTGCATCATCAAAATAACCCAAAAATCCAAAAGATGAAAACATCAAAATCCATCAACATGACAAGGTTCGGATTCCGTACCCTGATGGCTGGCCTGCTATTGACCGGCCTCTCTATTACTTCTTGCAAAAAAGACGAAGATGAAACTCTTCCTCCAACAGGCGGAACCACAATCGAGGTGAGTGGTGATATCACTGCAAACACCACATGGTCCTCTAACAACAAATACATTTTGAAAGGCTTTGTTTATGTGAAGAGCCCTGCGGTTCTGACTATTGAACCTGGAACTGTTATTCGTGGCGACAAGGCAACCAAAGGCACATTGATTATAGAGCGAGGTGCTCAGATATTTGCTGTTGGAACTCAAAACAGCCCAATTGTCTTTACATCCAATGAGGCAAAAGGCAACCGCTCTTATGGTGATTGGGGTGGTATCATTATCTGCGGAAGAGCTCCAATCAATTTGCCTGGAGGAGAGGGAACTGTTGAGGGTGGTACTAATGCCATCTACGGCGGTACTAATGCTGCTGATAATTCAGGTAAGTTGAAATACGTTCGTATTGAATTCTGCGGAATAGCTTTCCAACCTAATCAGGAAATCAATGGTCTTACCATGGGTGGAGTAGGTAACGGCACTGAAATTGAATATGTACAGGTTTCGTACAGCGGTGATGATTCTTACGAATGGTTCGGAGGTAATGTTGATGCTCGTCATTTGATTGCTTTCCGCGGATGGGATGACGACTTCGATACCGACAATGGTTATTCAGGAAGAATCCAGTTCGCTGCAGCATTTCGCGATAAAGACATTGCCGACCAATCAGGATCAAATGGTTTTGAATCCGACAATGACGGCCAGGGTACTACCGCTACGCCTTACACCAAAGCAATTTTCAGCAACATCAGTATATTCGGTCCGCTTGAAACAAGCTCAACCACCATCAATACCCAGTTCAAGCGTGGTGCCCATTTGCGCAGGAATACTCAAACATGTTTGTATAACTCGCTGATAGCTGGATTTCCAACTGGATTGTTCATCGATGGATCTTTGGCTGAAACAAATGCGAATAACGGCGATCTTCAAGTTAGGAACACAATTATAGCTGGAAGTACAACGGCCCTTTCGGCTTCAGCATCGTTTGACATCCAAACATGGTTCAACACTGCTGGTTATGGAAATACAATTCTTCCTGCTTCAACTGACATCTTGAACTATTATCCTGTGAGCCTCACAAGTCCATCACTTTTACCACAAACAGGATCACCACTTCTCAGTGGAGCTGATTTCACATCCGCGAACCTTCAAGGAGGTTTCTTTACAAATGTGAATTACCGTGGCGCTTTTGGTACCAATAACTGGACTCAGGGTTGGACCAATTTCGATCCTCAAAATACCGATTATTGATTTACCACTAGATTGAAAAACAAAAGCAGCGGAAATATTCCGCTGCTTTTTTGTTATTATCTGTTTGTGAAGGTGAAGTCGCCTTTGGAATCCACATCAATCATTATCTCCCCATCCTTGTTAACAGCTCCGGAAAGAATCTGCTTGCTCAGTTCATTCAAAATCCGCTTTTGAATGACTCTTTTCATAGGTCTGGCACCGAATTGCGGATCAAACCCAAGTTGAGCCAGCCAGTCTGTGGCAGCATCTGATAACTCCAGTCTGATACCTTGATTTTGCAACATTTTCCTGATACCGTCAATCAATATGACCACGATCTTCCTGATCTCATCACGATCTAGTGGATTAAACATGATGATTTCATCGATCCTATTCAAAAATTCGGGGCGTATGGTCTTTTTCAATAGATCATAAACGGCCACTTTCGTGGATGCTACCACTTCTTCACGGTTGTTTTCATTCAACTCCTCGAATTTCTCTTGAATCAAGTGCGCTCCGATATTGGAGGTCATGATGATTATGGTGTTTTTGAAATTCGCGGTTCTTCCCTTGTTATCGGTCAATCTTCCGTCATCCAGCACCTGCAACAGGATGTTGAATACATCCGGATGGGCCTTTTCTATTTCATCTAACAATATGATAGAGTAGGGCCTTCTTCGTACAGCTTCCGTTAATTGACCACCTTCATCATACCCAACATATCCAGGAGGTGC
>JALRAP010000088.1 GCA_023262505.1 Bacteroidia bacterium
ATTGTAGGGTTGGGTACTAGCTTATTTTTTGGTAGCGTATCGGCTCACTAGTTCCTTGGCTACACGCTCCAAAGTTCCTGTGATGGTGTCATTGAACTCACCTTTTTTCAGTGCGGTAAGTACGTCCTTGTGTTGCGCATCAAGCACGTTCAGGTAATCGGCTTCGAAAGCCTTCACATCCTTTACAGGCACATCGCGCAACAGACCTTTGGTTCCACAGTAAATGATGGCAATCTGTTTCTCAACCGTAAGTGGTGAGTACTGACCTTGCTTCAAGATTTCAACGTTGCGTGAACCTTTGTCGAGTACGGCTTTAGTAGCAGCATCCAAATCTGAACCGAATTTGGAGAAGGCCTCCAACTCACGGAATTGGGCTTGATCGAGCTTAAGGGTACCGGCTACTTTCTTCATCGATTTGATTTGAGCGTTACCACCTACACGCGATACCGAGATACCAACGTTGATGGCAGGACGAACACCGGAGTTAAAGAGGTTAGCTTCCAAGAAAATCTGACCATCGGTGATCGAAATCACGTTGGTAGGGATGTAAGCTGATACGTCTCCTGCTTGTGTTTCGATGATTGGAAGTGCGGTTAGAGATCCACCACCCTTCACTTTTCCTTTGAGGGACTCTGGAAGATCGTTCATGTTGGCTGCAATAGCATCGGAATCAATCACCTTGGCAGCACGCTCCAGCAAACGTGAGTGTAAGTAAAACACGTCACCAGGATACGCTTCACGTCCGGGAGGACGACGCAACAACAAGGAAACTTCACGATAAGCCACTGCCTGCTTTGAAAGATCATCATAAACGACGAGCGCATGACGACCTGTATCACGGAAATGCTCGCCGATTGCGGCTCCAGCCATTGGAGCAAAGAACTGCATTGGAGCTGGGTCAGAAGCGGTAGCAGATACGATAACGGTGTATGGCATGGCTCCATTCTCTTCCAAAGTCTTAACGATATTGGCAACAGTTGAACCCTTTTGTCCTACTGCAACATATATGCAATACACGGTTTCACCACGCTCATAGAATTCCTTTTGGTTGATAATGGTGTCGATGGCCACAGCTGTTTTACCAGTTTGGCGGTCACCGATGATCAACTCACGCTGACCACGGCCGATTGGAATCATGGCGTCAATCGCCTTGATACCGGTTTGAAGCGGCTCTTTTACAGGCTGACGGTAAATTACACCAGGCGCTTTGCGTTCGATTGGCATTTCAACGAGTTCCCCTTTGATGGGACCTTTACCATCGATGGGATTACCCAAGGTGTCAACAACACGGCCTACCATGCCTTCGCCCACGTTGATGGATGCGATTTTACCGGTACGCTTAACGGTGTCGCCCTCGCGGATATCGTTTGACTGACCCAATAACACCGCACCTACGTTATCTTCTTCGAGGTTAAGAACGATGCCTTTGAGGCCGTTTTTGAATTCAATCAATTCACCTGATTGCACCTTGGTGAGACCATAGATGCGCGCGATACCGTCGCCCACCTGGAGCACGGTTCCCACTTGTTCGAGTTCGGTGTCGGACTTGAAGCCGGCTAGCTGTTGTTTGAGAATTGCCGATACTTCGTCTGGTCTTACTTCTGCCATTGTGATTGGGGTTGAAATGCGGTTACTATGAAATAATGTTCAAATCAATAATCTTTAACATACAAGTTGCCCTTGAAGTCCTGCTTCAATGCATGGAGTTTCCGCGCCACCGAGGTGTCGATCTGACGATCGCCCCAACGCAAAATGAAACCTCCGATGATTGATGGATCAACTTTCTCCTTGAGCACAATCTGGTGGGATGTGTTTTTAGCGATAAGTTCCAGCATTTGCTTGCGTAGTGTGTCATCAGCGGGAACGGCGGTGGTGAGTGTGGCTACTTGACGGCCTTTGAATATGTCGTAGAGCTCTAGAAACGATTGAGCTATGTCTTCAATGTAATATTCGCGCTTTTTGCGGGTGATGATCATGAAAAACTCAAGGGTCATCTGTTGCACTTTGCTTCCAAAAAGCTCCTTCAATACGTTCTCTTTCTTGTCTGTATTGATAACGGGGCTCTTGAAAAACTGGGCAAGTTCCCTGCTACCACGGATGGCTGAGTGTACACAAATCATATCGTTGTGGATCTGATCCACAACATTGCGCTCCACGCCCAGGTCAAGCAACGACTTGGCATACCTTCTAGCTACTTTAGTTTCAGCCATGGCGGAATCAATTCATTTTAACGTCTTTCAGCAAGTCTTGAACAAGCTGCTTCTGCTTATCGTCGCTGGACAATTGTTGACGTATAACTTTCTCTGCAATTTCTATGGAAAGACTAGCCACTTGGTTTTTAAGCTCGGTGATAGCAGCCATTTTCTCGTTGTTTATCTGCTCACGTGACAAGCGGGTTAGGCGGTCTGCTTCTTCAGTGGCTTTGGCACGGGCTTCATTGATGATGGATTCCTTTGCATCACGAGCCTCCTTCAAAATCAGGTCACGTTGATTGCGGGCCTCAGCCAAAAGCTTTTCATTGTCTGCTTTCAAATTGGCCATTTCCTCTTTTGCCTTTTGAGCGGCGTTGAGCGCATCAGCGATGCTTTTTTCACGCTCGTTCAAAGAACCTAGAATAACAGGCCATGCGAATTTTTTCAGCAAAAAAACAATGATGCTGAACGACACCAACATCCAAAAGACGAGGCCGAAGGCGGGTTTGACTAATTCCATCTTGGTGAGTATTGAGATTTCTTAATTGACTTTTAAAATCCTGCCGTTGGGCCAAGCGCTTTCACGGCAGGATGTGATTGTTTTGATCGTGGCTTACTTGAAAACAACAAGAAGACCAACAACCATTGCGAAGAAGGCCGCACCTTCAACAAGAGCCGCGGTAAGGATCATGTTGGCACGGATGTCGCCTACAGCCTCAGGTTGACGAGCGATAGATTCAAGTGCCGAACCGCCGATGCGGCCGATACCCATTCCAGCGCCAACAGCAGCTAGACCTGCACCGAGGGCAGCAACACCATAGCCAAGTCCTAGACCAGCAACTTCATTTGCCTGCAATAAGATGGTTGATAACATAGTTTTTGTTTTTAATGGATTTAAATTGGTAATATTTTATCAATGATGGTCGTGATGAGGCTCCTCAACTGCAGCTCCAATGTAAATGGCTGACAACAGGGTAAACACATATGCTTGCAAGAATGCCACAAGCAACTCCAAGCATGTCATAAACACTGTGAACGCGATGGACAGCACCGAAACTCCGAAACCGGCGCCTGTACTCATCTCACCGAATATGAATATAAGACTGAAGAATGAAAGTGCAATAATGTGCCCTGCGGTGATGTTTGCAAACAATCGAATCATCAATACGAAAGGACGCAGGAAAATTCCCAGTATTTCGATAGGCGTCAACAAAACCAAAACCCAACCTGGTACTCCTGGCATCGCCAGAATGTGGTGCCAATAGTGTTTATTGCCATTGACCAATACGAGGACAAATGTGATGGCCGCGAGTGTAAGTGTAACCGAAATGCTTCCAGTCAAGTTGGCACCTCCTGGGAAAATCGGAACCAATCCCAAAAGATTGTTCAACCAGATGAAGAAGAAGGCAGTCAACAAGAACGGTAGGAACTTCTGGTATTTCTTTTCTCCGATTGAAGACTTCGCAACATCGTCGCGAACAAAAACCACCAAAGGCTCAATCAATCCTTGCAATCCACGAGGGGCTTGTCCGGGACGAGACTTATAAGCCTTGGCGACAGACAAGAAGATGTAAAGCAGGACCAAGACACTTACAAAAAGGGATACGACGTTTTTGGTGATGGAGAAATCCCAAAGGGAGGCTGTAACTGCTTCATCGATGGTGGCTTCTTCGGCATTGCCTGACTCTTGCACAACGGCAACAAGTTTTTTATCAATCAAAGCATAACCATTGTGAACATCATGGCCATGATGAAAAGAAGAAGACATGAACACATCTAATCCTCGGCTCGAATAAACGATGACCGGTAAAGGAATTGAAACGGATTCATGACCTTCACCCCAAAGGTGCCAGTCGTGAGCATCCGTGATGTGATCGGTAATCATCTTTCCTGGATCGAACTTGGCACCAGGCTCACCCCCTCCAGCCAAAACAGAGCTGGAAGAAGTGGTGAAAACTATGAGAAGCAGCAGCGAAATGACGCTTTTTGCAAGTAGGTTATGATTAACAAAAGATCGCATTTTCCGTGGGCTGGAGGTGGCTCTTATTTTGGGTGCAAAGGTAAAAACCTTACCCGAGAAAAAGTAGTCTGACAACTCTTTTTACCGAAAGGTCACATTGGTAGGCCAACATCCTGTAATGCAAACAATTAAATATCACATACAGTGTTGGTGTCACGCCTGTTTGCGACTTGGACCAAAACTCTTGAAAGAAAACCAAACCTCCAACACAGTATAAAGGAGGTAAACGATTAAAAAGTTGAAAATGAATCCGAAAGCCTGCGCTCGGTTGAGCAAGGCAAAGACCACAATAATGATCATGAAAGCAAACAGCTTCAAGGCGGAGGTGAGCATGAAAGTTCGCACAAATGCCTGTCCACTCACAGAGGCTGCCGAAGCCAATCGGTTATGTATAAGCCAGGAAGTGCCGATTGCCAACAATTGAATACCCCAGAAGGAATGAAACACCGCCTTGGCGGGGAGTACTGATTGCAGATATGACAAACCGAAGTAAACGGGCACCGAAAAAAGCAATAACAAAAGCAGGAAAGGTATTCTAAAGAGATTGTCAGTCGCGTTCATTTTTAAAAGTTCTGAAGAAATAAACCATCGACATTACTACCGATAGCAAGCTGAATAACAAAGTAAATACCGGAACTTTCAGCTGGAGTAGTGCATCCAATTTAACCCCTCCATAGGTAGCACCAAAAATGAAAACGGCGATCTGAATTCCGATCGCCGAATAACGTGCATAGTCGTTAAGCTGTTTTTTCTTTTGGCTTGAGCTCCTGTGGTTTGTCGGCATTTTTTATATCCTTGATCAAAGGCCCCATATGACAGTTCCCGGAGAAACTTGCGCCCACCTCCACAACCAACTTCCCTGTTATGATATCACCATTGATACGGGCAGTCGATTTGAGGAACAACAGTTCATTGACCGTAGTCTTTCCTTTTACCGTACCGGAAATATCAGCGTTTTGACAAACCACATCACCTTGAACCTGACCAGTTGAACCAACCACCACCTTTGATTT
>JALRAP010000089.1 GCA_023262505.1 Bacteroidia bacterium
CGCCAATCCTGTTCCGGTGATCGCAGGTAATAACGTTGTTTGCGACGGAACCACCACCACATTCGATGCAGGCTCTTATTCATCTTATGTTTGGAGCGATGGTAGTGGCGGACAAACAATCACCATCGGCACTGCGGGCACATACACGGTTACCGTAACAGATGGCAATGGTTGCATTGGCACCACCTCACAAACATTGACGGTTAACGCCATCCCAACAGGATCTATTTTCGGAAGCACAGCTATTTGCTTCGGAGACCAGACACCCCTCTACTTCAATTTTACCGGAACCGGACCTTTCACATTCAGCTACAGCGATGGAACTAACACCTTCGGACCGTTAAACAGCGCCGGTACCACCATCGATTTGCCCGTTACTCCGAATTCCTCTACTACCTATACAATGGTGGCTCTCAACGACGCAAACTGCCCTGGAACATTCGTAGGTACAGTCGACATCGTGGTCAATCAATTGCCAGTACCCACTATCACCGGTGACTTGGAGATCTGCGACGGTGATTCATCTACTTTGAGCGCTAGTGCAGGATTTGTAGATTACCTATGGTCTAACGGAACCAATGCACCCGACAACACGGTTACCGTTGGTGGAAATTATTCCGTAACCGTTACCGACCTCAACGGATGCCAAGGAACTACCGCTGTGAACTTCACGGTGAATCAAACACCTGTTGCCAGTTTCACACATGTTCCAAGTTCCGATTGCAACACCCCTCGTACATTCTTCACCAATACATCCACCTATCCTCCGTTGTCGCAGTTCACCTGGACTTTCGGTGATAGTACCACTTCGAACCAAACGAATCCGACGCACATCTATGAAGAGCAAGGAACCTACACCGCCACCTTGTATATCATGACAACAGCCGGCTGTGCCGATACGGTTTCGGATGATGTGGAAGTGATCTTCTATCCGCTTGCTGAAGCCGATTTCAAATTCGATCCTGAATTCGTGAACGTATTCAACGGCAAAGTTCAGTTCACCGACCTTTCACTGAACGCCGTGGCTTGGTCATGGGACTTCGGTGATGGTGGAAGCATTGTGCAACAGAATCCATACCACTATTTCAATGAGGTGGGTGATTTCCCAGTAACTCTCACTGTACTCAATATCAACGGCTGTCCTGATTCCAAAACACGCATGGTGATGGTGAATCCATTCTATGTGCCGAACGCATTTACGCCGAATGACGATGGTGTGAATGACTTCTTCTTCAATGCAGGCTATGATTTGGATGTGACATCGTTCGAAATGACCATCTTCAACCGGTGGGGACAAAAAGTATATGTTACAGACAGCTGGCTGAAATTCTGGAACGGTCGTGATGTTGACAATCAGCCTGCTCCCGAGGGAGTTTATGCCTACACCATCAAAGTGGTTACCCGAGGAGGCAAAGAGCACATCTTCCAAGGCACCACCACGTTGGTCAGGTAGGAAAATATGCATGATATTAACGAAGGGACTGCTTGGCGGTCCCTTCGCATTTTGGGTCCGTTCAGAAAATGGGTAAATTCGCACAAACGGGCACAACAAATACCGCACACACGCGTTTCCTTTGATTGACCCACTTTCAGACTGCATGACATCCCCCAACAGCATCAAAAAAGCGCCTTTCGGCCGATTGTTGCTGATGGTATTGATGCTTTTCACTTGCCAGGTATCATTTGCCCAACTATCCCCCCCTTCCCTTCGATGCATATCGGTGGAGCCGAATGGAGCGGTAACACTTACGTATATCACCACCCCCGACACCGGCTCGGTCTTCGGCGGATACTTCATTTACGGAAGCCCTTCTGCAAACGGACCCTTCAGCCTGTACGATAGTGTCAAAGTGCATGGCATCCAGACTTTCACCATCAACAGTATTAACGCTACCAACTTCACCTTCTACTTTTACATCAAGACACGCGAAGGTTGCTGCAACACCTTCTCCGCACCAAGCGATACCTTGCGAACCATTAGGTTGGTTACTACGCCCCTCTCGAACGAACAAGTGCGCCTCACATGGAACGCCATCAGCAAACCGCTTCCATCCACTGCCAGCAATCAATATACCGTTTCAAAAGTGCTGACGCCTGGCGTTTACACTCCGTTTCGTTCCACACCCGACACCTTCGCTTTCGACACAAATTATTTCTGCGACAAATTCATCGACTACCGGGTAACACTTGACGACGCATCCGGATGCCAGTCTATTTCAACCATCGATGGAGAACGCTTCCGCGATACGAGAGGCCCCTCGGCGACATCGATGGACTCCGTAAGCATTGACCCTGTCACCGGCAATGTATCCATCACTTGGGAACCCGATTCAAGTGCCGACACGCAAGGTTATGTGGTCTACCTCTTCAACGGACTTTCCTATGATTCCATCGGCGCAGTGGCAGGCATCAACAACCTGTTTTTCTCTTATCCATCCGCAATTACAAACTCGGAGCTGGCATCGGAAGTGTTCACCGTTGCCGCATACGACAGCTGCAAGAATCTTAGTCCCGTAGCCACCAATCACAAGACCATTTTCCTGGAAGCAACTCTGGCCAAATGCGAGGGAACTGCACAATTGAAATGGTCGCCTTATGTGAACATGGCAGGAGGCATTTCGCGATATGAGATTTGGTACCGCGAGAATGGTGGACCCTGGATCATTGATGGAAGCACCCTTTCGAGCGTGTTGTCTTACGATTTGGCTCTGCAAACACCTGGAGCGAACTATGAGGTTTTGATTCATGCGGTTGGCAACAACGGAAAAAGTTCGTCATCGAATGTTGTGGCCGTACTGGCCGACATATTCACGCAACCTGAATTCCTATATGTTCGATATGCAAGCGTAACCGGTTCGGCTGTCCAACTTCGTTGCCATGCTGATCCCGCTGCCGACACCAAAACCTATCACTTTTTCAGAGGCAATTCTCAAAACGGGAATTTCACCGAAATAGGTTCTGTTCCATACGACCCTTCCGGGGATATTTCCTTTTTGGACGCTGACGCGGATGCCGATGTAGCGCAAAGGTTTTACAAAGTTTCGGCGCGCGACTCGTGCGGTACCGAATACTTTTCAGAGAACACCGCCGGAACGGTTTTCCTTCGAGCAGAGGGTGGCACCGACTACATCAGTAAATTGGAATGGACAAATTACCAAGGCTGGGACAATACGGTACAAGGCTACAAGATTCTGAGGGTGTACAATGGAGCCATCAGCAATGATGAAGCAGCAACCACTGCGGCCGACACAGTGGATTTTACCGAAGATGTTAGCCAACTAACCACCTTGGATGGCAACTTCTGTTATGTGATTCTCGCATATGAAACACCAACCAATCAATATGGATTCGCAGACTCGGCTTATTCTAACATTGATTGCGCACTGCAAGAGCCGGTGGCATTCGTGCCCAACGCATTTACACCAGGTGGACTGAACCCCATTTTTGCACCTGTTTTGCGGTTTGATGACCCTGAGGGATTTGTGATGCGGATTTACAATCGGTGGGGACAATTGGTGTATGAAACCTCCCAGGTTGCTGCAGGTTGGGACGGTACAATTTCGGGAAATGACGCTCCGATAGGCTCATACATCTATGTAATCTCTGCCAAAGGACTGAATGGCAATGAGATAACAAAAAGGGGGTTGGTGCAGCTAATCCGCTGAAAAGCAAGCCTCAACCACCTAGTTTTCAAAGGGCAAAACGTTAATTTGCTACCTTTGCAGTCCCTTGGAAAAGCAGCCTCGGAACTTTTGCCCCCTTCTAACCAAACAAAAAACAAACCAATGAAAAACCCGGTGATGAAAATCGTCGAAGAAGGTCTCACATACGACGACGTTTTATTGGTTCCGGCTTATTCGGAGATATTACCGCGCGATACAGATATCTCGACCAACTTTTCTAGGAACATCCGCATCAACATCCCGATCGTTTCTGCCGCAATGGATACGGTTACCGAAGCTACATTGGCCATTGCCATGGCACAAGAAGGCGGCATCGGTGTTCTGCACAAGAACATGAGTATCGCCGCTCAAGCATCGGAAGTGCGAAAAGTGAAACGCTCCGAGAGCGGCATGATCCATGATCCCGTTACATTGAACGAGAATGCCACCATTGGCGAAGCTCTTGCGATTATGAAGGAGCAAAAAATCGGAGGTATTCCAATCGTTAACGCCAAGAATATCCTGGTAGGGATACTTACTAACCGTGATTTGCGATTCGAAAAGCAAATCAGCCGCAAAGTAAAGGATGTGATGACGCGCGAAAACCTCATCACCGTAACAGGAATCACCAGCCTGCAAAAAGCCGAATTGATCCTGCAAGATTACAAGATTGAAAAACTTCCCGTAATCGACAAGCAAGGAAAGCTCATCGGTCTGATCACATACAAAGACATCATCAAGTATAAGTCGCGACCCAACTCCTGCAAGGATTCTCTTGGACGGTTACGTGTTGCAGCCGCTGTTGGTGTTACCGGCGATGTCATCGAGCGCGTAAGTGCGTTGGTGAGTGCGGGCGTGGATGCTATAGTCATTGATACGGCGCATGGTCATTCCAAGGGCGTCATTGAAACGCTGAAAAAAGTCCGCAAGCAATTCGGCAAACTCGATATCGTAGTTGGAAATATTGCCACTGCGGAAGCAGCCAAGGCGTTGGTTAAAGCTGGTGCTGATGCCGTGAAAGTAGGTATCGGTCCGGGTTCCATTTGTACCACACGCGTGGTTGCTGGTGTGGGTGTTCCCCAGCTCACTGCCGTGATGAACGTAGCCAAGGCATTGAAAGGAACCAACGTTCCGATCATCGCCGATGGTGGTATCCGCTTCACAGGCGACATACCGAAAGCTATAGCCGCAGGTGCAAGTTGCATCATGGCTGGATCACTATTCGCAGGAGTGGAAGAATCACCCGGTGAGGGCATCATCTACGAAGGCCGCAAATACAAGGTTATTCGAGGCATGGGCTCCATTGAGGCGATGAAGGAAGGTTCGAAAGACCGTTACTTCCAAGATGCCGAAGACGATATCAAAAAACTTGTTCCGGAGGGTATCGTTGGAAGAGTGCCCTACAAAGGGGCATTGGCCGAGGAAATCTACCAATTGGTAGGCGGCCTCCGTGCCAGCATGGGATATTGCGGCGCCAGAGACATCAAAACCCTCCAGGAGGCACGTTTCATACGCATAACCAT
>JALRAP010000008.1 GCA_023262505.1 Bacteroidia bacterium
GGAATCGCGATGTGGAGGATTCTGAAATGATGGATTTGCTTCAAGTGAATGCCAGCGCTTACTATACGCTCAAATCCCGACTGAATTCGAAGATTGCTGCCATATTATCCAAGAACGTTCGTAATCCGATCAGCATCTTGATGGATGAGGTTACCCGCGTACCGGCACACCTGTTCGGAACTAACAAAGAGTTCTCCGTTCGCGCATTGAAAGAACTCGAGAAGCAGTTGATTGAATACGATTTGTCGTCGGAATTGATCGTGGTTTACAAGACCCTTGCACAGTTGCACATGTATGATGAAGAGTTCGACCAATACGACAAATTATACAAAAAGCATGTTGCGTTTTCGCTCGCCGTTTCAAAAGCAGAGGGCCTCTACTACCGCTATATCGTGAAGTTCGGCAACCAAGTACTGAGCCCCGACAAAACCACTTTGCATGAGATGGAGAATATCCGCAAGGAAATGTTCAACATCTGCGACCTGTATGACTCGCATCGCCTATTCGTACTTTATAACATTGTGAGCATGTACCACATGCTGTTGACTGAAAACGACAAGGACAGTCTGCGTGCGAAAGAGCTAGACGTAGAGAGGACCCTGAACGAAATGAGTCGCATTTTCAACAAATACCACCTCGACACATTTTACCAGCATGTAAAACCATTAACCGACCTGTTGTATTTCGAATACTATCAAAAGGCCGGTAACCAGATTCGTGCCAACCATTACCATGAGCGCTCGCTAGAACACATGGAGGACTTGTGTCAAATGCACACCATGTCGTTTCATGTGGCGCGTTTCATGGAGGCCAAGCTCGACAAATATATGGCCGACGGTCACGTAGACTCTTTGACTCGGTTCTGCGAAAGATATGCCAATGGAATGGATATCGACATCAATGAAACCTACCAGTTTGTCACTTGGAAAAAATTTATTGCCGCATGCAAATTTTACCAACGCGACAACATGGGCGCCGCCAAAACCGTCAACGACTTGCGCAACCGGATGTCGCTTAAAAACCACTTCCGTACTGATGTTGAATGTAAATTGTTCCAAGCTTTACAATACTGCATGTTGGGTGAAGACGGTTTGTGCACACAGATCATATCTAGCCTTAAACGCCAAATCCGCGAAAACGACAGTGATTATGACAATGCCCAGTTGTTCATGAAAATCCTGAAGACCGCATTAAAGCCAGCTGATTTCCGTAAAAAAGTTAAACGTATCGGAGAGCTTTGGTCCGAGTTCAAGGAGACAGCAAAAACAGGATTGCCCATGTTGCAGTTCTTGCAATTGGATGAAGCCGCCTTGCGTAAGATGGCGAACCCGATTAAGGAATAAACGGAGTGATTAAACAGCCTCCAGGTACTTTTCGCTCAATGGTTTATTGAGGTACTTGTACACGTGAGGATTTACTGAAGCCCGGTTGATATCATCGGGGCTGATGGATGAAGAAAGTACGATTACCTTGGACTTTGATTTGACATTGTCGTTGAGAGACGCAAAGTCGGCCAAGAAACCGAAACCGTCCTTTACGGGCATGTTCAAATCCAGGAAAATCACATCGGGTACTTGGGCGGGGTCTGAAGAAACTTCTCGGAGGTATTCCAAGGCAGCATCGGCAGAAAATTTCACCACCACATTGGCGCAAAAACCCGACGAGACAATGATTCTTTCATTGATGAAATTGTCAATTTCATTATCATCGACCAAAAGTACGTGGGCAAATCTGGCCATTTCTACCTGTTAACGAGGGTTTTAGTTGTGGTGATGGGCGGAATCGAACCGTCGACCTAAGGATTTTCAGTCCTGCGCTCTACCAACTGAGCTACATCACCAGCCTGAATTCTTCAGAATGGGTGCAAAGGTAGTTTTTTTTAGGAAAGAAATGACAAATTCCATCAATTACACTAAATGCTAAAAATGAGGTCCTTGGTACTTATTTTTGCGGCAAACAAGATTCTGTGCGGCAATTGGTGATAGATGCGGGCAACACTTTAATAAAAGGTGCCGTATTTGAAAATAGTCAAATCATTGAGCGTTTCCATACCAAGGGGAAATCCCTTGCCGACTTCCTATTGGCGGTTTCCGCATTGGATCAGTTGCCACAGCAAGCCTTGATATCATCGGTTCGGGCGGATTCGGACTCCCTGTACGAGTCATTAACCGACTTGGGCATCAACCAAGTGTTATCGTTCAGAAGCGGATTGAAACTCCCGATCAAAATCCAATACAAGACACCCGAAACACTCGGCACCGATCGTATTGCCAATGCCTGTATGGCATCCGCAATTTTCCCAAAAGACAACATACTTACCATAGATATTGGCACCTGTATCAAGTTTGATATGGTGACCTCTGACCAGGAGTATTTGGGAGGTTCCATATCGCCTGGGGTCAAGATTCGATATAAAGGCCTCAGTTCATTTACAGGCAAGCTACCCTACTTTAAAAAAATGCAGGAGGAGTTCCCCGAACTGATTGGCACCTCCACGGAGGGCTCTATCCGTTCCGGCGTAGAAAACGGGATACTTTGCGAGATAAATGGCATGATTGATGCCTATGAGCAGCGATTTGACAACTTGAAAATCGCCCTCACAGGAGGAGACGCAAACCGATTCAGTCAGCTACTGAAAAAAAGTGGCATCTTTGTTGAACCCGAACTAACCCTCAGAGGGCTACATTTAATACTGAAAACCAATGTCGAGAAGTCATAAGCTATCCCCTACCCTCACGATCATAGCAGCCATGATGCTGTTTTTTATGCAGGGGAAGCTGCTTGCACAAACATCCAGCATATCTCCCTACTCCCGCTTTGGTATCGGCGATATTGTTCCAGAAGGATTTTCCATCCAATCGGGAATGGGCGGAATCGGTGCGGCTTACTTCTCCTCTACAAACATCAACTTCATCAATCCTGCATGTTATGTGGCAGACACCAACGCCATTTTCGATGTAGGGGCTCGTGGTGAAATACGGAAAATCAGCAATTCAGATCGATCAAACACCTTGAACAGCGCCACGTTTTCGCATCTTGCCTTGGCATTCCCTATCAAGAAAAACAAGATATCGGGTAGCTTTGGACTTTTACCCTTCTCCTCCGTTGGCTATAATGTGGTGGATATCCAGGATACAGCAGGTTTGCAAAACGTTCGTTACGAATACCAAGGCAAAGGAGGGTTTAACAAATTTTACGTTGGAACCGGTTTCAACATCGGTAAGCGATTAAGTGCCGGCGTGAATTTCTCCTACCTGTTTGGAACCATTGAGCAAATAAAAAATGTGGAGTTCCCCGAGCAACAGTTTTATTTTAGCTCCAGATATGTGAATGGCGTTACCGCTCGAGGTTTTTACCTGAACTATGGTTTGCTTTACAATATCGGAGTCAAAAACGGACTTGAGTGGCGTGCAGGTGTTACCGGGTCGCTTTCCACGAAAGTGACTGCCGAAAACAACATTTTCTATTACAACTATTCCATCTCGCCGGTTTCTGGTGGCGAAATCGTCAAAGATTCGGTTATAAACGAACAAGTCACCCGTGGAAGCATTAGGCTCCCACAATATGTTCGTGGAGGTTTGACAATAACTAAGCCGTCGAAGTGGTTATTAGGTGCCGATTTCTCTTTCTATGATTGGAGCCAATACGAAAACTTCGGATCCAACGACCCTCTGAACAACAACTACGGTATCGGCATCGGTTACGAGCGTTACCGCGAAGCCTCGGCCTACCGTGCGGGAATAAAGTATGGAACTTCTTACCTCAACCCCAAAAACACGGAACTTACCGAATATGGCGTCAGTGTTGGGGCCAGCTTCAAAAAGAGCTTTTCCAAAAAACCACCTACCATTATCAGCCTATCGTTGGAAGCCGGCAAGCGCGGAACCACCGACAATGAACTGATTGGCGAGAACTACCTCAAGTTCACTTTGGGTATAACAATGGCCGACATCTGGTTCATCCAGCCCCGCTACGAATAATATTTCAGATAGAATACGGCATCTGCCTCCATGTAGACTCATGAAAAGAATGGAATTGGTGCGAAGCCTAGTTGTGAGAACAAGCAAATGCTCATGTTTGCGAATTCCATGCTTTTGTTTAGCTTTGTTATCCATCGCATCAATCGGGTGCGAGAACGACATAGAAAAGGTTAAGTTGGTCACAGGCAAGGACCGCATTCCTGTTGAGCACGCTACAGGACTCAATATTGTTTACAGTGACTCTTCCGTAATGAAGGTTCGTGTGGTTGCCAAGCTCATGAACCGATATCAAGGCGACGACCCATATACAGAAATGCCGGAAGGTGTTAAAGTGGAGTTCTTCGACAAGGATCTGAGACCTTCAACCACCATGACCGCAAAGCGGGCTATAAAGAGGGAAAAATCCCAGCAAATGGAGGCATTCGGAAATGTGGAAGTGGTAAATGCAAAAGGAGAAAAGCTTAACACTGAACACCTATTGTGGAATGAGATTACTAAAAAAATATCCAGTGACGAATTCGTAAAGATTACCACATCCGACAAGATTATCTACGGAAAAGGATTTGAATCGAATCAGGATTTTACGAGTTACCGAATATTCAAAATCACGGGCACTATAAATATCAGCAGGAATGAAAATACTCCGAATCCTTGAGATTTCTTGGTTGATTTTCGGCATTTTAGGCGTTGGCCTCACCCTTTACAACCTACTGACCGTTAATGCAGGATCAGCTTTACTGCCCCTGGCCTTCACTTGCATAGCCGGCATTTTTTACTGGGTCCGCAGGAAGCAACGGATTGCTTTCGAGAAACAACAGGGAAAATAGATTGACAATTGACGATTTACAATTTACAATTTACAATTGAAATTAATCTATGGTCAATAGTCATTTGTCAATTGTCACTTGTCAATAGTCACTTGTCACTTGTCAATTCCCTTAATAATTCCTTGATTATTGGCGAATTGCGAGTTATCTTCGCAAATTCCAAATAAGACTCCGCAATTGGAGCAATTTGCATTTTAATTAACTATTTATCAATAACTTATCGTAATGGCAGTAATTGGAAAAATTCGTGAGAGAGCTGGACTACTCATCGGGATTGTAGGATTCAGCCTTGTAGCATTCATTCTTGGAGATCTTTTAACCTCCAACAGCAGCTTTTTGAAAGGTGGCGACACCAACGTTGCTGTCATAGGAGGCAAGGAAATCGATGTGCGTGATTTCGAAACCATGGTGGAGGAATTTGTGGCCAATTACAAGAGTAATACCGGCAACCAAACCGTTGACCAGAACGCCATGGAGTCGCTTCGCGAACAAGCTTGGAGCGAATTGCTGAACAAGGAGATCATGCAGGTTCAATATAAAAAGGCCGGCGTGAGTGTTAGCTCCGACGAGTTATTCGATATGGTGCAGGGCAAAAACCCACACCCTCAAATCTTGGATGCATTCAAGGACCCGTCTACTGGTCAGTTCGCTCGTGCCAATGTTCTTCAGTTTCTAAAATCACTCGATGAAGAAGGTAACGCTGAAAGAAAAGCCCAATGGTTGCGATTCGAGAAATATCTAATGGAAGATAAGGTCCGTGAGAAGTATTACGAAATGGTTAAAAAAGGAATGTTTGTTACATCCTTTGAAGCCAAAGCAATTGCAGAATACCAGGGAAACACGGCTTCCGTTCGCTATGTAGATATCCCATTTGCTTCGGTTGCCGACTCTACCATCAAAGTGAGCGATGATGAGTTGCGTGAATACTATAACGCCAACAAGAATGATTTCGAGCAAGAAGCTTCACGCAAACTTGAATATGTGATTTTCGAAGTTGCTCCATCCGATGCCGACAAAGAAGCCGCTTTGAAATCCGCCATGGATTTGAAAGCTGCTTTCCAAGCTTCTACGGATGACTCTACCTTCGCTGCCGTCAATTCCGATTCTCGCAATGAGATTTCCTACTTCAAAAAAGGAACACTTTCACCTGCTATTGATACCATTTTCTTTGGATCTGCCGCTGCAGGAACTGTTGCTGGCCCTTACGAGGAAAACGGATTTTGGAAACTATCCAAACTCATCTCATCAAAGAGCATTCCTGATTCCATTAAAGTCAGCCATGCACTGATTTCATTTGCCGGCGCAGAACGCTCTACTGCTACGCGTTCAAGAGATGAAGCCAAATCAATGGCCGACAGCTTATATGCCTTAATCAAAAAGGATGGTGCCATGTTCGATGATGTTGCTAAAAACAAGTCTGATGATGCAGTTGCTTCAGCTAAAGGCGGTGATTTGGATTGGATCACTCGCTCCAGCCCGATGGATCCAAGGTTTAAAGACGGCGCTTTCAATACCGCTAAAGGCACAGTTTCGTTGGTTGAATCCAACTTCGGCTTCCACCTAATCAAGGTAACTGATCAAACCGCTCCTGTAAACCAGGTTCAGGTGGCCACCATCGACCGCAAGATTTCAGCTAGCTCCAAAACATACCAAGTTGCTTTCAATAAAGCCAACGAATTCGCTGCAAAAGCCAATACCGCTGAACTTTTTGAAAAAACCATCAAAGACAACGGCTACAACAAGCGCGTAGCTGACAATGTAAAAGAAACAGACAAGTTCATCGCAGGTCTAGAGTCTCCACGTGCCCTTGTTCAATGGTCATACCAATCTAACAAAGGAGATATCTCCAAGGTATACGATTTCGGCAACCGTTTCGTAGTCGCACATTTGGCCGAAGTAAAAGAAAAAGGTGTTGCCCCATTTGAGCAAGCCATGGAGCAGATCAAATCCAAAGTCATCACTGAGAAGAAAGCCAAGGACTTCATGGATAAACTCGCTAACGCAGGTAAATCCAACAATTTGGATCAAGTGGCACTTGCTGTCAGCGGAGCTGTTAAGAGTGCTGCCGGCGTAAGCTTTGCATCCTCTTATGTGAACAATGTTGGTATGGAGCCTGCCTTTGTTGGCACAGCGTTCAGCACCAAGACTGGAAGTATTTCCAAGCCTTTCAAAGGAGTATCCGGTGTTTACATGTTGGTGGTAGACAACATCACCGCTGCCAATCCAGCACCAGATGTTACAATGGTTAAGAAACAAAGTCAAGACCAAGCCGCTCAACGCACCACATCTGAAGTGTTCAACGCTTTGAAAGAAAAAGCAAACATCACCGACAACCGCGGTAAGTTCTATTGATCCAAAAGAAACCGTGAATAGAAAAGGCGTTCGAAAATCGAACGCCTTTTTTTATTTGGTTGAACCTGCTTTTTCGATGCGCAATCCAACATCGGCAATACCCGGTAGCGGATCTTGTCGCATGGCCTGAACCATTTCAAATCGGTATTTGCCTTTCATCGGAAAGTTGCCCGACTGCTTGAATAAAATGGATTGATCTCGCAAATCACCCACACCTGTCCCAATCCACTCACCTTCTGGGGTAGCCATGAGGCACTCAACAGTATCACGGATAGATTTTCCATTTGGAAAATCGGTTTGAATGAAAAGATATAGATTGCTAAAGCGATATGAACCCGTATTGCGCAGATTTATGTAGAAATCGTATGCCGTTAAAGTGTCTTCGACTTCCACTTCAAAAACCGCAGGATTGGCAGACTTCCAGTTGGCATCTTCAATTTTACTGTTCTGCTCAAACAAAACCTGGTTGCCACAAGAGGCAAAAAAAACTCCAAAGCAAGCGATGCCTAAGAAGCGTTGAATCCTCATGATTCGGAATCGGGTTTGGTACGAGGAGGTATCTGGCGAACACGACCGCCAGTGGTAGCGGATTGCCCGGATGAGTTGTTTGACGCCGGCGGATTACTTGATGCTGGTGGATTTGAAGGAGCTTGTGGCTTACGTTGTTGAACATCACCACCACCTGAATTAGAAGCTTGGTTGTTATTTCCAGGAACCAATCTTGGCGGACGTTGGCCTTGCTGGTTTTGTTGCGGAGGCTTTGGTCCTTTTGATTGCTGATGACCACCACCATCTCGCCGAGGTTGGTTGCCGGTATTCTTCGGTTGGTTTTGAGGACGTTGTTCGCGCTGAGGACGATTGCCTTCTTGAGGGAGTACTTTCTGACTTGGCTGAGGCGATTTGGCTTCCATTCCTTCGCGTCTTTCACCACCCTGCTTTTTCTTCTTCTTCTTTTTCTTGCGCTTATCCATCATGCGGGTCAAGCTGTCTTGGCCAACTACATCAGCATAATCAACGGCCTTTTCCTCTTCTTCAAAGTCGGCAAACGAAGCAAGATCCAATGGCTTGTTGCCCGCCTTATTCATTTCCAAGATTTCCTTTACGCGGTCAACTTGCAACACAACCCAATTGTCTGCTCCCGCTGGCCCTTCCACATCATCATAACCAAACCACATGATCCTTCTCAGGATGTCAGTTTTACGATGTGAAGCCGTTCCTTTAAGTGTTTGCAGCTTTGTATTGGAGTCTGGAATATCCTTGATAGCCTCCATATAACTATCGAGCTCATAGTTCAAACAACATTTGAGCTTCCCACATTGTCCTGCGAGCTTGATGGGGTTCAGAGAAAGGTTTTGATAACGGGCGGCACTGGTCGAGACAATCTTAAAGTCGGTAAGCCAGGTGGAGCAACATAGCTCCCTTCCACATGACCCAATTCCACCAAGGCGACTGGCTTCTTGACGCATTCCGATTTGACGCATTTCAATACGCACTTTGAATTCATCTGCCAATCGTTTTATCAATTCACGGAAATCCACGCGGTCATCGGCTGTATAATAAAAGGTGGCCTTTTTGCCATCGCCCTGAAACTCCACATCACTCAACTTCATTTTCAGGTTAAGTTTCATGGCCACAGAGCGCGCCTTGTGCATGGTTTCGAATTCCTGAGCTTTTACCGCCTCCCATTTTTCAAGATCTGCTGGCTTCGCTAATCGATATAGGGCCTTTATCTTATCGGAGTTTTCGGTTAAATCGTTAGCCTTCAACTGCAACCTCACTAATTCCCCCGCTAAAGAAACGGTACCGATATCATGACCTGGATTTCCCTCAACAGCCACCACATCCCCGGTCTTAAGCTCCAATTGCTCGCTGTTGCGGAAAAACTCCTTTCGACTGCCCTTGAAGCGTACTTCAACAACATCGAATGGCTTTTGGCCTTCAGGCAACACCATGTCTGAAAGCCAATTGTAAACATTCAGTTTGTTGCACCCACTGGTGCCACAAGTGCCATTATTATTACAACCTGGAGAGGTTTGGCCAGTATCGGAGGAACAGGAGCTGCAGCCCATAAGTGTTGAAAACCAATGCCCCTGATCAAGACGATCTTGGATTGAGGAGCACGTTGAGTTTGAATGACAAATCTAACAATAATATACGGGGATTGGCATTCCTTTCTACGCCATAGGATGCCTTTCCTAGGAGTTCCATGATGGCCTCTACGTTTCCAGAATGAATAAATCGACTGAATTTTCCAAAACCCGGAATGACCGAGTCATCAAAACGGACAAGATTGCCAGCCCCTACTGACAACAACATACATTCACGTGATGCATCACTGCAAAACGCCAGGAACCGTTTGATGTGCTCTTTACCCTTTTTGTTGGTTTCATCTATCCAATCGTTCAGATCATTCCAAGCGTAGGTGCCATCCTTGGCGTAGAAAGGCATATAACAGAGTCGCATCCAATGTATGAATTCATGTTCCATGGGTGTTCCCATTTCTTCAGAGCCGATACGAGCCATTGAAATGGCGGGGGCAACCTGACCGTCAACGATGCGGACTATGCGCTTGGCCTTTTCTGAATCGATTTTGTACGATTGAATCAAGTATTCGGCTAACAATCCTGGATCAGGCACAGGGATGCGAACCAATTGGGTTCTGGACCTTATCGTTGACAAAAGAGCGTTTCCGTCTTCAGCTACCAATACAAAAACGGATCCCGGAGGAGGTTCCTCCAACGTTTTCAGCAACTTGTTGGCTGCATCAACACGCATTTTCTCGGGCATCCACATAATCAGGATTTTGAATGGAGATTCAAAAGTCTTCAAGCTCATCTTGCGCATGATGTCGTTGGCCTCCTCCACCGACATGAATCCTTGTTTGTTTCCTACTCCTAAATGGTCGTACCAGTCGTCCAACCCCAAATAAGGATTGTCCAAAACCGCACCTCGCCATTTCTCAATGAAGTTCATGCTGCGAGGTTTTTCCTTCACTTCGGGTGTGGTAACAGCCGGGAATGAGAAGTGCAGATCCGGGTGTACCAATTTGTCGTTTTTAACACAGGCTGGACATACACCACAAGAATCGTCGTGGGTTCTGTTCTCACACATCAAAAAAGAGGCATAAGCCAAGGCCAAAGCCAATCCATGGCTGCCTTTGTGTCCGCTGAACAATTGGGCATGACTGACCCGGTCTTCCTTTACGGCAGAAACCAGGCGGTCCTTAACCTCTTGCAGTCCAATTACCTCTGAAAATCTCATAGTTCTATCTTACAAAAATAGCCACCGCAATCCACAAATAGGCACCCTAAAAACCATCCAAGTCCTACATTTGCAAACATGAAAACAGTCAACGATTTCAACTTCAATGGCAAGCGTGTGTTAGTGAGGGTAGATTTCAATGTCCCCTTGGATAAAACCACATTTGCCGTTACCGACAACACCCGTATCAAGGCCGCTTTACGCACCATCAATAAAATCCTGTCTGACGGAGGGTCGGTTATTCTGATGTCGCATTTAGGCAGACCCAAGGAAGGTCCTGCCGATAAATATTCGCTGAAGCATGTGGTGTCACAATTATCGAGCCTGCTGAATCATGATGTGACTTTTGTTGATGATTGCATGGGAGCCACATCTGCATGTAACAATCTAAACCCAGGTGATGTATTGCTGTTGGAGAACCTGCGTTTTTACAAGGAAGAGGAAAAAGGAGACGCGGATTTCGCCAAGAAGCTTGCCGACTATGGAGACTTCTATGTGAATGATGCCTTTGGAACTGCCCATCGCCGACATGCTTCCACAGCCGTGGTTGCAGAGTATTTTGCAGGTAAAAGATGTGCAGGTTTTTTGATGGCTGATGAAATACAAAATGCGCAGAAAGTTTTGATTGGAGCCAAACGGCCTTATACCGCCATTACGGGAGGCGCCAAAGTTTCAGATAAGATTTTAATCATAGAGCAGCTTCTGGAACGAGTAGACAATTTGATCATTGGAGGTGGTATGGCATACACGTTTTTCAGGGCAATGGGCGGACAAACGGGAGCATCGCTCTGCGAGGAGGATAGGCTTCAAAACGCGTTGGATATTTTGGAGTCGGCCAAAAAGAAGGGTGTAAAGATTTTGTTGCCCGTTGATTCGATTGTTGCAGATTCATTCAGCAACGAGGCATCGCATCACGTTTGCAAATCGGATCATATAGAAGCTGGATGGATGGGATTGGATATCGGACCTGAAGCTTCGCAATTGTTTGCGGAAACCATTCAGAATTCTGCCACGCTACTTTGGAATGGACCGATGGGTGTATTCGAGATGTCGAATTTTGAAAACGGTACTCGAACCATCGCACAAGCCGTTGCCGATGCCACTAACAAAGGTGCCTACTCACTAATTGGAGGTGGTGATAGTGCGGCAGCCGTGAACAAGTTCGGATTTGCAGACCGTGTTTCGTACGTGTCTACCGGAGGTGGTGCTTTGTTGGAATTCTTGGAAGGGAAAAAGCTGCCTGGTGTAGAACTGCTACTTGTTGACTGAGTCTTCAGCTCCGAAGTTTTCGTTGAATTCTTCTTTTACATCCTGAATTACGGGAGTGATAAAGGATGACGTTGAGAGCACGTAAGGATACAGCAGCGATTCGTTTCTGGCTTTCTCGGGAATCAAGTTTACGTTCCCTTCAAATGGTTTGATCAGCCAAAACAATACTGAAACGGCCATCGCGAATTTGAAAACCCCAAGAACAGCTCCAGCGATCTTATTAAACACGTTGAGCGATGTGATTTTCAATACCGCTTCCATCAGTCGTGCGTAAAAGATAAACACCAGCAATATGGCTGCCAAAACCAACAGAAAAGATATGAAGTGCAAAACTCCAGGACCGGCATCCATCACATTGGCGAGCAAACCATAAACCAAGTCGGAGCATTTGAAACCGAGGTAAACGCCAATGATGAGACCCAGAATCATGGCAATCTCATAGAGTAATCCCTTTTGGAATCCCGCGTATGCGCCGTATATCAAAGGCACGCAAATAATGGCATCGAAGAAATTCATCGGCTGAACTCGTAACGTCCTGAAGGAATAGTACTAAATCCGCGTGCAGCGGCCATACGATCCATTGAATTGATGACCACCCGTTCAAAGTTATCCGATTTCCGTAAACCACGCTCTTCAAGCATGAGGTTCAATTGCGATTGGCGATCGAGTGGCAAATGCAACCTCAACTTCGACAAAACGGACTTCCTGGTCTCGCGCATTGCATTGACATAATCATTAAAGTCTCCATCGAATCCGGTTATAGAAGAATCAGGAATAGAATTAATAGCCTTGTCAGGAATGTTATCAAATGAGCGATAATAGTCGATGATATCCCACTTGCCATTCTGAAACTGATACCCGTCGGATATCTTGTGGAACATCCTTGATTCGAAAGTCATCAGGTTCGCTTGCCGTGTTTTCTCATCGACCAAAGCCATCAACTTCACTCTTTCCCTTCCTCCTCTGCCATATCCAATGTATGTTGTTGCCAATGCGTTCGATAATTTGAAAAGTTCGCTGGAGTCAGGAGTGGTAACCAAAATAGGAGGACGCTTGTGAATGATTATTTCGTGGGCACTACCACCTGTGAGCTTGGCGATATTTCGCCAACCTGACTTCTCTTCAGGCATTTCGCGGGCAGAACGGCAGTAAAGTGTGTTGATCACAATGCCTTCTTTGTTTGCTAAGTCACAAGCGTCGTTGTATGTAAATGGACCAAGATCGACTCTTCCGTTACCAATTAGGTAAATTATCTTCATGGCATCTGGCTCTTCACTCCAATTCAAACCACGCACACATGTGCGGAGGGCCATTCCCACCATTTGGTCTCCCTTCTCGATGAAAGGCTGCAGTTTGTAGAGTTCGTTGCTTAACAAGTCGAAATCACTGGTCAAACCTTTAATGATTTTCACATAGCCTGTTTTGGCACCGAAACTTGGCCTAGAGAAACCGACTACAGCTATCCGCAGACGAGGAGTGGGTCGGTATTCGTTCATTTGATTCACAACCTCCCAATAACGTTCCCTGATATCATCCAAAATTCCGTTAGAGCTTCCAGAAAGATCCACGCAAAAAACGACATCAATTGGCTTAACAGGGTCGATCTTCTCTTCAAGGCCAGTGGTCTTGAAGGTCACACCAAAAAACAAACAAAAGGATATGAAAATCTTGATTTTCATTTGATTATATCGCTTAATTCATTGATCAATGATCAATTATCAATGAGATTAACAAATTTACCCTTGAATTACAGCAAGGTATACGTAGCTCTGACTAATTTTGTTAACACTATGGACTTAAAAAGTATAGAGGAGATTCGAGCGGATTGGGCACGGCTAATATACACTGTTGAACGGCAATTTGGGGTAGAGGCAGACTTGCAGGGTGTGCTATTCATCATCGGCATACAAGAACTTGGACAGGGGCCTAGAGAATTTTCCAAGAGCGAGAAGCAAGATCTGATGCACATTGCTACGTGCAGATTGCTGAGTTATTATGGTTACTATTTGTTGACGGGCCATGACAAGGATGGCTGGCCGCATTGGGAGTTGACCGAAAAACTCCCGACCCTTTCTCTGAAAGAACAGGATTTGATTTTGAAAAAATCCGCCTTACGTTACTTTAAAGAGGTTGGAGTTATTTAATAACCAACGTTTTGGTTACCGTTTTAGATTGCTCCAATCGCACGAAATCACGGGCAGTTAGCGTACCCTTCTCTGCCTCAGCAATCAACACCGCCTCCAAATCGAAAGAGAAAAAAGCTTGTCCCGATGCATCGGTCAACTGCTCAACATTCACGGAGGCCTGCACCCCATTCACCGGATTGCTTACGCTATCCTGCCTAAGGACCACCATTGCTCCTGTGATTGGACGGCCTAGTGTGTCTTTGACAGTAATTACCGCCTCAGCTGGCCCTTCCTTTTTGCAGGAAGATGTAAACGATATCACTACAGCGGAAAACAAAACAGCTAACAGGAACGCTCTCATGCAGGGTCGATTTATTTCTTAAGTTTGCGATACAATTGAGTCAAAGTTAATCATTTCAAACCACTCGACAAATCATCCATGAAAAAAGTAATAATAGCGTTGGTGGCTGTACTATTTACAAGCTGCAGCGTTTTTAGCCCCAAAAACGCCAAAGACAACACCGCCCAAAAAGATTCCAATTCTACGCAAACAAATTCCAAGGGACCAAAAATGGTGTTGATCAGCACCAGCTATGGCGACATAAAAATCCGTTTGTATGATGAAACCCCACTCCACCGGGATAATTTTGTCAAGCTGGTAGAGTCAGGTTTTTACAATGGACTATTGTTCCACCGTGTGATTCAAGGATTCATGATACAAGGTGGCGACCCGAGCTCCAAAACCGCTTCGCCAGGAGTTGCTTTGGGCGGTGGCGGTGGCGATATGGAGCGTATTCCTGCGGAATTCAATCCGGCTTTGCACCATAAGAAAGGCGTGCTGGCTGCAGCACGTGATGGCAATCCTCAAAAAGCATCTAGCGCCTGCCAGTTCTACATCGTACAAGGCAAAACATACACCGACCAGGAACTTGACGGATTACAAACCAGGTTGGGCATAACCTACACAGAACAGCAGCGAAACGATTACAAGACCTTAGGCGGAACAGCTTTCCTGGACATGAACTACACAGTATTTGGCGAAGTTGTTTCCGGATTGGAAGTGGTTGATAAAATCGCTGCCGTTGCAACAAACAAAAGCATCGGTGACAGACCATTGGAAGATGTTCACATGCAAATAAAAATGGTCAAATAAGCCAATCACCATTCGTTTCAAAACCATTTCCTAATAGTCACAATGGATACCCAGGCACTTCTACAGGAGGCACAGAATTTTCAGGCAGAAAACAAAGAGCAACTAGATGCTTTCAAATCTCGTTTTTTGGGAAAGAAAGGGGTTTTGAATGACTTATTTGCCAACATGAAGCATGTGGCTCCCGAGTCGCGTAAATCATATGGGCAAGAAGTGAATGCAATTAAGCAGGCAGCCGAGGAAAAAATAACACAATACACTGCACTGTTTGAAAACTCAGACTCGAAAAGCACTCCAGACATCGATCATTCCCTTCCTGGAAATTGGATGCCAGTCGGGTCGATGCATCCTGTCACATTGGTTCGAAATGAAATCCTAGAGATATTCTCAAAGATTGGGTTTTCGGTTGCTGAGGGACCGGAAATCGAAGATGATTGGCATAATTTCAGCGCACTGAATTTTCCTCCGGAACATCCGGCGCGCGACATGCAAGACACTTTCTTCATGGATCACGAGGCTGCATTCGCACTGCGTACACATACGTCGTCCGTTCAGGTTCGAATCATGGAGAACCACAAACCACCCATTCGTATCACCGCACCTGGAAGGGTTTATCGTAACGAAGCCATATCGGCTCGTGCACATTGCTTGTTTCACCAGGTTGAGGGTTTGTATATCGACAAGAACGTATCGTTTGCCGACTTAAAGCAAACCTTATTGCACTTCGCAAAGGAAATGTTCGGTGCTGAATCTCAAATCCGGCTTCGCCCCTCCTATTTCCCATTCACGGAGCCTTCAGCCGAGATGGATGTCTCCTGTAATATTTGCTCTGGAGAAGGATGTAATGTGTGCAAGCACACCGGTTGGCTTGAAATCATGGGATGTGGCATGGTGGATCCCCAAGTGCTTTCAAATTGCGGCATTGACCCTGAGACCTATTCGGGATATGCCTTCGGCATGGGCGTGGAACGGATTGCCATGCTTAAGTACTCCATAAAAGACTTGAGGCTTTTCTTTGAAAACGACGTAAAGTTCCTGAAGCAATTCGGAAACGGATAGTCTTTTTTATCACCGCAATACGAACATGCGGTAGCTGTCAAGTTTCACCAGAATGAATAGGAGAATGGTGAATGCCCAAAGGGAAGAACCTCCATAACTCATAAACGGCAATGGTATTCCGATAACGGGTAGCAACCCAATAGTCATACCGATGTTCACCATCAGATGCATGAAAAGAATTGAGGCTACGCCATATGCATAGATTCGGGTAAAGTCTGATTTCTGTCGTTCGGCGATTGCAATGATGCGATATATCATCATAGTGAACAATCCGATTACCAATAAGGAGCCAACAAAACCCCATTCTTCGCCAACCGTACAAAAAATAAAATCGGTGCTTTGTTCAGGAACGAAATCAAATTTTGTTTGAGTGCCATTCAAATACCCTTTTCCAAAGAAACCACCCGAACCAATTGCAATCAGGCTTTGGTTCACATTATATCCGGCTCCTTTTAAATCGGTCTCCTTACCTAACAATACGTTGATCCGTTGCTTTTGGTGAGGCTCGAGTACTTCGTGAAAAAAGAAATCCACACTCAAAACCATCCCAGCTGCCAGCGAAAATATCACAACCAAAGTGAGCACATTCTTAAACGTTCGACGTATGGCAAGGATTGATAGCAGCAGAATACCTGCCAGAATAGCGATGATGATAAACTTATCAATCATCAGAGACAATACAAAGAGCAGCGCCGCGAAAAAACCGATAATTAGTACATTTTGAGATAACCCCTCGCGGTAAAGCACGAAAATGAATGCACAAAAAACCAATGCGGAACCCGTATCGTTTTGCAACAAAATCATACCCATTGGAACAAGGACGATTACACCCGCCACAATTTTTGTCCGCAAATCACGCATATCAATATTCACGGTACTCAAGAATCTAGCAAGTGCCAAGGCCGTTGCCATCTTGGTAAATTCTGCAGGTTGCAGCCTGAAAGAGCCTATCTCAAACCAAGATTTTGACCCTGCAACCTCGCGTCCTAAAACCAAAACGGCCAAAAGCAACAACAGCGTAAGTAGATAAGCAGGAAAAGAAAAGGCCTCATAAAACTTACTGTCAATCACCAAAATAAAGATGGCTAAAACGAACGATGTCAATATCCACATCAACTGCTTTCCATAATTCTGTGACAAATCGAAAATGCTGCTGTGGTTTTCGTTGAAAACCGCAGAGTAGATATTCAACCAGCCAATCAGGACCAATGCAAGATACATTGACACCAATACCCAATCAATGTTTTGAAATATGCTATGCTGTTGCCTCATGTCCGAATTTAATCACCATCGCCATTCAATTCTGATGCCGGTTTGGGGCCAGGGATCAGATTGCTGTTAACCATTCGGTCATAAAGTTCGGGCCTCGAAATGGAATCAGTAAGGTACTTTTCCATCATCAAACTTCCCATTGGAGCTGCCCATTCGCCACCCCATCCCGCATTTTCAACCATTACCGCAACCGCGATTTTGGGATTTTCGCGAGGAGCAAAAGCTACAAAGAGCGAATGGTCTTTCCCATGCGGATTCTGTGCCGTACCAGTTTTACCACATATGGCGTAATTTCCGAATTTGGCGATACGGGCGGTCCCATTTTCAACAACCTTTTGCATTCCCTCGTGCACGCTTTCAAAATGCCGAGGCTCAACCAAGGTCATTTGTTTTTGTCCGAGGTTACGAGTCTTGTTCGGTTTTCCACCGATTTTTCTAACAATATGTGGAATATAATAGAATCCCCTATTGGCGATTGCACAAATTATATTGGCCATCTGCAGCGGGGTAACACCCAACTCGCCTTGGCCAATACCCAACGAATAAATGGTGGATGCTTTCCAACGACCCTTACCATAGTACTTGTCGTAGAACTCAACTGCAGGAACAAGACCTTTCAGCTCCGAAGGTAAATCTACACCCACTTTACGACCAATGCCGAATGCCAAAACATGCTCACGCCATCTTCTATAACCTGCTTCGCTACTACCGAATTTTTTAGAATCAACGAAAGCACGGAATGTATTGCAGAAATATGGATTACAGGAATATTGGATGGCACCCTCTAAAGCGATGGGCGGGTGTGGGTGACATTTTACTGATTTGGAACCCACCACAAATGAATGTGCGAAAGTACTGGAAGGTGTGATAATACCCTCTTGAAGTGCAATGAGCGCATTCACCAATTTGAAAGTGGAGCCGGGAGGATAATAAGCCTGTGTGGCCCTGTTAAACATGGGCTTGGTAGGGTCTTTCAACATTTTTGCATAATTGGCGGAGCGAGCTCTTCCAACCATCAAGTTGGGATCATAAGAAGGCTTTGTAACCAAAGCCAAAATTTCTCCTGTAGAAGGCTCAATGGCTACGATGCTGCCAATTTTGTTTTGCAACAACTTCTCACCAAGCAATTGTAGCTCGAGATCCAATGTAACCTCCAAATTATGACCGGACACGGGAACCGTATCATATGCGCCATCTGCGAACGAGCCTTTTTCACGATTGTGCACATCTACCATCACCACCCGCACCCCTCTTTGTCCACGCAACTCTTCCTCGTATGACTTTTCCAAACCGGCAATCCCAACATAGTCGCCTTGCTTGTAATAAGAATTGGACTGAATTAGTTTGTCATCTGCTTCACCGATATAACCTAAGCTGTGAGCAGAAACCTGTTCAGGATAGCGTCTTAAGGTCCGCGACTGTACGAAGAATCCTTTGAATTTGTAAAGTCGCTCCTGCAATACGGCGTATGTTGCTGCTGAAATCTGCTTTTCGAAAATGGAGGCTTTGATCTTAGAGTACTTTTTAGCCTTCACCATCTTTTTTTCAAAATCCTCGGGCGGAATGCCCAACAACTGACAAAATTCCAGCGTATCTATCTGCTTGACTTGTCGGGGAGTGACCATAACATCATACACGGCCTCGTTGAAAACAAGAAGCTTTCCTTTCCTGTCATACACCAAGCCACGTGCCGGATAATCGGTTATGGTACGAAGAACATTGTTATTGGCTGAGAGCTTATAGCGATCCTCAATCACTTGAATGTAAAACAACCTACACAGGTAAATGAATGAAACCGCGGTTACGATTCCCAAGAACACAAACCGGTGACCGGTTTTTTGCTTCATTTTTTGAGTTTGGGTTTATCAGTAAGGAACTGCACCATTATGACAATTGCAACTGTGAAAATCGTACTCAATACCACTCTGAACATGGTTGGAAAAAACTCAGATAGCCTAAACACCTCAATATAGAAAAGCATCAAGTGATGAAGGAAAACCAGGATGAAAGCATATATAGCATACCAATTGAATCCGAACTCCCTGACGGATGGAGCCGACTCGGTTTCGTATCCGTCGCGCGGAGCGATAAATTTCAAAACAGTTGGCCTCGCATAAGCCATAAACACACAAGCAGCCGCATGCATACCTACTGTGTTGGAGAACATATCTATGATTAAACCCAGCAAGAAGGCCAAAACCAATAAAAGAAGACCCGGCATGCGCACTGGCAGCATCAATAAAAACATCACGTAAATGAATGGATTGATGTATCCACCCAAATGGATATTGTTAAGCACCGCAACTTGGATCAAGAGCAGAGCAAAAAAAGAAATCACATATCGAATCAGTTCAGTTATCATCTGAAGTTGTGCTTTCCATTTCCAATTTTCTTTGCTCGTCTTTTAGCAAATTCTTCACTATGTAAACATGGGTCAAACGAGCATAGTCGGTGGCTAATTTTAAATCGATTTCAAAAAAATTAGCATCATTCTTCAACTCGTAACCAGATACCGTCCCAACAGGAACACCCTCGGGGAATACGGTTGAGAACACCGTTGTAACGAGCGTGTCACCCTTTTTGAATTTCACATGCTTGGCAACCTCCAGAAGTTCCGCTTCACGGCTATCTTCTCCATTCCAAACCACGGAACCGAAATAGTTGCTCTTTTTAAATCTAGCACTCACCCTACTGTTTTTATGCAGCAATGACATTACCGTACAATAATGCTCTGAAACATCCTTAACGATTCCAACAACGCCATCACTTGAAATGACTCCCATATCCGGCTTAATACCATGCCGGGAGCCTTTGTCCAACGTGAGGTAATTGTTCCGACGGTTGATAGTGCTATTCACAACCCGGGCTGGCATGTATGTATACTGTTGAAGGAAAAGTGAATCGTTGATCGAGCTATCACTTACGCTAAGGGTATAAAAGTTAGAAGCCAACCTGCTTCGTAATTCGGCGTTTTCGCGCGAAAGGCTGATATTGGTTTCCTTCAAGCTAAGGTATTCGGAGACCTCGTGCATTGACTCAAGAATGGATGCTGCAACCCTGTTTGATGAGTTGACCACATAAACCTGCTGAAAACGATTGTTCAGGACAACCAAATAAATGCTAATCGACCACAGGAAAATAAAAAGCAGAGTGAAGTTGTTGTTCCAAAGCAGTTGAAAAAGCCTTTTCATTTCTCAGGATAATCGCCAGACTAAAAATACTGGCGATGGATTTTCATGGAATCAAGAATTTGAATCGGTCGATATTTTTCAACGCGATACCTGTGCCACGCACTACTGCGCGTAACGGATCTTCTGCGATATGGACAGGCAGTTTGGTCTTCATAGATATGCGTTTATCCAAACCACGCAACAGTGCACCGCCTCCGGTAAGATAAATCCCGGTACGGTATATATCAGCCGACAATTCTGGCGGAGTCATCTCCAAAGCCTTCAGAATAGCCTCTTCGATTTTGGAAATGGATTTATCGAGAGCATGTGCAATTTCCGAGTAGGAAACCGTGATTTCCTTAGGAATACCAGTCATCAAGTCACGACCATGAACGGCAAAGTCGGGAGGAGGGTTGTCGAGTTCAGGCAGTGCTGACCCAACTTCAATTTTGATTTTTTCAGCAGAGCGTTCACCAATCAGGATATTGTGCTGCCTACGCATGTAGTCCCAAATGTCCGTAGTGAATCCATCACCGGCAACTCGAATGGATTGGTCGCAAACGATGCCACCCAAAGCGATAACCGCGATTTCACTTGTTCCCCCACCGATATCGATCACCATGTTACCCATTGGCTCTTCCACATCGATCCCGATACCAATGGCCGCAGCCATGGGCTCATGAATCAAATAAACTTCTTTGCCACCCGCATGTTCAGCGGAATCGCGAACGGCACGCTTTTCAACTTCTGTGATACCGGATGGGATGCAAATGACCATTTTCAGCGAAGGCGTGAAAAGCCTACGTCCTGGATTGATCATCTTGATCATTCCACGAATCATATGTTCTGCAGCATCGAAATCCGCGATAACACCGTCTTTCAATGGTCGAATAGTCTTGATGTTCTCGTGTGTCTTACCATGCATCATCATGGCCTGCTTGCCTACTGCAAGCACCTTGCCCGACATACGGTCCATAGCTACGATAGACGGTTCGTCCACCACGACTTTGTCATTAGCTATAATCAGTGTGTTTGCCGTTCCAAGATCAATGGCTATTTCTTGGGTGAGGAAGTCGAATAATCCCATTTCGAATGATTGCGCTTTTACCAGATGAGCATCGGCTCATCGGTGTAAAGATAGTGAAGTAATATCTTAATAAACGAAGCTGCTTTGTGTAAAAAATCAATGCTTGAAATGGCGGAATCCGGTCAGCACCATGGCCAATCCCATTTCATCGCATTTATTGATCGAATCCTGGTCTTTCAATGAACCACCCGGCTGAATGATAGCCCTGATCCCGGCCTTGCCTGCGATCTCCACACAGTCGGGAAAAGGGAAGAACGCATCAGATGCCATCACCGCCCCATCCAAATCCAAACTAAACCGCTGTGCTTTTTCGATGGCTTGCTGTAACGCGTCTACCCTGGAGGTTTGGCCTACCCCGGCTGCCAATAATCGATTGTCTTTGGCCAAAACTATCGTGTTTGAACGGGAATGCTTAACGATACGGTTGGCAAATAACATATCACTGACCTGCTGCGATGTTGGCGCAACCTTGGTGACAGATTTCAAATCGGAGACCACCTCCGTTTTGTCATCTGCCGACTGCCATAACACCCCATTCAACACCGACCTAATCGAACCACTTGATTTAGGTATTTTATTAATTTTCAATAATATACGATTTTTCTTGGATTTCAAAAGATCGAGAGCTTCCTGTGTGAAGTCAGGTGCGATCAAAACCTCGAAAAACAACTTCCCGATGTCTTCAGCCAATGCAAAATCGATTGTGGATGTAATGATAATGATACCTCCAAAAGCCGATACAGGATCCGAATCAAGCGCCTTTTTCCAATTCGTCATCGCATCAGGACCTGCCGAAACCCCGCAAGCATTGTTATGCTTAACCACGGCTGCCATAGGTTCCTGGAATTCGCCAGCCAAGGCAATAGCGGCATCGATATCGAGCAGGTTGTTGTAGGAGAGTTCCTTGCCCGACAACTGCTCGAACACCTCACCCAATTGACCATAAAAAACCCCTTTCTGATGCGGGTTCTCGCCATACCTTAAACTAGTACCGGCACCTTGTGGCAGCTCGATAAGATCAGCCCCACCTGTTAAAGTCCAATGGCCGATCAGACGGTCATAACCTGCAGTGGTTTCAAAAGCCTTGGCCGCCAACTTCCTACGGAAATCCTCCGAGGAACAGCCATTGTTTTCATTCAGATGCGAAATCAGTGATCCGTATTGCGTGTAGGATGACATCACGGTAACGAAACGGAAATTCTTAGCAGCCGCACGAAGCAAGGACACCCCGCCGATATCGATTTTTTCGATGATTTCGGACTCGCTTCCACCCGCTTTCAAGGTATCGGAAAAAGGATATAAATCGACCACCACCAAATCAATGGAAGGGATTTGATGAAGCTCACACTCCTGCTGGTCAGATGGGTCGTTCCTCCGGCTCAAAATACCTCCAAAGATCTTGGGATGCAGTGTTTTCACCCGACCGCCCAAAATGGAAGGGAACCCGGTGACATCCTCAACGGGTGTAACTTGAATTCCCAAATTCCTGACAAAATCGTAGGTGCCACCAGTTGCAAAAAGTCGAACACCTCGTGCATCCAAACCCCGAGCCAATTCCTCCAAACCAGTTTTATGATATACAGAAAGTAACGCGGAGCGGATAGGCATCAATGAATGAGACATGTCGAGATGTTTGGATGCACGAAAATAACCAATGCTTAGACTTCGGATTTGCAGTTATGAGCAGGTGTTGACAAATAATTCAACCCTCCATGGCCCACCCTCAATGAAGTAAATATCGAGTTGCAATCAAATCACAAACCGCTTGTCGCGTGTTCGCCTTTGACTACCTTTGAAGAACCAACCGCCGACCGATGCTGTTATTTTGGAGACTCATTCGTGAAAGTATTTTGTTTGCATTCCACGCCTTGAATGCAAACAGGCTTCGCACTGTACTTTCCCTATTGGGTATTACCATTGGCATTTTCACTATTATCATCGTATTCACGGTGGTTGATTCATTGGAGCGGAATGTGCGAAGCAGTGTGGAGTCGTTGGGCGACAATGTGGTTTATGTTCAAAAATGGCCTTGGGCATTCAGTTCCGATTACCCTTGGTGGAAATATTGGCAACGACCCAATCCCAAATACAATGAGATGGAGTCGGTTCGAGATCGCTCTAGCGCAGCCCAATACTTATGCTTTGAATTGAGCATTTCAGGAAAAACCATCCGACACAACTCCTCCTCTGTGGAAAACGCCGCCATTTCCGCTGTTTCACACGAGTATGACATGATCAAGTCTTTCGAATTAGAAGACGGCCGGTATTTCACCGAAAACGAATCCGAGTCTGGCAAAGCGGTTGCCATACTAGGGCACACCTTGAAAGAGTCTCTTTTTGGCTTGGAAGAGGCGGTCGGAAAAACCATCCGTGCCGACGGCCGCAAACTCGAAGTGATTGGAGTTTTTAAAAAAGAAGGGAGCAGCGTAATTGACATGGGCAGCTTGGATAATACCATGTTGGTGTCCGTTAACTATGTGCGTAACATTGTAAATATCGATTCTGATAATTTGAGGCCCGCCATTCAAGTCAAAGGCAAACCTGGAGTCACCAATGATGAGCTCATAGACGAACTTCGTGGTATCATGCGCTCCTTACGCCAACTAAGGCCAATGGAAGAAGATGATTTCGCACTCAATGAGTCCAAGCTGCTTTCAAACCAAGTCGGAAACCTGTTTGGTGTGGTTGGCTTGGCAGGATGGATCATAGGAGGGTTTTCAATATTGGTTGGAGGCTTCGGGATCGCTAACATCATGTTTGTTTCTGTACGGGAACGAACCAACCAAATCGGCATTCAAAAATCACTAGGCGCAAAAAACTACTTCATATTAGTGCAATTCCTATCGGAGGCCGTTACCTTGAGCCTAATAGGAGGTGCAATGGGATTACTTATTGTATTCCTGCTAACACAATTAGCTTCCGCCACCATAGACTTCGACTTAACACTCTCCATTTACAATATCCTAACGGGATTAGGCATATCAGCGTTTATTGGAATTATTTCTGGATTTGTTCCCGCTTACTCAGCCTCACGGTTAGACCCCGTAGAAGCCATCCGCACCAACGGCTAGCTTCAAACTTCTCCAGCCATAATACTTTTCAACTCCTTTTCAATCAAAAGCAAAGGCGAGGCAATGGCATTCACGTATTGGAAATTACCCTCCCTTGAATGGTTGATGGAAAGCTGTACGGGACTGGCTTCACTTTGCACCGCATTGGCTTTGAACTTCCCTGTTTCCGGATCAAATATCAAATATGGGGCTCCGCTAGAACCAAACCGGAAATACCCTCGAATCAAGTAACGAAATCCTTCCAAAATATAATTCCCTCCAATCCGGTCATGGAAAACCTGATGCTGATCTAAGTAACCTTCCAAGCTGGCCGTATTAAGTAGTCTGCCCAAAAATCCTCCTGGTGAACTTTGCAAGCAATAAAGCCTACCCATACCCTCCTCCATCATCGAGAAATCGATATCCAAAACCGGAAGCTTTTCTATGAAACCACGAAAAGAAGGCTTCACTCTATATAGTGCGATATCGGAAGAGTAAAAAGCCTTTACCAACTCGAGCTCCATCAGATAAGTATGTCTTTGGATATGTTCTTCGTAGAACCTACAATGCTCCGGGAACCAACCACCAAGCTCATTGTCGCCAAAAAACCCTTCTTCTTGAAATTGAAGTATCAAATGTGGGCTGCAAACGCCGTTTCCCTCTAAGCCAACCCACCTGGTATCAAAACCCGAAGACCGAAATGTTTCTGCGATTCCGTTTGCCAACGATGGATCTTGCAACTCCAGGAATCTCATACCATTAGCGCGATCAGCTACATAACATCGCTCCATGTGCGCACGTTGGGCCTCACTCAACAACGGAGCCAAACGTTGGTCAAAAACCGACTCGGGCATGCTTCTAACCAAGGAACACTCGGTTCGCAGGTTGTGAGCCACTGAAAGAAAATAACCCTGACCGATATGGAAGGTGATGATATTATTATCGAAATGCCTTCGTTGTGGCGTCTCAGCCCCAAAAACCCACATGATCCTGAATAGGGGCGAATCGATTTCGGATACAATGGAACGGAAAGCATGACCAGATTTATTGGAAGAATGCATAGTCAGAGTCGTAAAGTTTTTACAAATGTGCTGAAAAACAACATATTTTGTTGGGAAAGTACAAAGACCGTCAAAAGAGTGGTTAAAGTGTTTAAACTCTCTTTGAAAAGAAAAAGGTATACCCTATTTTAGCAATGCCTTATATCAAACATCGCCAGAACCTAACCACAAGACACGCAAGGATAAGTTTCCAAAATGAAGAGAATTCTAGTGTTGTCGGGACTGCTGGTCGCCGTATTGTTATTGAGTAATTTCACTATCCGCATGGATGCGCAAAAGCCATTCCATTCGCAGGAGGAGTTGGAATTGTATCAGCAGATGGGGTCCACACCGATCGGACCTGGCGAGTATTTTCAGCCATCCACCTCCTGCAGAGGCTGTCACGGCTATGATACACTTGGTTTAGCCAATATCGATGAAAACGGACAAGATGTGAACCTATTCGATAGGTGGGCCGGCAGTATGATGGCCATGAGCGCCAAGGATCCTTTGTGGAGGGCCAAAGTGAGCCACGAATCTTTGGTCAACCCGGCACACAGTAACGCTCTGGAATCCAAATGCACATCCTGCCATGCTCCAATGGGCCATTATGATGCCATCTATGGAGGCGCCACCCACTTCACTCTCGCAGATTTGCTCAATGACACTTTAGGTTTGGATGGCGTCTCTTGTGCAGGTTGTCATACTATCTCCCCTAACGTAGGCAACACCTTTTCCGGGGACATCCCTTACGACACCACTCGACAAATATTTGGACCGTTTCCTGGACCATTTGCAGGGCCGATGCAGCTTTATGAAGGCTACACTCCTGTTTACAGTCCACACATGGACGAGTCCTCTGTTTGCTCACCTTGCCACACACTCATTACCGAGACCATTGATTTGGCAGGAAACTACACGGGTAATACTTTCGTAGAGCAAGCCACATATCACGAATACCTAAACTCGAGCTTTGCTGGCACATCTACCACCTGCCAATCGTGTCATATGCCCCGATTGACGGATGCCATTGTAATTGCCAACGGCTATATCACGCTTCAACCCCGCTTTCCTTTCAATCAACATACGTTCGCAGGTGCAAACAGCTTCATGCTGAAACTTATCAAGAACAACAAATCGGCATTGGGTGTAACTGCAACCGACGCAAACTTGGATTCCTCATTGGCCGCAACCATGGATATGTTGCAGCAAAAGTCAGTTGAGTTTGATTTGATTAACGACGGACTCACTCCTGACACTGCTTACTACAGGGTTAAGATTCGAAATAAGGCGGGACACAAGTTCCCATCGGGTTATCCCGCACGTCGCGCCGTGTTGCAATTTGTGATGACCGACGCAAATGGCGACACAGTTTTCCAATCCGGCATATTCGACCCCAATTATCGGGTAGTTGGCGAGAATCCGCAGTTCAATCCTCACTATACTACCATCAGTCAAAATCACACAAGCCAGATTTATGAGATGTCTATGGGAGATGTGAACGGCCAATTCACTTCTGTTCTTGCCCGTGCGGCCATGTTGCTTAAAGATAACCGTATTCCTCCGGAAGGCTTCACCACCTCATCCCCTGTTTATGATACCGTACAGGTTTCAGCTGATGCATTAGCCGATGCCGATTTCAACAAGCTTAATGGCGTAGAAGGTAGTGGTAGCGATTTTGTACAATTCAAAGTGCCTGTTGCTGGATTGCTGGGCAATATAAAGGTTAGTGCAAGATTGTTTTACCAATCTGTGCCTCCAAAATGGCTCGACGAAATGTTCACCTACAACAGCAGCCACATCGATACTTTCCGAAACATGTACAATGCTGCAGATAAAACACCTGTGCTTGTGGCATCCGATAGCATCACGGACGTTCTTACAGTCGTGTCCAGTTATTCGGAAAAATCAATCAAAGTTACACCAACCGTTTCCCGAGATGGAATTATTTCAGTTGAAATCCCTAACCAAGATCAGATAATCAGGATGGAAGCTTTTGACGCTTCAGGTAAAAAATACAGCCTTAGGAATATTGGTCAAACTGGCAACAGGAATCAATTCCAATTGCCAGATGCAACCGGCGTATTCATAATCAGGATTACCACCCGTCTGGGTAGTAAATCCGTCAGGGTTATGAGATTGTGAGAAAGTTAAGTCAGTCGAAAAAATTAACCAAAATCAATCCTGGACATATAATCAAAAACTCAATACACACGATGAAATTCAAATTACAAAAAATGGCTGCGGCAATTACGGTTTGCCTGCTTCCTTTCGGAAACTTGTTCGCCCAGACTGTTTCCTTCACCAACTCCAACAATAAGTTGGCCAATGCCACCCGAAGCGGCTGCGCCGTGACAGTGGTTGATGTAAACAGCGATGGACTCGACGACATTCTTCGAATGGACCAAGGCCACATCATCAACCTCGAACTGCAACAGCGCGACGGTAGTTTTTACCACCAGATGATTACTGACATAGGTGGCGGTAGCGCTTGGGCTATGACCGTGGCCGATGTTGACAAGAACGGCTGGAAAGATGTGATAGCTGATGGAACCAGTGGCATCCGATTGGTTAAGCTGTTCAACAATGGAGGAAGCATTACTTTCACCAACACACTTCTAGCACAATCAGGATTCTTCCTTCAAAACGCAACCTTCTGCGATATGAACAATGATGGTTGGATTGATTTGTTTTGCTGCGATGATAACGACGTGAGCAAGTTGTATTTGAATGATGGCGCCGGTAACCTCAACCCCTCCACATTTGTAAATTTTGCGGTAAATCCAGGCATGTTCTACGGAAACGACCCTTATGATTCTGGTAACTATGGCAGCTCTTGGATTGATTTCGACAACGACCATGACCTGGATCTTTATGTTGCACACTGCAGGCAGAGCACATCCAGCCCAACCGACCAGCGCCGGATCAACCGCTTATTCGTTAACAATGGAAACAACACCTACACCGAGCGCGCAGCCGACTTCGGCATCAATATCGGTTGGCAGACCTGGACTTCCAGCTTCGGCGACTTGGATAATGATGGCGACTTAGACTTGTTGTTAACCAACCACGACTACAACAACCAGATTTTCATAAATGATGGAACTGGCAATTACACCGAAGCGCTCAATACAGGAATCGGCAACTTCAACATCACCCCCATTGAATCCGTTATGCAGGATTTCGATAATGATGGATATCTCGACATTCTGATTGCAGGAACCGAGTGGCTCTATTTCCATAACAATGGGAATTTGACCTTTACCCGTCGCACGGGTGTTTTCGCCAACAACGGTATGGTATCATTTGCCACTGGCGATCTTAACCACGATGGATTTGTAGATGTATTCGCTTCCTATGGCGACATCTACCAAACCCCTTCCAACCAATTTGATGACGTGCTCTATCTAAATGAAAGGAACTCTAACAACTTCATCGCATTCACTTTAGAAGGAACCACCAGTGAAAAAGGTGCGATAGGCGGTCGTGTTACCATTTATGGTCCATGGGGTATCCAAATCAGAGAGGTTAGGGCTGGCGAGAGCTACGGCACATGCAATTCATCCCAATTGCATTTCGGTTTGGGCGCAAACACACAAGTTGACTCTGCAGTTGTTTGGTTTACCTCAGGAACCACCTCTACCCTTACTAATCTTGCAGCCAACCAATTTGTTCATGTAGTGGAAAACAGTTGTGCAATCACCGGAAATATTATCTCCGGAAACGCCATCATATGTACCGGTCAGACCACAACCCTTACTGCACCTGCAGGATTCACCTCTTATCTGTGGCAAGACGGCTCTACAACGCAAACCCTTACCGTTAGCCAACCAGGTTCATACAACGTGATGGTAACTGATGCCTCCGGATGTTCCGCCATTTCTGCAAACATCATCGTTGAACTCAATCCGGATGAAACCCCAACTGTTACAGTCAACGGCGAACTCAACTTCTGCCAAGGACAATCAGTGACATTGACCAGCTCACCCGCATCTGGTTATACTTGGAATAACGGCTCCAACACACAATCGGTTGTAGTGACTCAAACCGGAAGTTACTCGGTAGCTATTCAAGGCGTTTGCGGAACGTTCTCATCCTCTTCAGTAGTGGTTGACGTGCTTCCCGCTCCTACTCCTGTTACCACCGGCGCTACAGGACCCAACCCATCTTCCCTACAGCTTTCAGCAACTGGCAGTAATTTAAGTTGGTATGATCAGCAAACTGGAGGAAATTTGGTCGGAACAGGAAACACTTTCACCACGCCATCGCTGAGTGCATCAACCACATACTGGGTAGACCAAGGCACTTTATATGCAGGCCCAACCGCCTACACGGGTATCAATGCGCACTCTGGAACCAGCTATAGCGGCACAACCACAAACGGATCTTTGAATTTCAACGTTATCAACCCATGCACATTGGTTTCAGTAAAGGTTTACACCGATACTCCAGGTAACCGTGAAATCCAAATCCGTGACGCTGGAAACAACGTTGTTCAAAGCTTGTTGGTGAACATTCCGATCGACACTTCGCGCGTTACACTCAACTTCCCATTGACTCCTGGCACATATTCAATTTCGACCAATGCCACTGTCAACAATACAAATTTTGGCTTTAACACGCCTCGCCTTCGTAGGAACAGCTCAGGTGTAAGTTACCCATACACCATCACCGACCTAGTAAGCATCACTGGATCCAACCAAGGCTCAGGCTTCTACTATTACTTCTATGATTGGGAGGTAAAGGGTGAAGATGTGACTTGCGTAAGTGCTCGTGTTCCTGCATTGGCGGAAATCACTCTTACAGGAATTTCCGAAAACGCTTCCAATGGTTTCTCTGTATATCCTAACCCAGCATCTGAGTATATCATGATTGATGCAGCCGGAAAATCCATCACTTTAGTGGAGCTTACAGACCTCACAGGTCGCTTGGTTCGTTCACTGCAATTCCCCAAAGGAGTCAACAACAGCATTCGATTGAACCTTGAAGGACTTGCGAGTGGTCAATACCAATTACTGTTAACACAATCCGACAGGAAAACTTCTGCAGGAAAAGTGACAGTGAAATAATCCAGGCCTAAAACTGAAAAAGCCCCTTCTAATCGGAGGGGCTTTTTTGTTGTATATAGTAAAAGGATTAAATCACATGCAGCTTAATGGTATTGGCCATGCCCCTTGATTCCAAAGGAGTGCTGAATACATTGATCAGCAAATCACCATCTTTAACCAGGCCTCGTTTCTTGAGAAAAGCCTTAATGTCAGTAATGGTATCCTCGGAGCTTTCATATCGATCGTAATGAAATGCCCTTACACCCCAAACCAAGTTGAGCGTGGTAAGCATTTCCATGTTATCCGTGAAGATGAACACTTGACTACGCGGGCGCTGGCTTGATATTCGGAAAGCCGTATAACCGGAGTTGGTCATGGCAATGATTCCAGCGGCCCCCGATTGCTGAGCCATCGCGCAAGCGCTATAGCATATGGAATCGGAAACAAAGCTCTTGGAATTCTTTATTGGTGGAATCTGTTTATTGAAAATGAAATCTTCAGTTTCGGCGATACCGATGATTTTCGCCATAGCCTCGACCACTTTTACAGGATATGCACCAACCGAGGTTTCGCCTGAAAGCATCAATGCATCGGCGCCATCGAATACTGCATTGGCCACGTCGCTGGCCTCTGCGCGTGTGGGCCTATAGTTGGTTATCATACTTTCCATCATTTGGGTAGCGATGATAACCGGCTTTGAATAGCTTATGGCTTTGCGGACAATGTTTTTTTGAATGACCGGAACCTTCTCCATCGCAATCTCCACTCCCAAATCGCCGCGGGCAACCATGATAGCATCAGCGGCCTGTATGATATTGTCCAAATCCCTTAAAGCCTCTGGTTTTTCAATCTTGGCAACCACGCGTGTTTTCATTTTGCGGGCGGCGATACGGCTCTTCAACTCCAATATATCCTGTGCTGTTCTCACAAATGACAATCCAATCCATTCTATATGGTTGTCTAATGCGAACTCCAAATCCTGCAGATCCTTATCAGACAAACATGGGAGCGACAGTTTCGTGAATGGCAGATTGATGCCTTTTCTGGACGAAACCACACCGCCGTGTATAACCTTGGTGAGCACTACACCATCAGGCTCCTTGCCTATTACCAGCAACTCAACTTTACCATCATCAATCAGAACCGGGTCACCTTGTTGAACATCATCATAAAACTTAGTGTAATGCACATGCAACAAAGCCGCTGTTCCCTCACAAGGGTGAATTGTCAATCGAACCGCAGCACCTTCCACCAAATCAGCTGCGTTGCCCTTTACTTCTCCAATACGAAGCTTAGGTCCTTGCAAGTCATAAAGAACAGGGATCTTGTATCGCTTTTCCGCATTGAGTTTTCGGATATTATCTACGATGGTGCGATGCATTTTGTGATCGCCATGGGAGGCATTGATACGCACCACATCCATACCTACCTTGATCATTTTATCCAAGGTATCGGTATCCATCGAAGATGGTCCGATGGTGGCTATTATTTTGCTTTTGTTGAAAATGGCTGAAGACATTGCTTTATGATTCAATTTTCGATTAGGTTAAGAAAAGTTTCGGCCGACTTAAGCCCGTCCGGTTGAATGATGAAAGCCCCCGACACAGCACTCAACTTGCGCATTTTTTCAACCATGCCAGCAAGGTCGAAATTGTCGTTGTAACCGGAAACCAAGAAGAAATAATCCACGTTACGCATTTCAGGAATGAAAAATCCCGTATGCTCCAAATCGCGATTACCAATAAGATTATAGGTTTCGGATGCATTACCACCAGTTAAGAAACGGGCGTGGCTGGTACTTGAACCGGGCTTACCTGCCGATATGATGATGTCATGCTTGCGAGCAAATCTCAATTTCAGCGCCTTGTTCAATTCAAAACAGAGTCGAAAATCCTTATGGCCGGAAATGATTCCCACCAACAGGAAATCCAACTCCTGTTCGAAATCCAGCTTAAGTATCTTCTGTTTTTCCTGTGCCAAAACTTGATGTTTTACAATTACAAATGTATGCACAAATACAGAACCGCTAATGTCTTGGTTAGCTTTGCTTGTGTTAAATTTGTGAACACATGGAAACCTTTGCGTTAGATGACGAGTACTTTATGCGCGCCGCCCTATCGGAGGCCAAAAAGGCTTTTGACTCTGATGAGGTACCCGTTGGCGCGGTTATAGTTTGTAAAAACCGCATTATTGCCCGAGCCCATAACATGACCGAAAAACTTACGGATGTTACGGCTCATGCTGAAATGCTAGCTTTTACAGCCGCAAGCAACTTCTTAGGTGCGAAATATCTGCAGGATTGCACATTATACGTGACATTGGAGCCTTGTGTGATGTGCGCTGGAGCTGGATTCTGGACGCAGTTAGACAGAATTGTTTTTGGGGCCAGCGATGAAAAGCGAGGTTATGGCCTTTTCGGAGACAAACTCATTCATCCGAGAACACAAATAAAAAAAGGAGTCCTGGCAGATGAATGCGCAGAACTCCTTCGCGATTTTTTCAGAATGAAGCGCTAATCAGATATTGATTGCGTTTAACATTTCAGGAGTAAGCGGTTTGTTGAGGAACTTTCGCACATAACGATTGCGATTTGCCTTGTTGAGATGATCAAAGCTCTCTGATGAAGACAACATAACCACCTTGCAGCGGGATACGATCTGAGGACTCAGTTTAGCGAACGCATCCAAGAAACCAAAACCATCCATTCCGGGCATTAAGATATCTAGGAATATCACGGATGGCAATTCGGCCAAAGGCGATTGAGAAAGGAAATCCAGAGCTTCTTGGGCGGAACTGAATGTGCTGACTTTCTTAGCAAACATTCCGTGATCCATCAATTTTCCATGCAACATGTTCTGAATTGGATCATCATCCACCAACATTACATGTTCATACTTAACACCAACCTTATCAAGGTTTATCGCTTCCACGAGATTGATTTCGTTTATCATTTTGAGTTTTCAATTAGTTTTATAAGTTTTCTTTTCAAATCGGGATCAATCCTGTTAGGTAGTTCTGCAACCAAAGTTGTGCCTGAACTTTTAACAGATTGAGCGGTAACAGTTCCCTTCATGCGTTTCACAGCCTCACGAACTGCAAAAAGCCCAAGTCCTGAACCTTCGGCTTTCTGTCCTGGTGCACAGAAAAACATATCGAAAATCTTACTGATATGCTCAGCATCAATACCAATACCATTATCCTTGAATGTGATTATTACATTTTCAGGCCCAAGGTCAATGTGTATATCCAATGTAGGTTTCGTCTCGTGAGGATGCCTGAACTTGATGGCATTCGATATTATGTTGGTGAAAACAACCTCGATCATATCCTTTTCAGCCACAAAGGGAATTAGCCCTTCTATGGTTGTGTTGATGGTTAATCGATGGGCGCCTTCTTGCAACATCAAACTCTTGATAGAATTGGCTACCGTTTGCTTGAAGTCGATTTCTTGTGGTTTGGGCTTTGAACGCTGCCTAGCGGTTTTGATGGTATTCATGTTAATTAGCAGTGACTGATGGTTCCACTTCTGATTTTACGGGAAAGGATGTCCTAGCCATTCCGCTGATTGCTTCCAATGAATAAGCATACATCCCCACATAGCCCGCCTCGGGGAAAGGAACGATGCAAAAACGAACATTGAAACCATCCATACTTACAATAATGTCGGAAGGTTTTTGGCTTAGAATTGAATGAAATATTTGAGGAAATTCGGTCATCACCTTTTTAGGTAGACCTTCCTGAATATTCCAGCCCCATTTCTCTAATAAAGGCATGGAGGCGTTGTTAGCTTCAATAAGCGTTCGGTTCAAATCAAACTTGAAAACGGGAAACAAACTACTTTGACGGGGGGATTTCATACTCATTGGGATTTATTTGATGGCTTTAGAACGAAACCAATCTTAACTGGTTGCCCAATCAAACCCACCTTTCCTTACATTGTAAGAAATGAGGAGTTATTTCACTAAAACACCTTCATGTTCGACAATCAAGCATTGATTGTCAATCACTTAAAGAAAGTAAATTGTTTTTGTGGATAGTAAGAAAAACATCTTTAATTCAATGGTTTGCCTCGAATCAGCTGAAAAACGAACTTTTCATCACTTGGCTTGTTGTGGCCTTTAACCTCACTATTTTTGCATTATAAAATTCAAAGCAATGCCATACCCAGAACAAATGTGCGCACCCATGCGCGTTGACTTAACCAGTGCCGGATTCACAGAGTTACGTTCTGTTGAAGAAGTTGACCAAGCTATTCCAAATACCAATGGCACAATGCTTCTGGTATTCAATTCTGTTTGCGGATGTGCCGCAGGAACTTGCAGACCTGGTGTTAAGCTGGCCTTGAATAAAAGTTCAAAAAAACCTGCTCATCTAGCAACCGTTTTCGCTGGACAGGACACCGATGCAACTGCTGCTGCTCGTAAGTACACGCTGCCTTTTCCGCCCTCATCTCCCAGCATAGCATTATTCAAAGACGGCAAGTTGGTACACTTTGTGGAAAGGCACATGATTGAAGGCCGTTCTGCTGAAATGATTGCAGACCATTTAGGTGCTGCTTTTGAAGAATTCTGCTAAAACCCGAGCCCAGAGCACTACCCTTTAGCTTCTGCCAACCGGTACCGGGGCTCAAATGATTCCTCAATTGCTCCGTAAAGCTCCAAGGTTTTATCCATTACCGACTTATATTGTTCTTTAATGCGGTTAAGATCAGCCTCGGTCATTCCCTTGGTTGAAATTGGATCATGTATCACCACTCTTAAAAATGTTGGCATTCCCGGAAATGTTTTCTTTCTGGGTCCGTCAGGTAGTGACTTCCAATTGTCGAGATAAACAATCGGGACAATCGGCACTTGTTTCTCTATGGCCAACTTAAAGGCCCCGTTTTTCAACTTACCCAATGCGGGTGTGCAGTCCGGTATGGTTGCTTCAGGGAAGATTGCAATTGAAATGCCTTTGTCTAAATCTTCTGCAGCACGAATAAATGCTTTGTGGGAATTTACAATACTCGAACGGTCGACTAGAATATTCATTCGATCAAAGAAGCTGTTGAATAGGGGCACCTTCTTCAGTTCTGCCTTTCCCATGAAATGAAAATAGTGCGGAAGCACGCGGTATGTCATTATTATATCCAAATAAGAACCGTGATTCGGACAAATAATACAAGGCTCTGGCCATTGAACTTGGCTTTCCTCTACAACATTGTAACGTATTCCGGGTATACCTATCAAGAATTTCGACCACCATCTTTTTAGTCTAAAGACAAGGGGAAAGGTTTTCTCATTCCGGAGAAGAAACCAAAACGCCGGGTACAACACAAGAAACGTGACCACGGCATTCAAAAAGAAAAAAAATCTCCAAATCTTTCGTAGCGAGGTCATAGTTGCTTAAAGGCCTGCTAAGTTACTAAAAATCGTATCTTCGCCCTCTATGGAACGCGTTGTCAGTGGAATCCGCCCAACAGGCAACTTGCACTTGGGCAATTATTTCGGGGCCGTCCGAAATTTCGTTAGAATGCAGCACGAGTATGATTGCTTCTTTTTTATCGCTGACTACCACTCGTTAACTACACACCCAACTCCAGAAAACCTAAGGCGCTCAGTAAGGCAGGCCTTGTCTGAATATCTGGCATGCGGAATTGACCCTGACAAGTGCACGATTTACGCGCAAAGCGATCTGCCTGAAACCGCAGAACTGTATTTGCTGCTCAATATGAATGCCTATGTTGGGGAGCTAGAGCGCTGCACATCGTTCAAGGAAAAAATACGCAAGCATCCCGACAATGTGAATGCCGGACTGCTCACCTACCCTACGTTAATGGCAGCGGATATTCTGATCCATAAGGCGGTGAAGGTGCCTGTAGGTAAGGATCAAGAACAACATCTTGAAATGTCGCGAACCTTCGCAAACCGCTTCAATAGACTATACAACTGCACCACATTTCCAGAACCTCATGCTTTTAATTTCGGGTCAGGACTGGTAAAGGTTCCGGGGTTGGACGGTTCAGGTAAAATGGGCAAGAGCGAGGGCGAGGGCAATGCCATTTTCTTGGCTGATTCGCCTGAAGTAATCCGGAAAAAAGTAATGCGCGCCGTTACAGATAGCGGACCTGTAAATCCCGGTCAGGAAATGCCTGAGCCTGTGGCCAATCTCTTCTCATTGATGAGGCTCGTTTCGACTTCGGATACGGTAGAGTTTTTTGAATCTAAATACCAAGACTGCTCCATACGGTACGGCGATTTGAAGAAGCAACTAGCCGAAGATATGGTTGCATTCATTGCTCCGATCAACGAGGAAATTCACCGGATTGCATCAGACGACGCCTTGATAAGCAAAGTGATGGATCAAGGAGCTGAAAAAGCGCACGCTAGCGCCAATAAAACCATTTCCGAGGTCCGGAATGTGATTGGTTTCAGAACCAAGTAAGGGCTTTTTTGTGATGCGCATTGGGTAACTTTGCACTCAGATGAGCCATCCAATGTCCAGCAACGTTTCTGAAAAGAGGAAATCCAAGATCAGCGACCTTGCTCAATTGACCAAAACACGCTTGACCATTTTGGTCGTTTTTTCAGCATCCATGGCCTTCATCATTGGTTCATCGGATGGATTGGATTGGACAAAGCTTTGCCTTTTGATTGTAGGAGGCTTTTTGGTTACCGGATCAGCCAATGCATTCAACCAAATCATGGAAAAGGATTTGGATAAAATGATGGATCGTACACAAGCACGTCCATTGCCCGACAACCGTATGCGAGTGACCGAGGCGGCCATAGTTGCTGTCGTTTTCGGTTTGGGAGGATTGTTCATCCTTACCTATTATATGAATCTGTACAGTGGGATTTTGGGTTTGATAGCGCTACTGAGTTATACGGTAATGTACACTCCATTAAAGCGCACAACTCCTTTCGCTGTTTTTGTTGGCGCATTTCCGGGAGCCATACCTACGCTACTGGGCTATGTTGCTGCAACCGGAACTTTCGACACAGCCGCATGGATTCTATTTTCTATTCAATTCATCTGGCAATTCCCGCATTTTTGGGCTATAGCTTGGGTGCTGGATGACGACTATAAGAAAGCGGGGTTTGATTTACTTCCCTCAAAAGGAGGTCGAGATAAATCATCTGCATTTCAAGCCTTTGTATATGCATTCAGCCTTATTCCTGTAGGGATCACGCCATGGGTATTTGGCTTAGCAGGTCCAATCTCCGCAATCATCAGTACCGTTGCCGCCATCGTATTTAGCTGGCAGGCGTGGAAACTTTACCAATCCTGTAGTGTTGAAGCAGCACGAAGGTTGATGTTTGGATCATTCGTTTATCTGCCTTTGGTCCAACTCGTTCTTGTATTTGACAAAGTTAACTGACAATCAACAATGTATATTAAATTAAAAGAACCAAAGCACGAAATGAACCCTAAGATGGTGCTTGCTGTAAAAACCGTATTGTGGTTAATAATTGTCAGCATTATTATGCTATTCGCAGGTTTTACAAGTGGTTACATTGTAAGACAAGCAGAAGCCAATTGGCTATACTTTAAATTGCCTCAAGCATTCACTTTCTCAACAATAATCATTTCTCTTAGCAGTGCCACAATGTTCTGGGCTAAAAGAGCTATTGACAAAAATGACCGAAATGCTTTTACGAAAGGATTGACTCTTACGCTGTTGCTTGGCATTGGTTTCTGCTCCACTCAGTATTTTGCATGGTCGGAGCTAGTTAGAATGGGGATTTTCTTCACAGGTAACCCGTCAGGATCATTTTTATACGTGTTAACAGCTGTACACTTGCTGCATTTAGCCGCTGGGATTATTTTTCTGGCTATTGTAACCGCCTTATCGTACAAAGGATATTTTTCATCCCAAAACCAACTTGCAATTCAGTTATGCTCAACATATTGGCACTTTTTAGGTGGGCTGTGGGTATACCTGTTCATCTTCCTGAGTATGCTTCGTTAGAAACCTGTTGAAATTTAGAAGGATTCCACGCTAAAAAAATGTTTTTGGCATGGAAAAATCTATTTATTTTGCGAAAGAATTAACGGAACTGTCCTAGACAGAACCCTAATAAATCAACATCCTACGCGAATTATGTCAGCAGAAGCAGCAGTAGCATCGACCTCCAACAAATCTTGGGGCGGAGGTAAGTCACCTTATAACGTTAGTTGGGGTAAAATGTACATGTGGTTTTTCTTGGTTTCGGATGCCTTCACATTCTCATCGTTGATCCTTGCCTATGGTGTAATGCGCCACAGGTTCAGTGAGATATGGCCAAGCGCAAACGATGTGTTCACCCACTTCCCTTTTGTAGAGGGTCATGTTCCATTGGCCTATGTGGGATTGATGACATTCATCCTGATCATGAGCTCTGTAACCATGGTGTTGGCAGTAGATGCCGGTCATCGTAGGGATAAAAAAGCTGTTGGCACTTGGATGTTACTAACCATCATTGGTGGTTTCATGTTCTTAGGTTCTCAAGCTTGGGAATGGTACCACTTCATTCATGGAACTGAACAAGGTGCTTACATCCACCAAGATGGCACTGTTGGACGCCCAAAAGTTGATCATCACACCAATGCTGTTGACATGAACACCTTGGTGCTACCTGGAAAAAAGGAGATATCTGGATCTGAAGCCGAGGCTTTCAAAGCCAAATCGGAACACTTCCACGGAGCTAACCTTACCAAAAACGAATATGGACATCCTTTATTCGGTGACTTCTTCTTCTTTATTACAGGTTTCCACGGCTTCCACGTATTCTCAGGAGTAGTCATCAACATCATCATATACATCAACGTATTGAATGGCGTTTATGCCCGTAGAGGCCATTACGAGCAAGTAGAAAAAACAGGTTTGTACTGGCACTTCGTAGACCTTGTGTGGGTATTTGTATTCACATTCTTCTATCTCGTTTAATCACAATTCCGTTAAAACAGCTTAGCCATGGCATCCCATAGCAACGATCATAATCACAACGAAAAAAAGCACGGTTATTACACCGGAGATATCCATAACCAGTTCGTTGAGGAGCATCACGATCCCAAAAATGTAAGCATCATTTGGCGTACATTTTGGATTTTATTAGGAGTTACCTTGTTTGAAGTGGGTATCGCCTTCACGGCAATCCCAAAGGATATCTTGCTTGTTATTTTCTTGGTTCTTACAATCGTAAAGGCCTATTACATCGTAGCTTTCTTCATGCACTTAAAGAATGAAAAGATTTCCTTCAAATATTCTATTTTACTTCCATTCTTCCTCATCCTTTATTTCATTGTGATGGCGATTGCGGAAGGCAATTATCTGAACTTTATCGGGTAATCGTTGTTTAATGTTTGAATGAAACCTACTCGACCGGTTACCAAAATTCTGGTAATCGCCGCCATCCTCACACTTCCATCTATTGCCTACCTGTTGATTTCAACGGGCTCAAACGACTATGAACGTTTGGAGATTTTCGGTCCAAAGGAGCCTGGATCGAATCCGGGCGATACTACCTACCATACGCTCACTCCCTTCATATTAAACGACCACCTTGGGAACAAATTCAGTTCCAATGATATGAAAGGGAATATTTTTGTTGCTGAGTTTTTCTTTGCCACTTGTCAAACCATTTGCCCAAAGATGACTATGCAGATGAAACGTGTGCAAGAGGCTTACAAGGATTCCCCAGAAATCAGATTGGTGTCTTACACAGTAGACCCTGCCAAAGACACAATACAGGCCTTAGCCGAATATGCTCGTAAACATGAGGCGATTCCAGGCAAATGGTTTTTTGTTACCGGTGACAAAAAGGAGATTTACGATCTTGCCCGTAAAGGTTATTTTGTGTCGGCGCAAGAAGGCGACGGCGGCCCGCATGATTTCATACACACTAATAACCTAATCCTAATTGACAAGGAACAACGGATCAGGGGTTATTATGACGGAACTGACTATGAGGATGTGAATAGGTTGATGGATGAAATCAAAGTACTTCAATGGGAATACGCCAAGGAGGAAGGAAAAAGTTCCATCTGGTGATTCAAAATCTAAAGCCCCAACTGCATGGATAATCTAATAAAAAACGAAAAGAACATCCTTAAAGGGATTTTCATTCTTTCAGGATTGGTTTTGATTGCAGTGATTGTGTTGGGCATGCTACCTCGCGCCGATCATGTACCTGATTTTGTTAAAAGCCTTCCAACATTAAATGCGTTCTTGAACGGAATGTGCAGCATCTTGTTGATTGCATCCTACTACTTCATCAGAAAAAAAGACATACAAACGCATAAGAAACTGAACCTTGTTACGTTCGTGCTATCGTCTCTTTTTTTATTGTCCTATGTGACTTTTCACTCTTTTGGCATTGAAACAAAATTCCCTGCCGACAACCCAATCAGACCACTGTACCTAATCATTTTGATTTCCCATATCATCCTTGCCGCGGTTGTATTGCCCTTGGTATTACTCTCATTTTATTACGGACTAACCAACAAGGTGGCGGCCCACCGTAAGTTAACACGGTTTTCGTTCCCAATTTGGTTATATGTAACAGTTACAGGGGTGATTGTGTATCTTATGATATCACCCTATTATGGATTTTAACCATGTTTTTGAATATATTTGTTAAGCAAATTTGATGAGCGCCATGAGGAAGTTGTCTGGAATCATTTTGGTTTTGATAATGTTGACCCTATCGAATGCAGCGTGGTCGCAATGCTCCATGTGTCGGGCGGTAGCTGAGTCCGGACATAAACAAGACCCAAACAAAGTAGCCAAGGGCCTGAACAATGGAATTCTGTACCTACTTGCTATGCCATACATACTAGGTGGCGTAGCCTATTTCATTTGGAGGAAAAACAAAAGCCGTCAACAAGCTTGATCATGAGCAAGCATCTTTTCAATAAAGAATCCAAAGGATCCTTGCGTCATAAATTGGAGACCGAAGTCTTCAAGAGAATCACACTTTCATTTTATCGATATGTAATCATCGAAAGCCCCGATGATTTCAGAAACGAGGTTTATGAAAAATTCGAAAGCTTAGGCATCCTTGGTAGAATCTATGTTGCGAGGGAGGGTATAAATGCTCAAATAAGCATACCTGAGCAACACTTTAATGCCTTTAAAGAATATCTGCAAAACTCCGACAAGCTTTGCAACATGCCTTTGAAGATTGCGGTTGAAGACAACGGCAAATCATTCATCAAACTCATCGTAAAGGTGAAAAACAAAGTGGTTGCTGATGGTTTGAATGATGAGACATTTGATGTAACAAACATAGGTCGCCACTTGAGCGCAAAGGAGTTCAATGAAGCGATGGAGGACCCCAACACGATTGTGGTTGATATGCGGAACCACTATGAAAGCGAAGTAGGACATTTCAAGGATGCTGTGCTACCGGATACCGATACTTTCCGCGAAACTCTTCCTGTGAGCATAGATATGCTCCAAGACAAAAAGGATAGCAAGATCCTGCTTTATTGCACCGGAGGAATACGTTGTGAAAAAGCCAGCGCATATTTCAAGCATCATGGCTTTAAGGACGTAAATCAATTATTAGGCGGCATCATCGACTATCACCGCCAGATCAAAGCTGAAGGGTTGGAATCGAAATTCATCGGTAAGAACTTTGTCTTTGATGATCGCTTGGGAGAACGAATTACCGATGACGTTATCGCCCATTGCCACTTATGTGGATCTTCCTGCGACAATCATATAAATTGTGCGAACGAAGATTGCCATCTTTTATTCATACAATGCGATGCCTGCGCTGAAAAGCTAAACGGTTGTTGTAGTGAATCATGCAGGGAGGTGATTGCCTTACCATTGGAAACACGCAAATCACTCCGAAAAGGCAAAATAAAAACGGATACGTTAGCCGTTTATCGTAAAAGCCGACGGAGCAATCCTATTTAAGGACGTTGCCGTAAGTATTTGGATGCTGTTTCCCGAATAGCAATCCGAGGATCCTTGAATCCCTCAGATAGTACCTCCAAAGCCTTTTTATTTGAATAGAAACTAATCGACTGGGCACTTTGTGCGGTTTCACGGGTAATCAAAGGTCTTTTCCCTGTCAACTTTGAAGCCACAGACTCTATCCTCCATGCCAACCCGGATAAAAAACGACCTGCTTGAATGCTTGGTCTTTGGACATCCAATCCATCCGCAATTAAATCCATGACTTCTTTGTAAGGCATATTCTCCCCAACAAGCACAAACCTTTGGCCATAATTCTGTTGGTCAACCAACCGAATCATAGACTTGGATACATCCTCTACGGCCACAAACCCGTTGATACCACCCGTATAGAAACGCAAGCCATCGTATACTTTCGAAAACAATGCCGAGCTGTCTGTTTCCCAATTGCCGGGTCCGATTATGATACCTGGATTAACAATCACAGCATTCAAGCCCTCGGCAACACCTCTCCAAACCTCACGTTCAGCATCGTACTTGGAAATCGCATATTGAGAATGCGGTTCATCTGGATTCCATACCGATTCCTCGTCATATTGACCATGCAGGGACCTACCCAAGGCTGCTACCGAACTGACATGACATAAAGCGGATACGCCCTTGACCAAACAACCATCCACAATGTTCGAAGTCCCCTGAACGTTTATTGACTTGACCAAATGACGATCCGTTGGAATAAACGATACGAGTCCGGCACAATGAAAAACCTGGCTAACATCATCCAATGCATCCAACACGGAATGCCTATTAGTAATATCTCCCTGAAACCACTCCAAGTTTTCGAGTAGTTGCTCATTATCTTTGAAATAGTGCCTGATAAGAGAAGCTGGCATTCTGGCACTACGGCCCATACCCCTGACCTTACGACCCATTTGAAGTAAATCAAAAACCAAACGAGAGCCTAGCAGTCCAGATGCACCAGTAACGAGAATCATGGTTGCAAATGTAATCTATACCAAGAGCTGCAAATAGACAATTAACATGGCAATGTTGAATTAAGATGACTGACTCCTCCCTTAATTGGGTCAATATTGGTTTTCATTGCATAATATGTCATTTCAAACCATGAAAAGGATTTTCAACCTATCGGCTATAGTATTACTTATGAGCAATTCGGCTTGGGCACAACCTCCAAAGCGCATGACCACAGCCGAATACGTATCAAAATACAAGGATGAGGCCATTACCGATATGTATAAAACCGGTGTTCCGGCCAGTATAACTTTAGCACAAGGCATTTTGGAATCAGATGCAGGAAACAGCAATCTGGCAAGGGAGGCCAACAACCATTTTGGCATTAAATGCCATAAGGAGTGGACTGGAGAAACCTTTATCATGGATGATGATGCCAAGGATGAATGCTTCAGAAAGTACCCTTCAGTCCTAGACTCATATGATGACCACGGTTTGTTTTTAAGAACAAGGCCCAGATATGCATCTTTATTCGACCTGGAAATCACAGATTACAAGGCTTGGGCTTATGGACTCAAAAAAGCGGGATACGCAACCAATCCACAGTACGCTGAACTTCTTATCAAATTGATTGAGGAGAACGAATTGCATCAATACGACAAAGGAGGGGTCAAAATGCCCATTTCATCGGATGCCGTATCTCAATCACGGCCCGCCACACAACCTAAGAAAGAACAGCATGAAAGGCCCAACACCAAACATGCTGATGCTGGCAAACCCAAAAAAGGCCAAACCGGGAATGGAGTTCCATACATACGTTCACAAAAAGGCGATACTTGGTATTCCATTGCAATAGCCAATGAAATGCGATTGTGGCAAGTATTAAAATACAATGATGCAGAAAAGAATGACCTGCTTAATGAGGGCGAGATCGTTTATCTAAAACCTAAAAGGGGCACCCCTGACGACGAATTCCATGTGGTTGACGAGGGCGAGACATTGAGGGAAATAACCCAGAAACATTGCATTAAGCTGAGCAGATTGATAAAACTCAATAAACTCGAGAACGATATCCAAATACAGCCCGGACAAAAACTGAGATTGAGAAGATGAGTTTACAACCTTAAGTCAAACTAAGGTTTTAAATGGTCAGCGATTGTCGAATCGGTTTACAAGCCTATTAGACCAGAAAATCGCGGGCGACAAACAAAACCATCATGGCTCCAAGTAGAATAAATAGCAGCAATACAGATGAGTTCACAACTCTTTTCATGTAGCGGTCGCTGTTTTTTCAAAACTAGTCTTCAGTATTACCTTAAATTAACAGGCCGCAAGCCACTTATCTACAGGCCGTTGTTGAAATCCTAAAGGTCCAATTTGGTTTGATAATCGAGCCTGAAAGTCTTTCGATGTACTGGAGAATAGCCGAATTTGGTCAATGCCTCGCGGTGTGATTGTGTTGCATATGCCTTGTTCCGGTCCCATCCATATTGCGGAAACCGTGTGTGTAGTTCCATCATGTAGGCGTCACGAGAAGTTTTTGCCAATACAGATGCCGCAGCAATGCACGTATATATGCCGTCGCCACCCACCACGCATTGGTGAGGGAGATCGGGATACGGGGTAAACCTGTTGCCATCTATCAACAACAATTCCGGACGATTTTTCAATTGGTCAACCGCCCGATGCATGGCCAAAAACGAAGCCTTCAGGATATTGATACGGTCAATTTCCTCATGGTCGCACATGGCAATAGCATAGGCAATGGACTTTTCCTTAATCTCCTCAGCAAGCAGATCCCTATCCGACTCTTTCATTTTCTTAGAGTCGTTCAATAATGGATGTTTGAATCGTGGGGGGAGTATTACTGCGGCTGCGAAAACAGGTCCGGCAAGGCATCCCCTGCCAGCTTCGTCGCAACCAGCCACCAAGGCCTTACCTTGTTTGAACTCTTTAAGCATCCAGCAAAAGATTGTCAGGTGGAATAATGGGTTAAATTTGCTTCAATTTTCCGGAATGCAAAAGAAATTCATAGCCAATCTTGGCTTTTTATTGTTGTTGAACCTATTGGTGAAGCCTTTTTGGCTGTTCGGCATAGACCGAGCCGTACAAAATGCAACTGGAGCTGAGGCTTACGGTCATTACTACGCGTTGTTTAACTTCTCGCTACTGTTGAACATCCTGCTTGACTTGGGAATTACCAATTTCAACAGCAGGAATATTTCGATGAACCGCCATCTTCTTCAAAAACATATTTCAGGAATCATCACACTTCGCCTTGTATTGGCCTTTGCCTACATCATAATAAGCACCTTAGTCGCCTTAGCCATCGGCTATACATTCGAGGAGATTAGCATTTTGGGGATATTGCTCTTGAATCAAATTTTGATATCCGGTATTCTTTACTTGCGTTCTAATCTGGCCGGGATGCACATGTTCAAGCATGACAGTTTCATTTCCGTTTTGGATCGAGGTTTGATGATTTTAATTTGCGGTTGGCTGATGTGGGGAAGAGCCGGTGGACCAATTTTTCAGATCAATTGGTTCGTCTATGCCCAAACAGCATCATACGCAATTACGCTAGTGGTAATACTTGCCATGCTGTCAGGCAAGGTCAGTTTCAGCAAAATAAAATGGAACAAGGCTTTTTCTTTGATGATCCTTAGAAAATCATATCCATTTGCCGCCCTGATTCTGTTGATGACCTTTTACAACAGAGTTGACTCCGTAATGCTGGAGCGATTACTTGTAAACGGAGCCAAGCAAGCCGGTATTTATGCCCAAGCCTATCGTCTCATGGAAGCGGGAAACATGGTAGCATATTTATTCGCAGGATTGTTGTTGCCGATTTTCTCTCACATGGTAAAGTCAAAATCGAATATTGAGCCCTTGCTGAAGACATCAACATCCTTGATGCTTGTTCCTGCATTAGGTCTTGCAGCGGTTTACCTTTTCAATAGTGTGGAGATAATGGATGCACTTTACAAGTACAATGCGCGAGAGTCCGCACAAGTAGGCGTATTTTTAATGATCTCGTTTGTGGGGATGTGCGTTTCCTACAATTTCGGAGCGCTGCTTACAGCCAACGGCAACCTAGGCGCATTGAACAAACTAGCCGCATCAGCGATGGCTTTGAATATTGTTTTGAACCTATTGTTGATTCCCGTGATGGAGGCAACAGGAGCTGCCATTGCCAGCATGACCACGCAAATGCTGATGGCAATGGGTCAGATACTCCTTGCAATAAGATTGTTTGACATTTCAATAAATCGATATTTCTTGGCAAGACTTACTGTTTTTGTTTCGTTAACTGTGCTATCATCCATGTGGGTTTCCCAAATGGAATTGGAATTGGGATTCCCATTGTCACACACATTGATATCCGCACTCTTGGCCATTTTTTGGGCAATTTTGACCAAAGCAATAAACATTGGTGACCTCTTGGGTATTTGGCGCCAACAAGAGTAAATTAACGGTTTGATATACAGGAGTCTGCAGGCGAAAAATCCTTTTCTGAAGCACCCTCCTTTTTTGTAGCTTTACGACTCAATTAGACAAACCCTAAAATGAACCAAGAGCCCAACAACCAAGTAGTTTTTGACGCAGGATTTATCTTCGGAATAATCAGAAGATATGCCAAGCAATTGAGCATTATAGCAGGTGGAACCATAGCCCTATCGATATTTTTTTCTTCAGAGCTTTTCATCAAGCCCAAATACAAATCAACAGCAATTGTTTACCCATCGAATCTGATACCATACTCAACTGAAAGTCCCACTGAGCAGATGATTCAACTTTTTGGATCTGATGAGATTCGTGATGAGATAATCAAAGATTTCAAGCTTTTTGAGCACTACGAAATCGACACCAACATTCAGTACCCGTTAACCGCATTGCATGGGATGATGCAGGAAAACATTACAGTCGACAAAACCAAATTCGAATCCGTTGAAATAAACGTGCTTGATACGGATCCCAAGGTCGCAAGCGACATGGTCGACTCGATAATATCCAAGTTCCATAAAAAAGCAAAGAGCTTACAAAGGGAAAAATCAGCTGAGGTAGTGGTGATTTTAGGAAATCAATTGAAACTTAAAGAAGCGGAGGTCGACTCATTAGAGAAACAAATCCTGGAAATACGAAAGGATTATGGCATACTAGATTTCACCCAACAAATCAGATCCTTCAGCAGAGCTTATTATGAAGAATTGGCCAAAGGAAATGCTGGAAACGGGGATGGAAGAATGGACAAGGTTATGGAAACACTTGGCACCAAAGGAACAGAATTCATCGCGTTAACCGAAAACCTTAATGCGGAAAGAGCAGTGTATTTAGATATCAAAAAGCGATACGACGAAGTCCTAAAAGACCTCACCAAGGAACTCACATATTCCAATGTGGTTTCGCCAGCTGTCCCTGCTGAAAAAAAATCATATCCGGTTAGAAGCCTTATTGTTTTGTTCGCGACCATTTCAGCGCTTGCCATTTCTTTGCTCACCATAATCATCATGGAGAACAGAAAGCGACTGTCAGCAAACCAAGCGAACGTTTAACTTACACTTATATACTTCATATTGGCGTTGTCCGACACCCAACATAGCAGGGTCTCCGATAAAGTAATTTATTGGTCTGCCACCGCCTACGCGGCTATTTGCGCCATTTCCATCGCCAGTGAAAACTTCATTTTACTAGGAATCCCCCTTGCAGTTGCAATCGTATTGCTAGCCATTTACCGAATGGATCTGATGTTGCTGCTTTGTGTTGCACTGACTCCATTTTCGTTAAACCTCCAACACACCTCCATTGGCATAGGCGTCAGCCTTCCATCAGAGCCACTGATGTTCGGTTTGTTTTTGATTTTCCTGTTAAGGCAGTTGTTCTACAGGGATCTGGACAGAAAACTAATACTTCACCCGGTAAGCTTAGCCATTTCGCTCCATTTAATGTGGATGTTGGTATCAAGCCTTACCAGCACGATGCCTTTGGTATCCATTAAAGCCACATTGGCTAGGTTCTGTTTTGTTGGCATTTTCTTCTATCTCGCAGCAACACTATTCAAGCAGCGGGAAAAAATTAATCTCTTCATTTGGTGCTACATGGTTCCGCTTTTGGGTGTAATAGTTTACACTACCGCAACCCATGCTGCTGCGGGCTTTACCGAAAAAGCGGCACATTCGGCGATGACGCCTTTTTACAATGACCACACAGCCTATGCAGCTGTGATTGCTATGTTCATACCGGTCATGCTTGGATTCATTGACGACCGAGAGCAGTCAAAAGGATTTCGGGCAGCTTGCTTCATTGCCTTATCCGCATTTATTGGAGCTATCGTATTGTCCTACACCAGGGCTGCGTGGGTCAGCTTGGTTGCCGCCCTTCTTTGTTACCTAGTGTTTACCCTGCGAATCAAAACCTCGGTTGTAGTGGGAGCTGCTATTGCATTTGTAGCTCTGGTACTTCTTAACTGGACAGCAATTAAAATGGAGTTGGAACGGAATGAGGAGCAGTCGTCAACCGATTACGCTTCACATGTGCAATCGGTTTCCAACATCACAACAGATGCATCCAATGTGGAGCGTATCAATCGTTGGGGCTGTGCTATCCGGATGTTTGCCGAAAAACCCTTTCTAGGCTGGGGACCTGGCACGTACATGTTTCAATACGCTCCATTCCAAAAGTTCAGCGAACGAACCATCATCAGTACGAATTTCGGAGAGGGAGGAAATGCACACAGTGAATACATTGGAGCACTTGCAGAACAAGGCATTCTCGGAGCCGTGTTTTTCATTCTGATTTTACTCACCGTTGTTTACAGAGCCTCCAGGATCATCATCCAATCAGATGACCGCCAAGTTCGTTTGGCAGCCAAAGGGTTGGTGTTAGGACTTGTCACCTATTGGGTTCATGGTACTTTGAATAACTTCCTGGACACTGAAAAAGCTTCGGTACCATTCTGGGGTTTCATAGCGGCGATTGTGGCGCTCGACATCTACCACAGTCGTGAACTCAACAAATCAAAGGACAAACAGCTTAGCTGAACCTCACACTCAAAAAAGTCACATCGTCAGGGAAGGCCATACCTCCCCTATAGTCGTCGAATGAGGCTACCATCATGTTATGCAGCTCACCCATATTACCAACATGGAAATGTTCACGCAAGAGTTTTTCCAAGTTATCGGAGCCAAATGCGGAGCCATGTATGTTTTCCATATCAGTGATGCCATCTGTATAACAGAAAAGCAATGAGCCTTTGTTGAAAGTAGCCGAACCGCTTTTCAAGAAAGGCAAATCATCAAACATACCAAGGCCGGTGGTACCTGCTTCCAATAATTCAGCAGACTCATGATGAAGCAATACAGGTGGATTATGGCCGGCGTTAATGAATTGTATGGTGTTGTTTTTTTCAGAAATGCGAGCAACAAAAAAAGTGATGAACTTCTCACCTCTTGCTGAAAGGTTCACACAAGCGTTAAGTTCCGTCACCAAGTCTTCCAATGTAAAATCGGTGTGGCGGATAATGGCATGCAAGTTTGCTTGGAAATTGGACATCAACATGGCGGCTGACAATCCTTTGCCTGATACATCAGCCATGCAAACCAAAGCCTCGTCATCGTTCAACTTGATGAAATCATAGTAATCACCGCCAACTGATTGGTGAGGGATATAAGTTGCTGCGATATCCAAAAATGAATGCGTCACCAAGTTCGAAGGAAACAACATCGATTGCATTTGAGCAGCGAGCTGAAGCTCCCTTTCCAATGCTGCTTGCCGAATAGTCTCCTTGGCCATGCGTTTGTTTTCAATGGCCACCACGATTACATTTGTAATCGTGTGAATATAAGTGATGATTTCACGCTTACTGTGGAAAACCTCCTCGTCAAGCCCTCCAATCACGGCATACGCCAAAGGCACATCCTGATGCAAAACAGGAACGATGGTGTCAAATACTTGCATCCACGGGGCGCCTTCCTTGGATCCCTCAGAGAATGATTTTATATCCTGCAGAAGCACATCCATATCCGAAGGAACGGTAACGTCGTCTATTCCATATTGAAATGGAGAGTGCCACCCACCTTCATTTACCACCAACAACACCTTACCAACATGAAGCTGATTGCGTAATACAGATTGGTAAATGTCAAATAGGTTGGATGATGGCAGGTTGTAATTGATGGCTTTCGTGATCTGTAAAAGCCAATGCAGCTGGAGTTTTTTGGCATCCAGATCCTGCTTCAATTTGGTTTCTTCACTGGCAGTCGACATGGTTTATGAATCACCTAAGTGTTCGATGATTTCAGGCAGTCGCTTAATAAGGGCAAGCTCTTTCATTTTCTCGCGGGCCTCCCGAACAGGACTTCCAAAATAAGTAACTCCACCTTTTAGTGATTTAGGAACACCGGATTGACCCAACACCACAGCACCTTTTCCAATTACCAAATCCTTTTGAACACCAACCTGGCCCCACAGAATCACATCATCCTCAACACGTACAACACCAGCCACACCAACCTGGGCCGCAAACAAACAGTTGCGACCAATTACCGTGTCATGTCCAATGTGCACCATGTTATCGAACTTGGTGCCTTTACCTATCACCGTGTCACCGGATACTCCCTTGTCAATCGTACAAGATGCTCCAATCTCCACGTCGTCTTCAATGATGACACGACCACAAGAGACCATTTTGTCATATCCCTCTGGTCTTCGCTTATAGTAAAACGCATCAGCACCTATTACGGTACCGGCGTGAATACTCACACGGTCCCCGATTATGCAGTGGTCATATATCACAACTCCAGGATGTATAATGCAGTCCCTACCTATAATAGCATGGTTTCCCACGTGTACACCGGGTTGTAATACTGTTCCTTGGCCAATCATTGCTGTTGAAGAGATGGCTGCATCCATTGGAACAAATGGTCGAAAGTGACGAACTATGGAAACATATGACGAAAAGGGATCTTCGGAAAAAAGTAAGGATTTACCAGCAGGTACTTCCACCTCTTTATTGATTATGATATGAGTGGCAGCTGATTGAAGTGCCTTTTCGTAATACTTGGGATGGTCCACAAATGTGATATCTCCTGCCTCCACCATGTGAATCTCATTGATGCCGGAAGCAAAAACATCTGAAGGGCCAATAATACGCGAACCGGAAATCAGAGCGATCTCAGACAGTTCAACAGGGGTATTGAATCTCATAGCATCACAAAAATAGTCAATATTGAACGGCATAAGAAATCCCGTACGGTTGCCCGCACGGGATTACAAACACACACAAAAAACAAACAGTTATTACTTATTCACGATGATCTGAGCAGACAAAGCTTGGTTGCCAGAACCTGCCAACAAGCCTTTTGCAAACACCGTGTATATTTTGCCGGCCTCCAAAACGATAGGATCCAGGTCAAGAGCAACAGTTGAAGTACCAGCAACACGCACTTCTAGGTCATATGATCCAGCGGGAAGTGGAGTGAAGTCAGAGTACTCTTTGAAGGTATAATCAGGAAATACCACTGCACCACCATCAGCAGCGATATCAACCGCAGGAGCATCAGGTGAAAGGTGAATGAAACGAACGTGAGCGTTTCCGGAGGCAGGAGCCGACAAATCGTCCTCAATAACCAATGGCTCGATACTGGAAACAGTATTAACAGCAAAAATGGAATATGATGCGTTTTTAGTGAGAGGCAGGTCAGCATTAATTACGCTAGTAGAGGTACCTGCAACATTAACTTTTATGTTACGGGTTCCAGCGTTCACAGAGAGGTAACCGGTGCTGTTAGGGAAGGTCAAAGCAGCCGAATTAACCTTGGTATTATCAACCAATAGGTCAACACCGGGAGCATCAGGAGATGCATGTGTAACCAACACTGAAGATTTGTCTACCGAAGGTGCTGGAGTTTCCTCCTCATCATCCTTGCAAGAAGTAACAGAGAAAGCCAATGGGAGTGCAATGGCCAACATTAGGAAATTTTTGATTGTGGTTTTCATAATAAATTTTGTTTAATTTTTTAGTTCAATGGTTAAACAATAAATAGAGCTTTTGGTTTTTGATATAACAATATTTATGATTTTTATTAGAATTGTACTAATTAATACTTTGCCTTAAGGATTAGCAAACTATGGTTTCGGGTCAATAAATGGAGTACCTTTGCACCCTCAAAAGTTACTCCAGTAACAATCGCTAACATGAAGAATATCAGAAACATCGCCATTATCGCCCACGTTGATCATGGTAAGACAACCTTGGTCGACAAAATCTTGCACCAGTCGCAACTGTTTCGCGAGAACCAACAAATGGGTGAATTGATTCTAGACAACAACGACCTTGAACGGGAACGTGGGATCACAATCGTGGCAAAAAATGTCTCTGTCAACTACAAAGGCATAAAAATCAACATCATAGATACACCAGGCCACGCAGACTTCGGCGGCGAGGTGGAACGGGTACTGACCATGGCGGATGGCGTGTTGTTGCTGGTCGATGCTTTTGAAGGCCCAATGCCCCAGACCAGGTTTGTTCTGCAAAAGGCATTACAGGCAAACCTTAAACCTATTTTGGTGATCAATAAAGTCGACAAAGAAAACTGCCGACCTGATGAAGTCCATGAGAAAGTATTCGACCTGTTTTTCAATTTGGATGCCACCGAAGAGCAGTTGAATTTCCCAACTGTTTACGGCTCGTCAAAGCAAGGCTGGATGTCACACGATTGGAAAGTCCAAACCAATGACATCACTCCCCTATTGGATACCATTGTGGATTACGTGCCTCAGGCACCTTTCCATGACGGAACACCACAGATGCTGATTACCTCGCTCGACTATTCTTCGTTTGTGGGCAGGATTGCCATCGGAAGGGTACACCGTGGAACTTTCAAGGAAAATATGCCAGTCACATTGATGAAGAAGGATGGCAAAGGAGTACGCACCCGAATCAAAGAGCTTATGACATTCGAAGGATTAGGGCGTGCCAAAGCAACCGAGGTTTCAGCAGGAGATATTTGCGCCTTGGTTGGTTTGGATGATTTTGAAATTGGCGACACCGTTGCGGATTTTGAAAATCCGGAAGCCCTCAAGCCTGTGGCTGTTGATGAGCCCACCATGAATATGCTTTTCACCATCAACAATTCACCGTTCTTTGGAAAAGAAGGAAAGTTTGTGACTTCGCGTCACCTTCGTGATCGCCTATTCAAGGAGTTGGAAAAGAACCTCGCTTTACGTGTAGAAGAAACTGGCTCACCTGACTCCTATTTGGTTTACGGTAGAGGCATCCTGCACTTGTCGATTCTGATAGAAACCATGCGTCGCGAAGGTTATGAGTTACAAGTGGGTCAACCACAAGTTATCATCAAGGAAATTGATGGTGTCAAAAGCGAACCGGTGGAATCACTCACTATCGATACACCAGAGAGCGTAGCTGGCAAGGTGATCGAATTGGTAACGCAGAAGCGCGGAGAACTTTTAATAATGGAGCCCAAAGGTGACTTACAGCATCTGGAATTTGAAATTCCAGCTCGGGGCTTGATTGGACTACGAAATGCTATCTTAACTGCAACAGCAGGAGAAGCCATCATGGCACATCGCTTCAAAGCATATGAGCCATGGAAAGGAAATATCCCTGGTCGCATAAACGGAGTACTGATCAGCATGGACAAAGGGGCTTCAACCGCATATTCCATTGACAAGATGCAGGATCGTGGTGCGTTTTTCATCAGTCCCGGAGAAGAAGTTTACGGCGGGCAGGTTATCGGTGAACATATCAGACCAGGAGATTTGGTCATTAACGTGACACGTGCCAAGCAGCTAACCAACTTCCGTGCATCTGGCAGTGACGACAACGTACGCATCACTCCTAAGATTGATTTTTCTTTGGAAGAGGCCATGGAGTACATCGAATGGGACGAATATGTTGAGTTGACTCCAAAGTCTATTCGCATAAGGAAAATCCACCTTGACGAAAACGAACGCAAGCGTCAGCAAAAAAAGGTGATGGCTTGATAAAGGATAGCTGAAACAAAAAAAGGTGGCGAAGAAAAATCGCCACCTTTTTTTTATTTGAATACGAAGCTTACTTCACGCGCTCCACATACGAGAAATTGCGGGTATCCACTTTGATTTTCTCGCCTTGGTTCACAAACAAAGGCACATTGATGATGGCGCCGGTTTCCAAAGTAGCTGGCTTCAATGTGTTGGTGGCAGTGTCTCCTTTGATGCCAGGCTCGGTATAGGTGATCTCCAATTCAACGAAAGTTGGAGCCTCAGCAAGAATAGGGTTTTCTTGTTCGAAAGCCACTTTCACTTTCATTTCCTCCTTCAGAAACTGAGATGATTCTCCGAATAATGCCTCAGGGATGTGAACCTGCTCGTAAGAATCATTGTCCATACAAACGTAGTGTTCGCCCTCCTTGTAAATGTATTGAAGCTCTTTGTATTCTACGCGTGCGATTTCAACCTCTTCTCCAGAACGGAAGCGGTATTCCACCGACTTGCCTGTTTTCAAGTTGCGCATTTTTGCTTGATAGAAGGCACGCAAGTTACCAGGAGTACGATGTTGGAATTCGACTATCTGACATAGTTCACCATTGAAACGAATGACTGAGCCAACGCTGATATCGCCTGTATTTGCCATATTAATTTGGTTTGATTTTGATTCGAGTGGTATTAAAAAGAAAAGGCAACGCTGTTGAGCGCTGCCTTGGTTTTAGGATTAACCGGATCAGCCCTCTACTACTTCGAAAGTAATGGGAACTGTGATATCACGGTGCAATTGAACTTCTGCAGTATAAGTACCCAATCCTTTGATGTGATCATTCTTCATCGAGATTTGACGCTTCTCGATGTTCTGCCCCATGCGTTTGAGTACATCGGCTAATTGTTGTGTGGTAATGGAACCGAACAGTTTGCCGTTCTCTCCTACCTTGGCGGGGATGGTGAGTACTACGTTTTCGATTGCAGATTTAACTTTCTCCGCTTCCATTTTGATTTTCTCAACCTTGTGTTGACGCTGACGCATCACTTCGGAGTTGATTTTACGGTTGGTATCGTTTGCAATAACAGCCAATCCGTTTGGAATTAGGTAGTTGAGTCCATATCCGTTACGCACTTTCACTACATCGTGGGCGTAACCGAGGTTCTTTACGTCTTGTTTAAGAATTACTTCCATGGTTCGTTCCTCCTTACTTTAAAAGATCCGTAACATAAGGCATTAACGCCAGGTGGCGCGCCCTTTTAACAGCCGTAGAAACCTTGCGTTGGAACTTTAGTGAAGTTCCGGTTAGACGGCGTGGTAACACTTTTCCTTGTTCGTTAACGAATTTGGTAAGGAAAGTAGCATCCTTGTAATCGATGTACTTGATACCAATCTTCTTGAAGCGGCAGTACTTTTTTTTGTTCACCTCTACTGCGGGAGGGTTCAGATATCTTACTTCGTTGCTGGCCATTGTTCTACCTTTTTTCAGTTAGCGGATTCCTCCTGTTTCTTTTGTGCGGCGTTTTTACGCTTTTTCTCATTGTAAGCCACAGCGTGTTTATCGAGGGCTACAGTGAGAAAACGCATGATGCGCTCATCACGTTTGTACTCGAGCTCAAGTTTGGCCACGACACTTCCGTCGCCTTTGAACTCTGTGAGGTAATAGAACCCGGTGTTCTTTTTCTGGATCGGGTAGGCCAGCTTTCGTAATCCCCAATTGTTCTCATGAACAATCTCGGTACCGTTTTCGGTGAGGATCCTGCGGAATTTGTCGACCGTTTCAGTCACCTGCTCCTGCGAAAGAACAGGATTCATGATGATTACGGTCTCATAATGCTTTGGCATGCCGTGGTTTGTTAGTTGTTTTTTAGACCCCTGAATTGGGGAGGGCAAATGTACAAACTTTTTGGAATTCAAACAAGTATGGGGCATGCTTATTTGATAACCCCTAATTGTTCACTTAAAAAAATAAAGGAAATAATGTTATTTTATTGATATCCAATTAATTATTATTCGTGCCTTAGCGCTTCGATCGGATCCAAACGAGATGCCTTTACAGCTGGATAAAGCCCAGAAACCACCCCGACCACAAAACAAAGTACCACACCGGATATCATCCACTTCCACGGAATGATGAATCCAGCGGCAAAAAAGACACCCATCAAATTACCCATCCCCACCCCCAAAATAATTCCCAAAATCCCACCTAGCTGACAAATAACCACAGCCTCCACAAGGAATTGCCTGCGGATTTGCTCTTTGGATGCGCCCAAGGATTTTCGAATCCCAATCTCCCGGGTTCGCTCGGTTACGCTCACCAGCATGATGTTCATGAGTCCTATTGAAGCACCGAGAAGGGTAATAAAACCTATGATGGTTGCAGCAATTGTGACATAAGACAGTTGGCTGATGACCAAATTGGCTAGACTGTCGCTTTGAACAATCTCAAATGAATTGTCTTCTCCGGTCAAATCTCCTCTTACCACCCTGAACACCCCTGTGGCCTCACCCTGTGCGGGCTCCAATTCAGGGACAGAATTGGTCTTTACAGAGATGGTGTAGGAGCTATTGTTGTCGCCATAACGTTGCCTGACATTCAAAAGTGGGATGATGCAAACCTTATCACCACTGAAAGCAAATGATGCCCCCTTTTCTTCCAAGACTCCAATCACACGATATTTATTATTCCCTACACTGATAATTTGCTCGAACGGATCTTCTCCAGCCTTGAAAAGCGTGGTAGCCATCTCATTTCCCAATATGGCTACATTGCTGCCGAATTCCAATTCGGTATTGGAAAAATTCCTACCCATGCGGATACGATAACCAGATGCAGCAAGGTAGCCTTCGTCGGCTCCTGTGATCGTTACATTGGGATTGGATTCAATGTTCTTGAATTTCAAAACACCAACCATGGAGGCTATGGTAGAAACCGAAACAGTGGATGGATAGCTGAAACGCTCCTTGAAAAGCTTGGCATCGTTGAAGGTGATTTTCTGGTATCGTTTGGGACGTTTACCATCCTTGCCAATTCGAATACCCATTCCGTAGTTACGGATGGTGAAGGTGTTGGAGCCCATGCTTGAAAAACTACTATTGATGGAAGACTCAATTGCATCGATAGCAGTCAATATACCAACCAAGGCCATTATGCCGATGGCTATGATCATCGCTGTCAGGGTAGTACGCAGCTTCTGGGCACGCACCGATCCTAATGCAACCTTTATATTTTCCGTTAGATTCAACTCCTATAGTTTATTAGCCCAAAATTAAGCTTTTGAGGGAAGTGTCTGTTCAACAATGAAAAGTAACTTATGAGATTACTACTTGATCGGCTTTTTCAGACCAAAACAAGGGAACGCGGATAAACGAGAATATGATCTACGGTATCTTGCATTATTTTAGTCAGTACTGCGCCTGGCTACGCTTATAGCCATTGCCTACTGCCACTGGTACCCTTCATGGCATGATTTTGGCAATACACCAGTTGACATCAAATCCATTTATCACTATAATTGCACAAACAACCGAACCAATGAAAAAACTGATTTTCACCTTTGCCTTTGTCGCAGGCACATGCCTCCTTGCGAATGCCCAAACAACCGAAAACAACGCTCAAGTTACCAGCGGTGGCACAACTATCAAGCCGGAAATGACTACCGGCGAGACAATGCCATCAAGCTGTGGGTCAAAGTCCAAATCAGCAGGATGCTGCTCTTCTAAGAAGGCATCTAGCGAAGCATCAGCTACCAAGTCATGCTGCAAGCCCGGTGACGCTAAGAAATCCGGTTGCAGCGAAAAAGGACACGGCAACGACGAAACAAGGAAGGAAAAGGATTGACCCTTCCCTTATATCCAAGCTCAATCCTAAATAACTTAATCACCGCTTGCTGAAAATCCCGGACTCTAGTTCGGGATTTTTATTTTCCTGCAGTTTTGCAATTCAAAGGAAAGGTTGAACATAGGGAATCGGACAAGGCATTTGAGTATAAACGTGCGCCTTTCCTGACCATGTGTACCAAATCATAATAATACTCCCTTCGATCCAACTCCGTTCGGTGCATCCATAAAAACATGGCATCCGTGCCATTCTGGCGGCAAGACAACTCTATTGCCTTTACACAGGCCTCGTATTTGGGTATGTTACTACCTCCCAACAACGGCGAGCTGGTGAAAACCACTTTGACACCACGACTTTCGGCAAGCTGCAGAATAGAATCCAACATGCGAAGGCCCGATTCAAAATTACCAATGGAATCAAAAGGCTGACTGATGGTTTTTAACCTGACCCCATATTGAGACTCCCAATAATCACTCCAACCGGCATCAGTCAAATTGGAAAACCCTTGTTCAGGATCAAGACCTCTATTTCCAAGTTCAAAAAGGGATTTTACGGCTATCCATTTTTTCAGATCATCGTAATAAAAAACTCTGAAAAAAGGCAGGTAATGCAAATAAGCCATGTCAGGTTCAATTGCGAAAATCTCCTGCTCTATTTGATCATCGGGTAAATAAGGCAGATAGTGCGGCAGCTCCAACATTTTTTCCGTCTCCAATGTAAACTCATCAATATGCAGGACCAATATCGAAGGAGCCGGATGCGATTGCATGTATCCCTCAAACAACATATTCATGGAAACAACTCTTGCGCCATTGATTCCTCCATTATATACCCGCATGCCAGTCCTCTGCGAAATCCATTTGGATTCCAGATGCGCCAATGCCCTAGAAGACCCTAAACAAAGTATGTCGTATCGCGAGGTATCTTTTAGCAACAAATTCATTTTACCAGAAACGTCTTCAGTGGATTTATCGAATCCTACTTGCAACATCTTGTCGAATACGAAAAGTATGGCAACAGAGGCCATCAAAGAAGCAAAGATGTATAAAAGCGCTCGTTTCATTTTCAAAACTGGAAATAGATAAAACTCTTTGAACCCATCACACCGAAACACAAAGTGATTGCAACCAAGAATGTGATCAGGATCGTTGAGGATATTATGCCCTTTGAGGCTTTCCTAAAATTTTCGCTTTCCAAACCGAAAAGCAATATTATGGAACCAACGGCAAGTGCTAAACTGAAAACACCAAAACCCTTAATAACCGGATCAAAAGCCGAGTTGCCCGTAAAAAACTCCCCGATTTTGGCGATAACGATAGAAGCCGACTGCATACTGTCTGCCCTAAAAAATATCCAGGCAAAACAAACCAATATGAAAGTGAAGAACACTTTCAATGGCCTCATCCATCCTGATTCAATCATGTTGAATTTCCTTTTGAACCATTCACTCAACATCAAGCCAACTACCAAGTAAGTTCCATGCAATGCGCCCCAAACTATGAATGTCCAATTAGCACCATGCCAAAAACCACTGATCACAAAGGTTATATATAAGTTGTAATACCATCTCCACTTCACAACCCTGTTACCCCCTAAAGGTATATACAGATAATCCCTAAACCATGTCGATAGTGAAATGTGCCAACGCGACCAAAACTCAGATACGGAGGCTGACATGTAGGGCGACCGGAAATTGTCCATTAAATGCACACCTAACATCATCGCACATCCGATGGCGATATCCGTATAACCGGAGAAATCGCAATATATCTGGATGGCAAAAAACACTGTTGCCAGCAGAACCTGAATACCCTCGAAACCGTCGGGAAATAGATATACCTTATCCACATACAAACACAACCTATCGGCAACAACAAGCTTTTTGAAAAAGCCCATTGCCATCAGTATTGATCCTGCTGTCAAAGTTTTTGCATCTACTTTATTGCGAAGGTCCTTTAACTGGGCAATCAGGTTGCCCGCCCGTTCTATCGGTCCCGCAACTAGCTGCGGAAAAAATGTAACGAACAAGGTGAAAAATCCAAAATTCCTTTCGGCCCCAAGTTGCTTCCTGTAAACATCAATCACATATCCCATGATTTGAAATGTATAAAAGGAAATCCCCATGGGCAAAAGCAAACGCATTACGGGCGCATGGCAATCGAAACCAGTAAAACTGAAGAGTGCGTTCAGATTATCAGAAACGAATCCATAATATTTAAACAAAAACAAAGTGCCCAAATCGAAAAGCATGGCAAGCCATAAAATGCGCTTGCGAACAGGAATGGACTCTGAACGCTCAATGGCTAAAGCACAAACATAGTTTACTAGACAGACCGAGAGCAACAACAATATATACTCTGTCTTCCAAGCCATATAAAACCAAAGGCTTGCGATTAATAGCAAAATCCACCTGAATCTGACAGGTAGCAAATAAAACAGCAGCAGTGTAAGCGGAAAAAAAATGATGAACTGCAGCGAATTGAACAGCATGCCGGTGCGATTGGGAGCGGCCTAAATTATCAAACTATTGGCATATCACAAACGCTCCATCAATTCTGATAGGCAGTTTATGGTTGTATGGGCGTCTTGGAGTTGATGCTCCTTATAAGGGTCGAATAAACATGCTTGCATGCCCGCAGCTAGGGCACCATGGATGTCGGTTTCCAAGTTGTCGCCCACCATCAGGCACCTTTCAGAAGTGGTTGATGCCAATGAAGCAGCGTAGTCGAATATTGCCTTGTGAGGCTTTTTGAAACCTGTCTGCTCTGAAACTATGACATGATCAAAGTAGGGTTTCAATCCGCTGTTAGCAACTTTTACATGCTGCACTTCGGTGAAACCATTGGTGATCATCAACAAACGATAACGACCCTGAAAGTGTGATAGCGTTTCATGCACGAACGGAAAAAGGTTTTTCTTTAACGGGCTCTCCCTAACGTAATC
>JALRAP010000090.1 GCA_023262505.1 Bacteroidia bacterium
ACACACAGAGACACACAGAGACACACAGAGACACACAGAGACACACAGAGACACACAGAGACACACAGAGACACACACTTTGGCTCCATGGCACTCAAGTCGGAGTTTGTCAGAAAAGCTTGATTTTTTCCGATTAAGTTAACAGCATTCCTTCGTTGCTAGCATTCCTATTGGAATCCGAATAAAAGCGGAAACAAGAAAACCACCACCGCAGTCCATGTTGTGTAAATGGGCAGAAACGTAGCGATGCTGTTTTCTATTTCATTTCCATGTAATACTCCGCGCAGTTGTCCAATCATGTTTTTGAATATCCAAACCAAGTTGGATAATATAAGCAGATTGCCAACCAAAACGGCCAATCGGTTTGGCGTGATTCCCCACTCGTTGATTCGGAACAATATGGCTGAAAGTGCGATACCGTTGATGATGATGGTTACAGCTGCTAACAATGTTAGGGTCCAGTTATTGAAGGCATTGGTTTGTCGAGAAGTTGATTCCGCCGTGGCAAACAATATCAAAGCCATGACGGCAATAAGAAGCAGATTGAAAAGGATCAAGAAATCGCGGTCTGTATAAGGATCTTGTCCTGTTGAAATCACCACCGCCAGGTAGATCACTAAAGTAATCAGTGCCAGTGGAGAAAAGATACGCGCAATTATGGGCGAAACCTTGTTTACCAAGCTTGGATTTGTTTTCACCAGGTAAGAACTGACAATTGGAGAAGCGGCAATACCCCAAATAACAATATTTTGAAAATAAAAAGTTGTGATATCGACTTTGATCAAGCTGAATAAACCCAAGGTCAGACCAGTCAATAGTGCGCCGGCAATCAGTATGATGATGTTCATCACCAGCATATCGCCATTGAAACGAAGGAAATCAACCCGTGCGCCCTTGTTATTCAGATTGTGTCCGACAAATGAATAACCCACCATAGCCCAGGTGAACAAAGGCAAATGAATGCAAGCTAAAACATATGTGTCGCTTTTTTCATCCATTGGAATCATGTTGATATAAATGCAACTTATGATCATAGCCATAGCCATGATCCACCATCTTTCAATTCCTATTCTGTTTTTCCATGTGAAATAGGCTGCTATTAAGGGAAAAGCAATGAACGAGAAGTTGCATGCATAGTAATACTCTTCAATCATTCCAACCCATCCTGGTAGTTTTGCGAGGATGCCTGCTATGATGGAGCAAATGATTACGAAAAGCAAGTCGGCTTTGGGTACGTTGTTGTCACTTGAATCAGCTCCAAAATGCAATCGCTCATGCCATGCCTGTGCAACTGGATGCTCCTTGATGGATTCGTAAATGCCATCGAAAGATTTTATATAATCTGTCTTATGCTCGCGATATAGTTTCTCGAGTGCCTTGGGTTGATCCAAAAGGGATCGAATTTCAGATTCCAGGTTCATAGTTATAAAAGTAGGAAAGTGTAAACCATTTAACAAATCAAAAATACACTAGCCTGGTTATGTCATGCCACGTTTTGCTGATGACTTAACTCCCAAACAGAAAAAACAAGAGTTTAAAATTTATCGGCCGCCGAGGTATATACTACAAGTTCGGGATTATTATTGTCCGAAATGGGAGGACCTGGAATTCAGTTTCTCCTTAGTAATCCTTTGGCTTTTTGTATTCCTTCCGCCAATTTGTCTATTTCTTCAAATGTGTTGTAAAACATGAAGGACGCGCGGATGGTTCCAGGAATTTTGAATCGGTGCATCACAGGCTCGGTGCAATGATGTCCGGTCCTTACTGCGATTCCTAAGGTGTCCAAATACATGCCGACATCCATAGCATTTACGCCATCCATGATAAATGAAACAACGGATGATTTGTTTTTGGAAGTTCCTATGATGCGCACATGTTCTATTTCCATTAATAGGCTTGTGGCCTTATTCAGCAAAGCCATTTCATGTGCATGAGCCGCGTTCCTGTCTATTTTATTCAAATAGTTGATGGCTTCTCCCAAGGCAATAACCCCTGATATGTGCGGCGTTCCAGCTTCGAATTTGAATGGCAACTCATTGTAGGTGGTTTTCTCAAAGCTTACGGATTGAATCATATCACCACCGCCTTTGTATGGAGGCATCTGCTCGAGCCATGTTTCTTTCCCGTAGAGGCATCCCACCCCTGTGGGTCCGAACATCTTGTGGCCTGAAAAAACAAAAAAGTCGCAGTCTAATTCCTGTACATCCACCTTTTCGTGTGCAACGGTTTGGGCGCCATCCACAAGAACCGGTATGTTAAACTGATGTGCCAATGCGATGATTTCCTTGACCGGATTAATGGTCCCTAACGAATTGGATGTGTGCACTACACTTACCAGTTTCGTTCTTTCAGAAAGTAGTGATGGAATGGCATCCAACAATAACACGCCGTCATCATCCATTGGAATCACTTTCAGCACCGCACCTTTCTCTTCGCAAAGCAATTGCCAAGGAACTATATTGCTGTGGTGCTCCATCGCACTGATGAGGATCTCATCACCTTGACCGATGAATTTCCTTCCGAATGTGGCAGCTACAAGGTTTATAGAATCTGTGGTTCCGGATGTGAAAATTATTTCCCGTTCGGATTTGGCGTTGATGAAATCCCTTACTTGCAACCTAACATCATCAAACATTGAGGATGCCTTTTGACTCAAATAATGAACGCCACGATGAATATTGGCGTTCGAATGCGAATAATAATCATTCAAGGCTTTAATAACGCTCAATGGTTTTTGTGAGGTAGCAGCGTTATCCAGGTAAACCAAAGGCTTACCATACACCAACTCGCTCAACACAGGAAAGTCACCACGAATGGTGGCGGGATCGAAATGTTGCGGATGGGTCGGGTGCATCAATTAAAACCTTATGAATGCATCAGTTTTTCCTCGGCAATTGATTGCAAGTTATGCTTGAGGGTTTCCAACTCGATGTGGTTGAGAACATCAGCGGCGAACGCGATATTCAGGAGCGTGCGGGCAGATTGCTCACCAATACCCCTGGCGCGCAGATAAAACAATGCTTCGTCATCAAGCTGTCCCGTGGTGGTGCCATGTGAACATTTTACATCATCGGCAAATATTTCAAGCTGTGGCTTGGTGTTCATCTGCGCATCATCCGACAACAGAATGTTTTTGTTCGATTGGTATGCATTGGTCTTTTGTGCATCCTGGCGAACGAAAATCTTTCCGTTGAAAACACCTGTGGATTTGCCTCCTAAAACACCTTTGTAAAGCTCATTGCTTTCGCAATGGGGCATGGCATGGTCTACCAGTGTATGGTTGTCGCAAAGCTGTTCACCACTCAAAAGATACAATCCGTACATGTGGGCATTGCTGTTTGTGCCGTTTAAGCGGATGTGAAGGTTGTTCCTGACCAGGTGTCCTCCGGTGGTGAATACGGTAGAACTGAAACGACTGTCTTGTTCCTGCTCTACTTGCGTAAAGCTGATTTGAGATGTTAATTCGTTTTCCAATTGGGCTTTTACCCAAGTAACATTGCCATTGCGCTTTACAACCACTTCGGTCACATTGGTGGAGAGTCCTTCGCATGTTTCATCCAAGGAATGATAGCTCTCAAACAACTGTATAGAGGATTCGGGTTCGGCGATAACGAGGTTCCGGGTAATGGCAGGTTCGCTGCCGCTGTTTACATAAAGAATGTGTACGGGTTTATCGACAACCTTTTTGGCCGGAACATGAATGAACACACCATCATTCACAAAAGCCGTATTCAAGGCAACAAACGATTCGTTTTCTGATTGGGCGATTTTCCCCAAATACTGCTTCACTGCAGCATCATTGAGAACAGAAGCAAGGTTCTTGATGATATAATCGTTAGGAAGGGGAGAAGATAGCGATTCTTGGAAAAGACCGTTTTCGAATACAAGCAGTGTCACATCCTTGCCAGCGAACATTAATTCGTTTACCGCTGATTCTTTTAACGATCCTGCGGATGCACGTTTCGTGGTAAGGCTTAATTTCTCAGCAATATCCTTGACACTGGTGTATTTCCATTCTTCGTGGCGAGTGGTTGGGAAACCGTTTTTGATGAAAGAGTCAATCGCCTTGGAACGTATATCGGACAAAGCATCCGATTTCAATTCGAAATTGTCGAATCCGGTGATGATGTTATCTGTTGTGTTCACTTTTCCTCTGTTGTATTGCTCCTTCGATTATGCTTCAACTTCATCTTTGATCCAATCGTATCCTTTTTCTTCAAGCTCCAAGGCCAATTCTTTTGTGCCTGACCTGACGATGCGTCCTTTGTACAAAACATGTACGAAATCAGGTACGATATAATCGAGCAAACGCTGGTAGTGGGTGATGACCAGGAATGAACGGTTACCGTCGCGCAAAGCGTTAACGCCCCCAGCTACAATACGAAGGGCATCTATGTCAAGGCCGGAGTCGGTCTCATCCAGGATTGCCAATTTGGGTTCCAGCATGGCCATTTGGAAAATCTCATTCCTTTTCTTTTCTCCGCCACTGAATCCTTCGTTCACTGAGCGCGACGTCATCTGACGGTCCATTTCAACGAGTTTCATTTTTTCTTTCATCAGGGCAAGGAAATCTTTGGAGTCGAGCGGCTCCAAGCCCTTCGATTTACGTACTTCATTCACTGCAGTCTTCAAGAAGTTCGCGTTACTCACGCCTGGAATTTCTACAGGGTATTGGAATGCGAGGAACACTCCGGCTCTTGCACGGTCTTCAGGCGACATTTCCAACAGGTCTTGCCCGTCGAATAACACTTCGCCTCCGGTTACTTCATAGTCTTCCCGACCCGCAAGTACCGACGCAAGCGTACTCTTGCCTGAACCATTAGGTCCCATGATGGCATGCACTTCTCCAGGTTTGACTGATAAGTTTAAGCCTTTCAAAATGGACTTATCTCCGATTTGTGCTTGGAGATTACTGATGTTTAATAATGGTTTTTGTGACATGTTACAGGTGACAAGTGACAGGTTATATATCTGTTAGGGTGAATTAATTGGGGATTTTTGTTTGAGTGATTCTGTAGTTCAATTTGTTGATGAAGCCACTCAGCAAACGAGAAATCTCTTTGGTTTGCTCATGGCATTTGTTGAAGCTATC
>JALRAP010000091.1:0-4407 GCA_023262505.1 Bacteroidia bacterium
GCAGCTTCCCGATGACTGAAGAGGAGTATGATGAGAAGCTCGACATGCTGGCGCTCTATTTGAAGATCGTGCGTGAACGCATTATCAGACCTATTGAAGGTAGAAGTATTCCGTGGAGGTAAATCCTATGTACAGGAATACTCGATGGGCAAACCCCTTTATCCCGTTAAGGAAACCGGCACCACCGATTACCGCGGTACCATCGTTACCTTCCACCCTGATGGCACCATCTTCACCTCCACGGTGTACCAATACGACACCCTGGCTGCACGCATGCGCGAACTTTCGTTCCTTAACAAGGGTATCCGCATTACACTTTCAGACTTGCGTGAACTCGATGCCAATGGCGAGCCAACTAACAGCGAAACCTTCTACTCCGAAAAAGGACTCATCGAGTTCGTAGAATACCTCGACTCGGCCCGCGAGAAACTAATGGAGGAATGTATTCACATGGAAGGCGACAGCGGTGGCATTCCCATCGAAGTGGCCATGCAATACAACACATCCTTCAACGAGAACGTGCACTCCTATGTAAACAACATCAACACACACGAAGGCGGTACGCACCTATCGGGTTTCCGCAGGGCGATGACGCGTACACTGAAGACCTATGCTGAAAAAGAAGGACTGCTTTCCAAACTGAAGTTTGAAATAAACGGGGACGATTTCCGTGAAGGTCTCACTTGTGTGATTTCAGTGAAGGTGCAGGAGCCGCAGTTCGAAGGACAAACCAAAACCAAGCTCGGTAACGGTGAGGTAATGGGAGCTGTTGATACGGCAGTTTCCAAAATGCTCTCCGATTACCTAGAAGAGCATCCGAAAGAAGCACGCGCCATCGTGGCTAAAGTGGTATTGGCTGCCACTGCGCGCCACGCCGCTCGTAAAGCACGCGAGATGGTGCAACGCAAAGGCGCCTTCTCAGGAAGCAGCCTTCCCGGCAAACTATCCGATTGCTCCGAAAGCAATCCCGAAATATGCGAGCTGTTCCTGGTAGAGGGAGATTCGGCCGGTGGAACCGCCAAGCAAGGACGTAACCGTGCCTTCCAAGCGATTTTGCCACTGCGCGGTAAGATCCTGAACGTAGAGAAAGCCATGGATCACAAAATCCTGGAGAACGAAGAAATCCGAAACATCTACACTGCCCTCGGTGTGCGTAAGGGAACCATCGACGACCGCATGGCGCTTGATACCGAACGCTTACGCTACCACAAGATCGTGATCATGACCGATGCCGACGTGGATGGAAGCCACATCACAACCCTCATCCTCACCTTCTTCTTCCGTCACATGAAGGAGTTGATTGAAAAAGGATACATCTACATCGCATCACCTCCACTCTACTTGGTGAAAAAAGGAAAAGAGGAGCGTTACTGCTGGAACGACCAACAGCGCGAACAACTCACCAAAGAACTGGCTGGCGAAGGCAAAGAATCATCAGTAACCATCCAGCGCTACAAGGGTCTTGGAGAAATGAACGCCGAACAATTGTGGAGCACCACCATGAACCCTGAGTTTCGCACACTCAAGCAAGTAACCATCGAAAGCGCTGCCGAAGCAGACCGCATCTTCGCCATGCTCATGGGCGACGAGGTTCCTCCACGCCGCGACTTCATCGAGAAGAACTCGCGCTACGCCAAAATCGACGCATAACAACAATCAAATATCACTCATAACACAATCCATCCGCACATCATGAAAGTAACCGTAGTAGGCGCTGGTAACGTAGGATCCACCTGTGCCAATGTGATTGCACACAAAGAGCTGTGCAACGAAGTCATCCTCCTCGATATCAAAGAAGGCATTGCCGAAGGCAAATCCCTCGACATGTGGCAAACATCGCCCATCAACCTGTACGACACGCGCATCAAAGGCAGCACCAACGATTACGCCGCAACTGCAGGTTCAGATGTGGTGGTCATCACATCCGGACTTCCACGCAAGCCCGGTATGAGCCGCGACGATTTGATCGCTACCAACGCCGGCATCGTGCGTTCGGTAACCGAGAACATCATGAAGTATTCGCCCAACACGATCATCGTGGTGGTGTCGAACCCACTTGATGTGATGACTTACTGCGCATATCAAACCGCAGGTATCGACTCCAAGCGTGTGTTCGGTATGGCTGGAATATTAGATACCGCTCGTTACCGCGCATTCCTAGCCGACGCTTTGAACACCTCACCAAAAGACATACAAGCCGTATTAATGGGTGGACATGGCGACACCATGGTACCACTACCTCGCTATACCACTGTTGCCGGTATTCCTGTAACCGAACTCATCGCTGCCGACAAACTCAACGCCATTGTTGAGCGCACTAAAACCGGTGGTGGCGAATTGGTGAACCTGATGGGTACTTCCGCTTGGTACGCACCAGGAGCAGCTGCCGCACAAATGGTGGAGGCCATCGTACGCGACCAGAAGCGAATCTTCCCTTGCTGCGCATGGCTGCAAGGCGAATACGGAATGAAAGACATCTACCTCGGCGTACCGGTAAAGCTTGGCAAAAACGGTATCGAGGAAATCATCGAATTGCAACTGAATGCCGATGAGAAAGAATTGCTCACCAATTCAGCCGGCGCAGTGAAAGAAGTGATGAACGTGTTGGATGGCATGCAAGCCACCGCCAAATGATTTTTCTTTAGAAGTAGCGCGGACCTAACCACAAGTCGGCTTACTTCGGGGGACATCAGCAATGATGTCCCTTTTTATTTGTAACATTGGCCCATGGCTAACAAGAAATCCGTACGCGTCCCCATCCGACTGTTAAAAATCGAGCAGAACGGTTGTCATCCCGTAGTATCCGCAAAGCTGAACAACAGAAGTATCCGTATGGTGATAGATACAGGCGCATCACAAACGGTGTTCGACAAATCGCGCATTGAAGAACTTTTGGGTAAAGATGCCCTGGAGCGCATCAAGATCCTGTCTGCAGGATTAGGCACCAGCAAGATGAAGAGCATGCTGGTCCACATCGAAAAACTGAAAATCGGCGAAATGGTATTTTCCGACAACGACTTCGTGGTGCTCGACCTATCGCACGTAAACAACTCCTACACCCTTATGGGCATGAAACCAATCGACGGCGTAATCGGCGGCGACATTTTAAAGCGCACCAAAGCGGTGATTGATTACGGGAAAAAGGAGATGGTGCTTAAAAAGCCGTAAGCAGTGGCAGTACCAGTGGCAGTAGCGGATGGCGGTAGCAGCAGGCGGTAGGCGGTAGGCGGTAAAAAATGAATACGGATTGAGCGGTTAGCCACGGATTTCGAATCCTAACGCTCCAGATCCATTCTGTTATCAATAACTGTTACAACTGTAATCCTGTTCTTTGACAACTTATAAACGGCTGTTATATGCCTGTGAACAAAACCAAGCCTACAACCTTTGAGTCTTTGAGATTCCTTAAAGGATTTGGGAAAAGATGAAACAGTCCTTTCGAAATGGAATAAAATATCTAGAAAATCCTGACATTCCTTTTCCGTCCAATTTTCTTGGATGAACTGAAGAATTCGATTGACTTGTTGCTGCGCTTCCTGGGTCCAAAAAACACTATACCTTTCGGCCATATGAGCCCCAAAAAGTTTCGGATGAAACAACTTTGTTCTCATCCAAATCGGCTAATCCTCGTTGTAATGACTCCAATTGAGATTTGGTTAATGTATTTGTCCAATCACCTGCCTGTGCCGACTTTTTGAATTGAAGCAAAGAGGTCAAAATGCTTTTGTCATCCAATTGGGATAACCATTCAATAAGTTCACTCTTGATTAAATCAGATTTCATATTTACAAATATAGCATTCCCAAAGTGGTATTTCAAGTGCTTTTACTAATAGAATTCAAGCGTTGGCTCAGAGCAAAGCGGTAGGCGGTGGCGGTGGCAGTACCAGTAGCAGTACTAGTGGCAGTAGCGGGAGGCGGTGGCGGTGGCGGTGGCGGAGGGCAGTGGCGGTATGCTGAACTTGTCACATGTTACTTGTAACTTTTAACTTAATGGTAATATAGCACCGAGCTAGTGATCATAGTTCCCAGTTGTTTCTTTCAATACCCGAAATAAATTAAACGTTTAAGTTCATTCGAAAACTTGGAGCTCGATTTTTTGAAATTTATTTTCGCCATGGGGCGGGGAGCGTAGCTCCCCAAGCATTAGATGTAAAAATCAGTGACCGATTAATAGTTTAAGTTCAATCCGAAATTTGAATCCAGCAAAGCGGAAATATCATCAACCTTAGCAGCCAAATAAAACAAAAACGCGGACCGAGATTTAACTTTCTCAATCCGCGTTTCCTATATATATGTGGTGGGTAGTGGGTGGTGAGTGGCACTTACTACTTACTACTTACTACTTACTACTTACTACTTACTACTTACTACTTACTACTTACTACTTACTACTTACTACTTACTA
>JALRAP010000091.1:4506-4816 GCA_023262505.1 Bacteroidia bacterium
ACTTACCACCTACTAACTACTACCTACTACCTACCACCTACCACCTACCACCTACCACCTACCACCTACTACTCTACTACAACCGATTTCTCCACCACATCACCACCTTCCAACATAACACGAATCATATACATACCGGGCGACAGTTTGGAAACGTTGAACTGTACATCAGCCATGCCATTCAGCTTCCTGGTCTCAACAATTTGCCCTTGCAGATTACGCAGCTCGATGGATACAGGAATCTCGTTGCCGATATCGTTGAACGAAACAGTAAAGCTGTTTTTGGCAGGGTTTGGATAAACGCTTACAT
>JALRAP010000092.1 GCA_023262505.1 Bacteroidia bacterium
ACGGCGCCTCCATCACCAAATCGGAATTCGAGAAGGTGTACCGTAAAAACAACCAGAAGGAAGGTGCTTATGACATGGCCGATCTTCGCGAATACGTTCAGCTATATATCAACTATAAGTTGAAAGTGCGCGAAGCAGAGACCTTGAAACTTGATACAGGCATCACCTTCATCAACGAATTGAAAGGTTATCGCAAACAGCTTGCGCAGCCTTACATGACGGACAAGGAAGTCACTGAGGCCTTGTTGCAGGAAGCCTATAACCGTATGTTGAAAGACGTTCGCGCAAGCCACATCCTCATCAATGTTGCTCCCGATGCGCTTCCAAAAGACACCTTGGAGGCATACAACCGCTCCATGAAAATCCGCGATATGCTCATGAAGGGTGCCGCATTCGACAAAGTTGCCCGCGATTCATCCAATGACCCCTCTGCAGCTGAAAACGGTGGCGACCTCGGTTATTTCACCGGCATGCAAATGGTTTATCCTTTTGAAACGGCTGCCTACAACACAAAGCCCGGACAAATCTCTATGCCCGTGCGTACCAAGTTCGGATACCATATCATAAAAGTTCACGATGTGCGCGACGCACAAGGCGAGGTTCGTGTTGCACACATCATGGTGAAAGCCGGTATGGATGCCACCGACTCGGCACGCGCGGCAGCTAAACTGAAAATCGATGAGATTTACGCCAAGCTAAAGGCCGGTGAGAAATTCGAAGACCTGGTAGTGAAGTTCTCTGAAGACAAAGGCTCTGCCAAAAACCAAGGCCTCCTCCCTCCTTTCGGCACAGGCCGTATGGTTCCTGAGTTCGAAAAAGCATCTTTCGAATTAAAGAACGATGGCGACTACACAGAACCTGTGAAGACCAGCTATGGCTGGCACATCATCAAGCGTATAGAGCGCAAACCTGTTCCAACATTCGATCAGAAGAAAAACGAACTCAAGACCCAGATTGCCCGCGACAGCCGTTCTGAAGTGAGCAAAAACTCCATGATTGCGCGCATCAAAAAGGAATACGGATTCACCGAGACTCCCAAGAACAAGGAAGAACTGATTATGAAGCTAGACTCCAGCCTGGTGAAAGGTGAGTGGACCGCAGATAAAGCCAATGGTATGAACAAATCCGTTTTCAAGTTCGCAGGAAAGGATTTCACGCAGCAAGACTTTGCCGTCTTCATCAGCAATCACCAAACCAAGAAACAAACCGGCAATGCCCAGCAAATCGGCATGCAGATGTATGACCAGTTCGTAAATGAGACCTGTTTGAATCACGAAGAAGCCATGCTCGATTCCAAGTATCCTGAATTCAAAGCCTTGATGCAAGAGTACCGCGATGGCATCCTACTCTTCGACCTTACAGATCAAAAAGTATGGTCCAAAGCGGTGAAGGATACAGTTGGGCTTAAGGAGTTCTATGAAAAGAACAAAACCAAATACATGCATCCGCAGCGTTGCAACGCGGTCATCTATACATGTGCCAACGAAAAGATCGCCAACAAAGCGCGCAAGCTGATCCAAAAAGGCAAAGCCATGGTGGAAATCACGGCCGAGCTTAACAAAGAATCCCAGCTGAACGTGAACACCAAGACTTCCAAATTCGTTAAAGGTGAAAGCGACATCATCGACGGCATCGAATGGAAAGTGGGCATCACACCAAACACGAACAAAAACAACTCAGTTGTATTTGTGCACGTTATGGAGGTATTGGAGCCAATGCCTAAGAACATCGACGAAGCCAAAGGTGTGATTACTGCCGACTACCAGAGTCACCTCGAAAAAATGTGGATCGATGAGCTCCGTGCCAAGTATCCATACAAGGTGAACAACGACGTGCTCGACTCCTTCTCTGGAAAGTGATTGGAGGATGGCATAAGGAAGCGATAGTCTATGATCCGAAAGGATTGTTGCTTGCCGTATGCCTTTTGTTTCCCTTTGGGGGATGCCAACTGGCAGACCGCTTCAAAGAGGAGCCCGAAAAGGATGCCGTGGCGCGCGTACATGATGAATTCCTGTATCGCGACGAGCTTTCCACCATTATCACACCGGGACTACCTGCCAAAGACAGTATCCAGCTTGCCAAAAGCTACATCGAAAGCTGGATTCGCAATAGGTTGGTGCTCGACAAGGCCGAAGCCAACTTGGCTGAAGAATTGAAGGACGTTGACCGTAAGCTGGAGCAATACCGCAACTCGCTGATTCGTTACAGCTACGAAAGGGAAATCATCCGCCAGAACCTGGATACAACCGTATCCAAAAGCGAAATTGAACAGTATTACAACGACAATAAAGCGAATTTCCAACTGCGCGATAATATCGTGAAAGCACTTTATGTGAAAGTAAAGAAAAACGCTCCCAAGGTGAACCAAGTTCGTGTGTGGTACAAATCGAACACCGCCAAGGAACGTAAGCTGCTCGAAGAGTATTGCAACAAGTTCGCCACCGACTTCATGCCCGACGACACCACTTGGCACTCTTTCGATGAATTGTTGAAGAAAATTCCCGTACGTTTTTTCGACAAGGAGTCTTACCTTCGTAACAACTCCACCATCGAGGCCGAAGACTCTACGGACCTGTATTTTGTGAAGATCAAAGATTACAAGATTCGTGAAAGCCAATCGCCGCTGAGTTTCGTGGAAGAGGATATCCGTGCCTTGATAGTAAACAAGAAAAAGCTCGATGTGATTCGTGACATGGAGAAATCGATTTATGATGAAGCGCTCAAGAAAAATGAATTTGAAATATTCGGCAACTAAGATATTACTTGCATTGGCCTTTGCGCCAACGGTAGCACTCACCCAGCCCAAGGAACAGATCATCGACCAGGTTGCGGCGGTAGCCGGCAGCAAAATCCTGCTCAAGTCTGAGATCGAAGCGCAATACCAGCAATTGATTCTGCAAGGTGCCAAGGATGATGGCGACTTGCGATGCCGCGTAGCCGACCAGTTGTTGCTGAATAAACTCCTGCTCAATCAAGCCATATTGGATAGCGTTGAAGTAAACGATGGACAGATTGATGGCGAGTTGGATCGCAGGATCAATTACATGATCAACCAGCTGGGCTCTCAAACTAAGTTGGAGGAATACTACGAGAAGAGCATTCCCGAGATACGCGACGAATTCCGCCCATTGATCAAAGACCAGTTGCTGACCCAGAACATGCAAGGCAGCGTTACCAAGAACGTGAACATCTCCCCTGCCGATGTAAGGGACTTCTACAATAGCATACCGAAAGACAGCCTGCCATTCATCAATGCCGAAATCGAATACGGACAGATCATCATCGACGTACCGGTGAGTGATGAAGAGAAGAAACGCGTTAAAGAGCGCTTGGAAGGATACCGCAAGCGCGTGCTAAGCGGCGAAGATTTCGCCACCTTGGCCATCCTGTACTCGCAAGACGGTTCTGCTAAAAACGGTGGTGAATTGGGATTTGTTGGACGGGGTGACTTTGTTCCAGAGTTTGAATCGGTAGCTTTCAGATTACGTGCCGGTGAAGTTTCCGAAGTGGTTGAAACCAAGTTCGGATTCCATTTGATACAGATGATTGAGCGCCGTGGAGAACAAATCAACGCGCGTCACATCCTCATCAAGCCCACGTTTGGTGCAGAAGACATTGCCAAAGCCAAAGCGAAAGCCGACAGCCTGCATGCCCAGATACTCGCCAAGACGATTTCATTTGGTGATGCAGCTCAGAAGTATTCCAGCGATACGGATTCCAGATACAATGGCGGAAACGTCGTAAATCCCCGTACTGGTATTGCGCGATTCGAAGCTGACGAGGTTGACCCAGCCGTGTTTTTCCAACTGGAAAAAATGAGTGTTGGTGAAATAGCGGCGCCTGCACAATCGCTATCGGCAGTAGGCAACACCGCCTTTCGCATCCTCTATCTGAAATCTCGCTCCACACCACACACTGCCAACCTAACAGATGATTACCAACGCATACAAGAGGCAGCCCAGACACAAAAAGAGAATGAAGTGCTGGAGAAATGGGTTGATCAAAAGCAAAAGACCACGTACATCCATGTGGCGAACGAATACATATCCTGCGCCTCATTGAAGCGCTGGCTGAACAAAACCGAAAAACAAAAAAATCCCTGATATGGCCACCAACTACCCATCCGATGTAGAAGCACTGAACGACCTGGTGCGTAAGTACCAGACTTTACGTACTGAAATCTCCAAGGTGATCATCGGTCAGGACGAAGTAGTTCGCGATGTATTGATTTCCATCTTTTCGCAAGGCCACTGTTTGTTGGTGGGTGTGCCCGGATTGGCAAAGACCTTGCTCGTAAACACCATAGCTCGGGTATTGGGACTTGAATTCAACCGTATTCAGTTTACGCCCGATTTGATGCCTTCCGACATTATCGGAACTGAAATCTTGGATGACTCACGTAATTTCAAATTCGTGAAAGGTCCTTTATTCGCCAACATCATTTTGGCGGATGAGATCAACCGTACGCCTCCCAAAACACAGGCAGCGCTGCTGGAAGCGATGCACTTTACTACGTCTAATACTCATCTACTCTTGTCTCTTGTGCTACAGGACAGAGGCAACGTGT
>JALRAP010000093.1 GCA_023262505.1 Bacteroidia bacterium
AGATGACTCTACATAAACGATACGCATACCAGTGATACCTGTAGCTGCAGTGGCGGGAACTACGAAGGTGCCAGAAACAACCTGCGAAGGGAATGTTAATGCGCCATAAGGTTTGGTGTAAACCGCTTCACCTGCATCGGTAAACGAACCGTTTTGGTTGTAATCGATGTAAATAGCCGCCATGTTAGAGTAAGCTGTAGTTCCGCAGTAACCCAAGGTTAATGAGAAGGGCTCGGTGTTACCTTTGTAGATGATACCGCCTGCAACACCCTTGTAGTTGGAATACTGGTTGGCAATGGAACCTGCACCGGGTGCAAGTGTTCCGCAAACGGAGGATTGGTTGATATTACCTACAGTTACGTTGAAGATTTCTTCATCAGCTGTTGAGGTAGCGTTGGATGCAGGATAGCAATTTAGGAATGGGTTCTGAGCTACAGCAACCGCGTTGGATGTTGCAGACTGCCCACTATTTGTACAGGTAGATACCAATTGGTATGAAGAGGCAACGGATTGTGTTACCGAAGCCGAGCTAGTGGTAGCTCCAGGGATATTTGTCCAGGTAGAACCTCCATTGGTAGAAACCTGCCATTGGTACGACATACCGCTGGCGGAAGTGATACCGGTAGCAGAAAGGTTGAAGGCAGTACCCGCACAAGCAGTTCCAACACTCGCGGAAGCCGTTCCGGCATTAGGAGCGCCTGAACAGGCGGCACCACCTGTCATGGTCAACTGCAGTTGAGAACGAGTGGTGGTGTTGCTATTGTTAGCTGTGGGAGGCGCAGCAGGGCTTGGGTTGGTTACGTCACTGTAATATAGGATACTACGTGGTCCAGCAGCTGCTGTGGTAGTAAATGAGCGCCATGCAGCCGTACAACTGTAGCTTGGGGTGTTTTCATCTACAGCTACCACCAGGTTACCACCGGTCCAAGTAAATGGAGTGGTAAGGTTCAGTGTAAGCCAAGTACCTGCAACGGGCGTTGGGATGTTACCGTTGAATACGGAAGTCATGCTCGCTGAGGATATCCAACCTGTGGTTCCTGTGAAGTTACCTAGAGCAGTATTGCCCAAGTAAACTTGCCAGTTATTCCACAGGGCGAAAGATGTACCACCGCTATTGTAAAAGAACTTAACCTGGGTGATTTGGCCTCCTGGAATAGCTCCACCGGCAATCATCTCAGCAGAGGTATAAATCTGCTGACTGTAGTTGTAACCGTAGCATGTGTAAATTGGGTAGAAGGAACTTGTGGTGGTTCCAGACCCGATTGTGACAGTAGTCTGTGCTAAAGACAGGTTCAAAGAAAGAACCATCATCGCCAAACTCAACAGCCACCTGGTAATCGTGCGTGTGTTGTAGTTAGTTTGTTTCATTTTTTTTGGTTTTGAGTTTTTCTTATGCTAATTGGGGTTGATATGATGAAACCTTTGAAACAAGTACAAAGGCGATGGACAGAGGGTTATTTGGATGGAGCTGCCATGAAGCCGGGTGTTTGGCTAGGCTGGATTTTGGCGTTCTCCTGGTTATTCAATACATGTAATTTTGCGCGGTCATATGAATTACCTTGGCGAACCAAATCATCTATTTGCTTAAAGGTGTTGTTCAAAGACATTGCTTCAATATCCAACATCTTCAAATCTGCGGCACTCATTTTTTCAATTTGGGAAAGATCATTTTGGATGTACCAGATATTCATGGCCCTGATGATGTCTTTGTCTTCCGGACTCAGCTTGTAGAGCCTTACCAAGGCACCATCCGTGTTTTTTTCAAGATATACTTGAACTGGATCGATTGCTTCGGCAGAGGAATTGCTGCTCTTGGAGCTGTTTTGGGCTATGGCCTGGACAGAGAACAACATGATTACCGCTGCGGTAAAAAGTTGCATCAGTTTTCGGAACGGTTTGGTTTTTTGCATAGGCTTTAATTTGAGATTTTACTGTTTCGAATTATATGACCAAACATGATTAATTGTATTGGCAAGGTATGGCCGCAAACAATTTGGTAATGTTATTTTTTGGTAAGTGAACTATTTACTTGTCTTAACGAATGGTTTAGGTGGGTGGCCATCGATTTGAAGAAGATATGAACCCTCTGGTAAATTGCTAGTATTCAGCGTGTTATTAATTTGTAGAATACCTTTTACAACTATTTGGCCGAAAAGGTTCACAATTTGCCATGCTCGGGGCTCATTGCATCCGATTATGCGCAGCTCATTTTGCACAGGATTGGGATAAATGGTAAGGTTGTCTGAATCGGTTGGTAGTTGTTGCGTGCGGAAAGTGCCTGAGCCTTCCAATGAACTAACCTCGATTTTTTCTTGAAGATGGGATGCGAAGGTTTCTGTGATATCCCGAGTCCAATAAACATTGGACCTAGAGTTATCTAAAGCAATTCCAGAAGCACGTTTGCTTTGCGCGAAGCTTCCTTCAACACCTGTTACGTTTTCGATCCTGGGTGCGGTGCTTCGCGAAGAGAAGTTGAACTTCACCAACCAGGCGGCTTCAAAGTTTTGTCCTGCATTGGTTGCTCCAATAGTGCCGGTCAAGTAAACATTCTTACCAACGGTTGATGTAACCATTCCAGAGATGGTGGTTTGTCCGAGCGAAGTATAGGGCGGGGCCGGGGCAGGCGAATAGGACACCCTCCTGTTTAACAAACCGGTAGTAGCGCTGATTTGATCTACACTCGCCACGCTGCCAGAAGTCCATCCCACATTTACTGTAGATAGGTCGGGAACATTTACCAAGAATGCACCATCGGTGAGGGTGTTGTTGATGAAGTTTTCCCAAACTTTCTTTCCAGTGCTGGGAGCCAACTTAAATGTGAAAGCATCTATACCGTGTTGTGCATTGCCGGTAGAATATCCTACCATATAAAGGAATCCATCAGGTCCAACCACTATGTGCCTGGCAACATCATCGCCTGCAACAGTACCACAGTTATCAATGCTCGACCATTTAAGGAATGGTGTTGATCCGGTAGAAACACAAGCTGTAGAGATCAGCTTGCCTGTACCGGTTACAGATGAAGGGCGATACCCTGCCAGGTAAAGGAACTGTGAATTGTCGATGGCAAGACTGGTATAATAATCATTGGTGATAGTGAAGTTGAAGTAGGTGGTAGTCGCGCTTCCAGGTCCGAATGCTCGTATGATGCGGTGGCGAACGGCACCACCAGTACCTATACTTTTAACGATACTGTAGGCTATTCCTGTGGTTGAAACCTTCATGTCGATTCCAACATCTGAGCTGGTTGGGTTGAATTGGTAATTCCAAAGCTCATTCAGGTTGCTTGTGTATTTACTGATGTTTACATCATATGATGTAGGATTGGTAAAGCTGTTATATCCCACATACACATTACCGCTGGCATCCAATTCCAAACCAAATGCACTGGAGCGGTCGAATCCTGCTACCGTGTGAGCGCCAACGTTGATGATAACGGTATTCAATATGTTTCCTAGTGTATCATATTGCAGCAGCACCGTATAATTGAAGGTTTGGGTGCTTTGGATACCGGCAGAGTCTAGGTCGGAAGTAACATCTGCCAAAATATAAACGAAGCCGTTGGATGGGTTTGTTACAACCTTGCGGGCTTCATTTGAGAAGTTGTTGGAAGATGTGTTTTGATACTTATCGTTCCAATTGGCAGTAAAAGGCAATGTTTGGCCGTAGGTCAACTTAGACATGAGCATCATACCTATCAAGGCCCAAAACCGTAAAGTTTGATTTTTCATTTGAAATGGTTTTTGGATTAGTTTTTCAGGAATTGAGAACCAACGCGAATTTGCACCTTCAAGGCTAGGACTTTTATCAATTGTTGGGTAAACCTTGCATTTTAGGTGGCGAGCGATATTATTTTTAGGGTAATTTTTGAAAACTATTGATTTTTAAATATTTGCGAGACACAATTTAATGATTTTTTTGCCGATTTCAAACATATTCTTAACTTTTCTGAGTTACAAGTGCACTATTCGAATATCTTTTGATTGTTAATAATTCATTTCCCGTCTATTTCTAATTTTCTGAAAATGAGGATTTGTTGGATTGGTTAAACAAAAAACCTGTTGGTAAAGAAATTCCGTTATGAATCCGATCGACCTGTTTGTAATAAGAAATAGCGCCGATTATCAGGTTGGGAATAAAAAGAACACGAATTTTTTTATTAAGCGAATTTGCGCGGATG
>JALRAP010000094.1 GCA_023262505.1 Bacteroidia bacterium
GAACACCTTCATCCACTACGAAATCCAGAACTTCGGATCCCAATACTTTCAGAATGGCACACTCTACCGCGAATTCTTCAGCAGCTCCCAACAATGCCTTGTCGAAAGCCAATCCTTCCGATAAAAGGCTTTTCTCCATTTCATCTATTTGATGGCTTGTTCTGTAGAGGGCGGATTCCATTACGAAGGTTCTTATAGCCTGCTCAGCCAGCTTGTGTTTGATAGCGCCGAATTTCGCGATTGGCATTTTGAATTGCTCTCTTGTATTTGCGTAGGTCAATGATGCAGAGCATACACGCTTACAACCTCCTAACGCGGCTCCTGCCAATTTGGCTCGACCGATATTTAGGATGTTAAAGGCAATCAAGTGACCTTTTCCGATTTCTCCTAGAAGATTTTCTTTCGGGATTTTGCAGTCACTGAAAAACACTTGACGTGTAGATGATCCTTTGATTCCCATTTTGTGTTCCTCCTCGCCCAATGATAGACCAGGTGTTCCTTTTTCAACAATGAAGCCTGTGAATTTATCTCCATCAACTTGGGCAAACACCGTGAACACATCAGCAAAGCCGGCATTGGTGATCCACATCTTTTGGCCATTCAGAATATAATGGTTGCCATCATCGGTGAGTACGGCTTTTGTTTTTGCAGCTAAGGCATCTGAACCAGATCCTGGCTCAGTGAGGCAATAGGACGCTTTTAATTCTCCTGTGGCAAGCTTAGGCAAGTATTTATCCTTTTGAGCTTTGGTTCCGAAATAGAGAATAGGCAAAGTTCCGATACCTGTATGCGCAGCCATGGCTACAGCAAAAGAATGTCCAGCGCCTGCTTTTTCAGTCAAGAGCATGCTTGTCATGAAATCTTTCCCGAAGCCGCCATACTCCTCGGGGATCGAAACGCCCAGCAGTCCAAGTGCGCCGGCTTTATCCAATAGGCTAGGCATGAGTCCAGGTTCCATGGAATCAATTCGATCAAGTATAGGAAACACTTCCGCATCCAGGAAATCATCTGCCATTGAAGCCATCATTCGATGCTCTTCGTTGAATTCTTCCGGAATGAAAATTTCACTTGGATTAGTTTCGCTGATGATGAATCGGCCGCCTTTTGAATGGATGGTGGATTGTGCTGACATACCTTGGACTTTTTATCAAAGTTATATAAAGACCTGATGGATTCAGGTCATAATGTTTGAACGGATTTATTTCTGAAAGGTTCAGTTCAGCAACTCAAAAACACCGGCTGCTCCTTGCCCAGTTCCAACACACATTGTAACCATACCGTATCGTTGTTTTCTCCTTCTCAGTTCGTGGGTGATTTGTACGGTTAGTTTGGCTCCTGAGCAGCCAAGTGGGTGTCCTAATGCTATGGCGCCACCATTTAAATTAACTCTTTCGGGGTCCAAATTCAATTCACGAATTACAGCCAATGACTGGCTTGCGAAAGCTTCGTTGAGTTCAATTAAGTTAATATCGTTCAGGGAAAGCCCCGTTTTTTTCAGTACTGCCGGTATTGCCGTAACCGGACCAACCCCCATGATCCTCGGCTCAAGTGCGGTAACGGAATAACCCATGAAACGTGCCATGGGTGGTATGTTAATCCGCTTCAGGAACTGTTCGGATACGACCATTACAAAGGCAGCTCCATCACTTGTTTGGCTGGAGTTACCGGCCGTAACAGAGCCCTTTGCATTGAAAACGGGTTTCAATGATGATAATTTCTCAATCGTTGTATCTGACCTTGGACCCTCATCTGTGTCTAGTATCGTAGACTTGGTTTTCTTCTTTTCGTTTTCGTCCAAATATGTTTCCTTGTATTCAAAGGGGACAATCTGCTCGACAAATTTTCCTGATTTGATTGCTTCCAAGGCTTTACGGTGCGATTCAAAAGCAAAATTGTCTTGATCCGCTCTTGAAACGTTGAATTCTTTTGCTACGGCCTCGGCGGTCAATCCCATTCCCCAATACCACTCAGGGTGTTCCTTGGCAGCATGGTAGTTTGGTACAATGCGCCAACCGCCAAAAGGTATAGGCGACATGGTTTCCACTCCGCCAGCAATGATGCAATCTGCCATTCCACATCGAATTTTTGCAGCTGCAATGGCAATAGTTTCAAGTCCGGATGCGCAATATCGATTTATTGTCATACCTGGAACCTTTACGGTATCCAGGCCTAAAAGAGAAATCATCCTACCGATATTCAAACCTTGTTCGGCTTCTGGAGTTGCATTTCCAACAATTACGTCATCAATCCACTCCTGTTCAAATCCGGGAATGGAATTAACCAAATGTCGGACTATGTGAGCGGCTAAGTCATCCGGCCTGACCGACCGAAACATGCCACGAGGGGCCTTACCAACGGCGGATCGGTAGCCGGTCAGCAGAAAAGCGTCCATTTTAAGGAATTATTTCTTGGGAGCAGGTGTTGTACCAGGTGCTGGTGCAGGAGCAGGCGACGGAGTTGGAGCAGGGGCACCTCCGCCTTTTTCATCCTTTTTAGGATTTTTTGCGTCAGTCTTCTTTTTCGCCTCAGCTGCTTTCTTGTCAGCTTCAGCTTTTTCAGCTGCAGCTGCAGCTACATCAACACCATCTTTATAGGTAGCGGTGCTAATCAAGGTGCCTTTCCTATTGTATATTTTCCACTCTCCGTCTTTGTTGCCCTTATTGTAAGGGGTCTCGGCCTGTATTTCTCCAGACTCGAAATACTTGGTCCATTTGCCATTTTTCTTACCTTCCAAATACTCACCTTCTTGCTTCACGTTTCCAGAATAGTAATATCGAATGTAAGTACCCTCCTTAACACCGTTTTGGTATTCGGTCTCTTCCATAATTTTGGAATAAGGGTAAAAGCGTTTAGACATACCATGACGAACATCGTTCATGTATTCAATTTCATGAAGCAGTTCGCCATTGGAATTATAAAACTTCCAAACTCCTTGTTTTTGACCTATTTCGTCAGTTTTGTTTTTGTGCTTTTCCTTGCCGGGAGCGTACTTGGGCTTCTCTTCTGTTTGTGCAAACGTCAAGAGTGGGAGCAATAGAAACAGAACGGTCAATCGTATTATCGCGCTCATATGATAAAGTGGTCTTTTCATTCGAATTTGGACTTTACTACATTAAAACCCAAGGCCTAAAAGTAATAAAAGAATGTTCAATTCCGAAGCGGCTTACCGCTAGTCAGTATACTTTGGATTCTTTCCAAAGTCTTTTTTTCTCCGCAAAGCGACATAAATGCCTCTCTTTCAAGGTCTAACAGGTATTGTTCGGAAACAAGGGAAGGGGCAGAAAGATCACCTCCACACAGGATATAGCCCAACTTTTCTGAGATTTTATAATCGTGCTCGGAGATAAAGTTACCTGCTAGCATGGCATTGGCACCCGCAAGAACCATTCCTAAGGCTGATTTACCTAAAACCCGGATGTTTTTTCGTTTTATAGGCATTAGATATCCAGCATCAGCAAGTTCCAATGCTTTTCTTTTAGCACTTAAAATCAATTCGTTGCGATTCATGCAAACGATGTCTCGACCTTCGCGAAGGAACCCTAGGTCGTAGGCCTCATGTCCGGATGTGGATACTTTGGCCATGGCTATTGTCAAAAATCTGTTTCTGAGCCCATTAGTCTCCATGTCGCCCTCTTCCAAAGAATCGCTGAACCTTAAGGCGAACTCTTTGGTACCGCCCCCACCCGGAATCAAACCAACTCCAAATTCTACCAATCCGGTATAGGTTTCAGCGGATGCCACCGCACAATCGGCATGCAAAAGCATTTCACATCCACCACCCAAAGTCAGGCCATGCGGAGCAACAATAACGGGGATGTTTGAATAACGAACCCTCATGTTGGTGTTCTGAAAAGCTCGAATTGCATAATCCAACTCATCATATTCTTGCTCGATAGCCAACATGAAAACCAGAGCAAGATTGGCGCCTGCAGAAAAGTTTGCCCCTTCGTTGGCAATAACCAAGCCTTTGAAATCCTTTTCGGCCAGATCGATAGACTTATGGATTCCTTCTAAAACCTCGCCACCGATAGCATTCATTTTCGTGTGAAACTCCAAGTTGAGAATTCCATCACCCAAATCGATCAAGCTGCATCCCTGGTTTTTCCAAACCAGTTTTTCATTCTTTATTACCTCTAAACTTATATTCCGTG
>JALRAP010000095.1:0-2341 GCA_023262505.1 Bacteroidia bacterium
ATGCCACCTGCTGCTACTACTGGAATATTCGGAAAATCCCTTCGCAAAGCCGGTATAAGAACCGATAGCGGGTGAGGACCCGCATGTCCTCCCGCACCCTGGCCGACAGCAATGAACCCATCACATCCAATGGATGCGCACTTTTCAGCATGTTTGAGATTGGTCACATCACAAAAGACTTTTGCACCATAGGCGTGAGCCCTATGGATTACCTCTTCAGGATTTCCCAATGAGGTGATGAAAAATGGAACCCTTGCGGCCACGCAATGTTCCAAGTGCTCCTTATACAGCACATTGGTTTTTTGCACAATCAAATTGACACCAAAGCTACCGGTGGTTTGATTTGTTTGCTTGAATTTATTCAGGCCATCCAACAATGCAGGCAGTGCTCCTTTTTCACGGAAATTGAGTGATGGGAAAACCCCCATTATACCATGAAGCATTGCCTCCTGCATCATGCGCTCATTAGATACTAGAAACATCGGTGCCATGATGACTGGAAACCGGATACCCAGTAAACGGGTCAGTTGGTTGTTAGTGAAATCGTGCAAGACCATTACATTGATTTGGCTAAAATTAACCCAAAATTGCCTTTATTTGTTACAATCAACAAACTACTATTATGTCGGTTGTTAAACTATTCGAAATACCAGAGCACCAACTAAGGGAGTATCCTCAAGAATGTGCATTGGCAGCAAAGGAAAACGGTCAATGGAAAAAATACAGCACCGCCGAGTTCAAGGAAAAAGTTGACTTGGTAAGCTATGCTCTTTTGCACCTGGGTATCAAGAAAGGCGACAAAGTTGCCATCATTTCCAATAACCGGCCAGAATGGAACTTCGCAGATCTAGGAATCCTACAAGCAGGCGCCATCAACGTACCCATTTATCCAACCATCAGCGACCATGACCTCCATTTCATACTGATGGATGCTGAGGTACGTATGGTATTTGTATCCAGTGCCGATCTGGAATCCAAAACAAGAAATCTGGTGCAAAATTGGACCAACCCACCGTCCATTTATACGTTCAACAAAGTTTCCGGTGCCAAAAACTTCCAAGAGCTTTTGGATGTCGGTAAATCAAATCCCGCTGAAGAAGAAATCAAATCCATTCGGGACTCCATTTTACCGGGCGATTTAGCCACGTTGATTTATACTTCAGGCACCACGGGAGATCCCAAAGGTGTGATGCTGAGCCATACCAACCTGGTCAGTAATTTCCTGGCGGTTCAAAAACTTCCACCCGTAAAAAATGGCGATCGCGTTCTTAGCTTCCTCCCATTGAATCATATTTATGAGCGTATGCTCACCTACTTGTATATGTACCTGGGAGCTTCGATATGGTATGCTGAAAGTTTGGAAACCATTGGCGATAACATCCGCGAAGTTCAGCCAGTAGCATTTTCCGCCGTTCCAAGGTTGATTGAAAAAGTCTATGATAAAATAGTGGCCAAAGGCAATGCATTGGATGGCTTCAAAAAATCGATGTTTATGTGGGCCTTGGAGCTCGGTCTAAAGTATGACCCTGAGAATCCAGGTACTCCCGGCTACAGAATCAAACTTTCAATAGCAAGCAAACTGGTTTTTTCGAAGTGGCGTGAAGCTTTGGGAGGTAACGTAAAAGCGATAGTTTCCGGAGGTGCAGCACTGAATCCGAAATTGGCAAGGGTTTTCTGGGCAGCCGGTATCCCGATTTTGGAAGGATATGGTTTGACCGAAACGTCTCCCGTTATTACAGTAAACACTTTGCAGCCCGGAGGTATGGGAGTAGGAACCGTAGGCAGGCTTATTCAAGGAGTGGAAGTCAAAATTGCTGAAGATGGAGAAATACTTTCCAAAGGCCCCAATCTTATGCTAGGTTATTACAAGCGTCCAGACCTTACTGCTGAAGTGATTGACAAGGATGGATGGTTTCACACTGGCGATATCGGTGAATGGAGAGGAGACAAATTGAGAATAACGGATCGCAAAAAAGAAATCTTCAAAACTTCCGGAGGCAAATACATAGCCCCCCAATACATCGAAAACAAACTCAAAGAATCAAGATTCATAGAACAGGCTATGGTAATTGGCGAAAACCAAAAATTCGCATCGGCATTGATTGTACCTGCTTTTACAAATATTCGGGAATGGGCAGCCACGCAGGGTCTAAAGTTTGATACGAATGCTGAATTAGCGTCTAATGCTATTATAAAGAAAAAGATTCAAGAAGAGATCGAGTCTATAAACAAGACACTAGGTCAACATGAAACTATCAAGAAAGCAGAGCTGCTATCAGAGGAGTTTTCCATTCAAAAAGGTGAAATGACTCCAAAACTCAGCCTTAAACGCAAAGTCATA
>JALRAP010000095.1:2383-4041 GCA_023262505.1 Bacteroidia bacterium
CCTTTGATAGATAGATAGATTGATAACCCTGCATTATTAACTTTGCAAAATAAACTTACACGTAAATGACCTTTAAGGCATTTGAACGCTTTTGCTTGCCGCTGTACTTTATTTCGGCCTTGCTAATTTTCTCATGCGGTGATCAGGCAATGAAACCGGTCGACTTGGCAAATCCGACTGATGAGTCGAATGACACATCAGACTTCGCTAATGATTTAGACTATTCCGATGGAAACGGCATCTTCCCAGACAGCAGTTTTGTGGATTTTAACGACTCCACGCTCAACGATTCCGCCGTATACTTAAATTCAGCTTCGGTCGATACCGCTGCGGGAATTGAAATGCCTGCCGGATCATCGCTTAAAACGATTAACGCTGTTTTCCATTCTGTCGATTGCGACAGATCCAGTTGCCAATTGGTTTTTAAAACCGAGTCTGATGAAGATTTAGTTTTTTGTGGAGCTTACGGCGACTTTGTTTCAGCAGACTTTGGAACCGCCAATCGTGAATTGGTTGGCAAGAGTTTCATGATCATTTACCGTACCACAGCTGAAGTAATGATAGACAGCACTAAAAAGGAAACCAAAGCTCAATGCAATAGCATAGTTTTTGCTAAGCAAAATTAACCCACCATAAATCGCAAAAAACCAAGACCCATGTTTCGTAAAATCAAAAAAGTGGCTGTATTAGGATCGGGAATCATGGGCTCGCGTATAGCTTGTCATTTTGCGAATGCTGGAGTAGAGGTATTGCTACTAGACATTCCAAACAATTCAACAGAAGAAGGCAATTCAAACAATAAATCACAACGTAATACTATTGTGAACGATGCCTTGCGAAAGGCCATTCAATCAAGTCCATCACCACTTTACCGTAAACGATACGAGAGCCGCATCAGTACCGGCAATTTCGAAGATGACCTTCCAAAGATCAAAGAATGCGATTGGATTCTTGAAGCGATAGTGGAAAGACTTGATATCAAAAAGCAGCTTTTTGAAAAGGTTGAGATTTATCGCAAGTCTGGAACTATAGTAACCACCAATACATCTGGCATACCCGTAAAGGATATTTGCGAGGGAAGAAGCGAAGACTTCAAGATTCATTTTTGTGGCACACACTTTTTTAATCCGCCCAGGTACTTGCGCTTATTGGAAATAATTCCAACAGATGAGACATCGAAGGAGCTTGTAGACTTCTTGGTCAAATTCGGAAGCGGAACACTTGGAAAAGAAACCATTGTTTGCAAGGATTCCCCTGCATTTATCGCGAATAGGATTGGTGTATATGCAATCATGTCCTTGCTGCACCAAGTGGTTAAAGATGGATGGAAGGTTGAAGAAATCGACAAACTCACCGGTTCCATTTTAGGCAGACCGAAATCGGCCACATTCAGAACCACCGACGTTGTTGGACTCGACACCATGATTCATGTAGCCAATGGTCTTTATCAGAATTGCATCGAGGATTCTGAAAGGGGCTCTTTCGTCCTTCCTGACTTCGTTAAGAAAATGTCAGAAAACAAATGGCTAGGAGACAAAACGAATCAGGGCTTTTACAAAAAAACAAAAGATTTTTTCAAAAGAACATAAACTTATATGTTTAGAACTTTTAAAAAAACCATTTCCAACAGATGCTGTTGAAGCAAGAAAAAGACTTAC
>JALRAP010000096.1 GCA_023262505.1 Bacteroidia bacterium
TATCAACGCTAGTTCTTTGAACACGTTGAACTCCGGCAACTTGAACAGCACTGGAATTACGATCGTAAGCAATACCACAACCATCCGTTTGGCTGAAGAGGGAACAACTCCTTCAAACCAGTTCAATGCCGAACAGGAAATGAGTGTGAAAGCTTATCCGAACCCAACTAGTGGATTATTCAATGTCCTAATTGAAGGAATAAGCAGCACTGAACCTTGCGAAGTCCGTGTGGTTGACATGACAGGCCGTGTGGCTGCACAGCGCACCATTGAGCAAGGTGTGAACACTTCAGAGCCTACCTTCGATTTGACCGGATTCAAGCCGGGTCTTTACATGATTGTCATTGACCAAGGAGATGTTCGTCAGACTGTAAGGATCGTGCTTCAGTAAGACCCATCAAACAAGTATGAACAACGGCGGCTTCAGTAATGAGGCCGCCGTTTGCTTTTGAAGGCAAACTGAGCGGCTCCAACGGATTTGAATAGCTAATACCTGTAACCACCAACTATTTACTAACCACCAATTCCCTAACTTCGAGGCGCAATGGAAAACAAACCTATCATTTGCATCGGAGCGTCGTTAGTTGATGAGATTTTCACTGGCAAATCGACTATTGAAACAGGCACAAGCAATCCCTCAACCCTCTATAAAAGCCCTGGAGGAGTTGCTCGAAATATTGCATCCCACTTGGCAAGACTTGGCCATCGGGTTGAATTGATTTCACATATCGGAAACGACGCTTCCGGTGATTGGCTACTGAAACAATGCCAGTCGGTTGGTATTGGTATGCAACACATCAGACGAAGCGATGAACCCACCGGATGTTTTACAGCCATCAATCATCCGAACGGACAAATGTTTGTTGGCGCTTCCGTATCATCTATCGAAATAGAAGTCACTCCTGATTATTTGGAGTGCAAATCCGACGTACTACGTGGATCAAGATTATTGGTAATTGATTGCAACCTGAGCTCCGACTGTATCGATTGGATACTTAGATTCGCCAAACAGAACAAATTACCATCAATAATAGAACCCGTTTCTGTTCCCAAGGCGAGAAAATTAAGTAGTGCAGACCTTTCTCACACCTTGATGATTTCTCCGAATGAAATGGAGTTATGCGCCATTGCAGAAACAGAGAATTTGAATAGCGCCATCGAAAAAGTCCATGCGCGAGGTTTGAAGCACCTTTGGATGCGTTCAGGGGCAAAAGGATCAACCATATACAGTAATGGCAGTACCACACATCTCGCAGCGCCAAATGCCGAACTTCAAGACACAACCGGCAGTGGCGATGCGGCCTTGGCAGGATGGATACATGGATGGCTCATGGGTGCCAAGACAGAAGAATGCCTTAGAATGGGTCACGCCCTTGCGGGGATGGCCATTTCGGTAAGAGGAGCAGAGATTCCAGATCTCAGTAAGGAAAAATTGATGGCAACATATAACACCGATTGAATCAGACATGAATCCCTACCTTCAAATACACCCCGAAGTTGAAGACGCGCTGAATACACGAAGGCCTGTGGTAGCGCTAGAGTCTACCATAATAGCCCATGGCATGCCTTATCCGCAAAATGTAGATACCGCACGCACGGTTGAATCTATTGTGAGGGATAACGGAGCAATACCGGCCACTATTGCCATTTTGAATGGGAAACTGTGTGTAGGACTTGATGAGAAACAATTGGAACAGTTGGGTAATTCAAGGGATGTTTGGAAAGTGAGCATCCGAGATATCGCTTATGTAGTGAGTAATAAACTCGCTGGAGCCACAACAGTTGCAGCTACGATGAGAGCGGCATCGGAGGCAGGTATCCGCATCTTTGTGACTGGTGGCATTGGTGGCGTACACCGTGGTGCCGAAAAAACCATGGACATCTCTTCCGACCTTACTGAGATGTCGAGAACCAATGTGGCAGTAGTTTCCGCAGGAGTAAAATCCATCCTCGATATAGGGTTGACATTGGAATACCTGGAAACACTTGGAGTACCAGTGGTGACATACGGCCAAGATGACTTTCCCGCATTCTACTCGCGAAGGAGTGGATTCAAGAGTCCATTGCAATTGAATACACCTGAAGCCATCGCAAAAATGCTGCACGCAAAGTGGTCGATGAATCTTGAAGGCTCTGTGCTCATTGCAAATCCGATCAGCGAAGCAGACGAAGTGCCATTCGAAGTAATGGAAAAACACATACATCAAGGACTCGAAGATGCGGCCAATGCTGGCATCAGCGGCAAGCAAACCACACCGTTCCTTTTAAAACGCATTGCCGAAATCACCGGAGGCGACAGTTTGAAATCAAACATTGCGTTGGTTAAGAACAATGCAGCACTTGGGGCTAGGATGGCTAGCGAGTTGATGGCGATCCATTTTTAGAACACGGATTTATCTGGTTCAGCCGATGAACGCGGATTTGATAGCCGTTAAGTTAATGATCCGTGCTAATCCGCTTGATCTGTCAAATCCGTGTTCCCCTGTTAGGCTTGAATAGCCTACCACCTACCTTCCCTAACTATTCACTAACTTCGCAAATCCCCTAAAAATGGGCTGATTGTGAAGGATTTTACGGAGAAAATAGAGGTTTTAGGCGCACGAGTACACAATTTGAAGAACGTGGACCTGGAGTTTCCGCGTGAGAAACTCGTGGTGATCACAGGATTAAGCGGAAGCGGAAAATCGTCGCTGGCTTTCGACACCATTTATGCCGAAGGACAACGCCGTTACATGGAAACCTTTTCGGCCTATGCCCGCAGCTTTTTGGGCAATATGGAACGTCCCGATGTAGATAAGATCTCAGGACTAAGCCCTGTCATCAGCATCGAACAAAAAACCACCGGTACCAATCCACGGTCCACCGTTGGCACCATAACAGAGATTTATGACTTTCTTCGATTGCTTTATGCCCGAGCGGGTGAAGCCTTCAGCCATGTTACCGGCGAAAAGATGGTGAAGCTTTCGGATGACCAGATCATCAAGCTCATCATTGAACAATTCCGAGGAAAAAAAGTGGCGTTTCTCGCTCCTGTAGTTAAAGGACGCAAAGGACATTACCGCGAACTCTTTGAATCCATCATGCAATCAGGATTTCTGAAAGTGCGCATCGACGGCGAAGTGAAGGAGGTGAAGAAAGGGTTGCAAGCCGATCGTTATAAAACACACGATATTGAAATCATCATCGACCGAATCACAATAGGTGAAGATCAATTGTCACGCATCACCGACTCGGTACGCATAGCCATGAAACATGGCAAAGGATCGATGATGGTTTGGGAAGAAGATGAAGAGCAGGTGCGACACTATTCACAGCATTTGATGTGTCCAACATCCGGCATATCGTACAACGAACCTGCTCCAAACACGTTCTCGTTCAATTCGCCCTATGGCGCTTGTTCGCGATGCAATGGATTAGGCACTGTACCGGAAATCGATATCAATAGCATCATACCTGATCGCACAGTAAGCATCAAATCTGGGGGAATAGCGCCGTTGGGTCCATACAAGGACTCCTGGGTTTTTGCACAAATCCAATCGATCGGCAGAAAATATGGATTCACGCTATCAACTCCAATCAAAGATATACCCGAAGAAGCCCTTGGAATTATACTCTACGGCTCTGAAGAAGTATTTCAAGTAAGTCGTGAGTATCGCAAAGGAGACTCACACCAGTATGCGGTAGCCTTTGAAGGCATTGTGAGTTTCATCAGCAACCAAATCAACGAGAGCTCATCTGCATCACTCAAAAAATGGGCTGATGGATTCATGCACGCTGTTGAATGTCCGGTTTGCAAAGGGACTAGATTGAAATTGGAATCATTGCAATTCAAGATTGGCAACAAGCATATTGCAGAGCTTGCGCAGATGGATATCATCCAACTGGAGACATGGATCAATGGGCTGGAAAAGAAGCTGAACAAACGTCAACAACAAATCGGTCACGAAGTGTTG
>JALRAP010000097.1 GCA_023262505.1 Bacteroidia bacterium
TTCTGATTTCGATGTGGATATCCAACACGGCAACTGTTATGATGCTTTTGTCGGCTGTGTTTGCCATCATCAATATGACCGATAAGCAAATGGTTGACTCCAAGGAGCGAAACGGTTTGGCCAAGGCCTTGTTGATTGGTTTGGCTTACTCTGCAACCATCGGCGGTATGGCCACATTGGTAGGCACTCCTCCAAATATGGTTTTCGCCAGGGCGTATCAGGATGCGTATCCTGAGTCAGGAGGGATTTCCTTTTTCAAATGGTTCTCCATCGGATTTCCTATTGCCCTATTGTTACTTGTTGTTTGTTATTTGGTTTTGCGTTTTTCTTTCATCAGTCGAATTTCAAATGCAGATGCGGTCGGGTCCGGATACTTCAGTGAAGCCTACAAAAGACTGGGGCCTGTATCCCATGAGCAGAAGATTGTTGGCTCTATATTTTGCATCACGGCACTTTTGTGGTTTACTAGGGCGGATCTTGATCTGGGCGTTGCAAAGTTGCCCGGTTGGTCCGATGTGTTTCAGCAGGCGGATTACATTCAAGACAGCATGGTGGCCATGTTCATGGCCATGTTGTTATTTGTAATTCCCGCACCCTCATCCAATGGTGGTTATTTGTTGGCTTGGAAAGACGTTTCTCGGCTTCCGTTTGACATTATACTCTTGTTCGGTAGTGGATTTGCGCTGGCCAAGGGATTTGAACTTTCCGGCTTGAGCCAATGGATTGCAGCCGGATTATCCGGTTTTTCCGGCTCGAATTTGCTCTTGTTGATTGCAGCCATTTGCCTGATTGTTTGTGTCATCAGCGAGTTCGCTTCCAATGTGGCCAGCATCCAATTGGTAATCCCCATCCTGGTTGCATTCCAAAAAGACTTGGGAATAGACCCACTCTTATTGTTGATTCCAGCTACTCTAGCGGCCTCATTGGGCTTCATGATGCCGGTTGCAACCGCACCCAATACCATCGTTTTTGGAAGCAACCGTATTTCGGTATCTGATATGGTTCGCTCAGGTTGGTGGCTAAATTTTGCAGGTATATTGATTATCACCTTATTGGTGTGGGCGTTTTTGACCCTCGGTTGACTTTTTTCAGCATCAAAAACGCTACTTTAGCGACCAGATTTTCAAAAAACCCAAAAACCTTAATTCAATATCAAAAATGTTTAAAAGAAAGCTTTGGATTTTACTAATCCTATTACTTCCCGCCCTTACGCTGCGAGCAGACCAGGGCATGTGGCCTTTGAATCTGATCAGCCAGTTGCAAGACTCCATGCAGGCTCGTGGATTGAGATTGAGTGCTGAGGATATCTACAGCATCAACAAGGCTTGTGTGAAAGATGGTGTGGTAAGATTGATGACCAAACAGAACCGCATGTTTTGTACTGGGGAAATCATTTCCAACCAAGGCCTGTTTTTAACAAATCACCACTGTGGATACGGAGCAATCCAAGAGCTTAGTACACCGGAAGACAATATCCTCGCAAATGGATTTTGGGCAAAAGACCAATCGGCTGAGCGTCCCGCCAACTTCAACATAGGTTTGCTTTCAAAAGTTGAGGAGGTTACACAGATGATTTTGGATAGCTTGCCAAAAAGCGATGACGAAGCTGCAAGAAGCAAAGCGCTATCCGCTCTGATTCGTTCCTCTTCTGCAAAACTCAAGGAAGCTCTTGGAAAGGACAAGGATTTTTATGTTGTGGAAATCGTTCCCTTCTGGGCAGGCAACAAATTCCTCGCAATGTATTACAAGGTCTTCACCGATATCCGTTTGGTTGGAACCCCTCCCGAGAATATCGGAAAATTTGGCGGTGATACAGACAACTGGATGTGGCCTCGTCACACATGTGATATTTCACTTTTCCGCATCTATGCGGATGGCAACAATAATCCGGCTGCATTCAACAAAGACAACAAGCCATTCGCTCCTTCATTTTTCTTCCCCATAAACACTCAAGGAGCATCCGACAGCAGCTATGCCATGATTTTAGGATACCCTGGACGTACCCAACGTTATACTTACAGCGAAGGAATCCGCTATTTCTCCGAACTTGAGCGCCCGATGCGTGTGCGTGTTCGCCGCGAAGTGTTAGACATATACGAGGACTACATGCAATCAGACGCTAAAATCAAATTGATGTACGCCGATAAGCATGCTGGTCTTAGCAACTACTGGAAAAAATTCATGGGAGAGGCAACCGCACTTAAGAGCCTAGGCATCTATGAAAGGCGAAAGGCAGATGAGGATGCATTCTCCAAATGGGTGAAGGATGGAAACCGTAAAGAATATGAGAACGTATTGTCAAGCTACAATCAAGCATACGGTACGGTTCGTAAATATGGTTTGTTCAGTGTGTATATGCAAGACGGACTGAGCAACTCACAGCCGATGGTTTTGGCCATGGGTATGTCACCGCTTGCAGAAGCCTTGAAAGATAAAACCAAGAAGGTTGAGGTCGCGAAGATCACCAAGGAACTTTCCTCTGACTTGGACGGAACCTTCAAAGAGTTTCATGAGCCTTTAGAAGTAAAAGTATTGGCAACCGTTATGCGTCGCGTTGTGGAGGACTTGGATAATGCAATTCTTCCTAAGGAAATAACAGACATGGCTGCCAAGTATAAACGCAACTATGATTTGATGGCACAAGACATGTGGAAGCGATCTGTTTTGGTTTCCAGAGCCAAGTATGAGGCTTTCCTCAAGGCTCCATCACTTAAAGCGCTCCAAAAGGATCCAATTTACGTTTTTGTTTCCGCGTATTCCGACATGTTGAACAAAACCATGATGCCTGAAATTTCCAAAGTGAATGCTACCTTGGGTAAAGCCAATCGTCAATTTCAAGCTGCTTGGTTGGAAATGAATGCCGGTAAATTGATGGCTCCTGATGCCAATGGAACTATGCGACTCACCTATGGTCAAGTGCTGCCATACAATGGTAAGGATGCTGTTTCTTTCAAAGAATACACCACATCTAAAGGTGTTGTCGAGAAGTATGTTCCCGGCGATTACGAATTCGATGCCCCTAAGCGATTGATCGATATGATGAAGAAACGTGATTTCGGTCCATATGCAGACAAGGACGGTGAGTTGCGTATCTGTTTCATCACAAACAACGACATCACAGGCGGTAATAGTGGCAGCCCTATAATCAACGGAAACGGGGAGCTCATTGGAACAGCTTTCGATGGTAACTGGGAGGCTATCTCAAGTGATTTCGCATTCGAACCTAATTATCAGCGCACCATTGGCGTCGACATCCGTTATACGCTTTTCATAATCGACAAATTCGGCGGAGCTGGTCATCTTCTGAAAGAGATGAAACTAGTGGACGCCCCTTCACCTCGTCCCGTTAAGGTAGCTCCAGTGGCTCCAATCGAAGAGGCCAAGGCTGTGGATACCAAGGTCGAAGAAAAACCAAAACCAAAGGTTAAATTAAATACCCCTGCCAAGAAGGTTAGTCCTGTTGTGAAGTGATTTTTAACCGCATTAAAATGAACGGGGGCGAAAGTCCCCGTTTTTTTTTGCTAGCAATTGTATGTTCAAGTGTTGTTTTGATAGCTTTGCCTTGGTTTTTTCAACCGAATTCCTAAATGCAAAAGAAAAGCGAAAGGCTTTTCAGGATTTTTACTAGGCTCAAAACTACTCCCCAGTCGGTGGAAGAACTCCATAGCTGGTGCAAGAGCCATAATATTCCTGCAGGGCTACGAACCATTTATCGATATATCGATGAACTGACAGTAGCAGTCAAAGAAAACGGTTATGAGGTAATCTCCATAGGCAATAGAGCCCGTGATTCGAAATGGAGCATTGTACCTAGTCGAAATC
>JALRAP010000098.1 GCA_023262505.1 Bacteroidia bacterium
GTATCAAGACGGAAATATTCGCTTTCAGTTAATGCGAGAAGATATACCCATTACCAAACGACTTCGAGCAGGTTTTATGGTAAACACAGACAAAGAATTTATGGTTGATTTTCGTTACATTGTAAATAAAAATATGGGCGTAAGAACCCATTACGACAGCGACATGGGTTTTGGCATTGGACTAACTTTGAATTATTAACCCCAACGCAATTTGCAAGCACAATTAAAAACCGCACAACCCAGCACACGACCAAAGTTTTTAATAGAGCTTGCAAATCCGACCCAAAAGAAAAATTGTTTTTAAAAAATTTCCAACGCTTCAAAAATAAAAATCGCAACGCACAGCCGAGACTCAATGACACGACAACTCAACAAAGACAATGGTTTACAAGCACGGTGGACAGAACGCCAGCACCTAACAGCACCTACAAGAAATTGGCGGTTCAGTGCCTCGTATGACAGATTTGTGGTTAGTCAAACATTCGTTCTTCGTATGAACATTTGTGGTAAAAATCGCCAACTTCTTGTAGCTGCAAAACGTTAGTGGTAATTAAAAATTATTGAAATGAAACTAATAAATATAATTTATGGTTTGCGAGACCCTAGAAACGATGTATATTATTATATCGGAAAATCATCCGTTGGTGTTAACAGACCACTAACACACCTTATCGAATCACATTCATCGTCTATAAAAACTTGGGTTTCGGAACTGAAAGAAAAGGAGTTAAATCCTCTTATTGATATTATTGAGGAAGTGAATAACCTTGACAGCTTAGCTATAAGAGAAAAATATTGGATTGACTATTATTACAATTTAAATCCATCACTGCTTAATGTGCAATCTCTTCCGCGAGAAATTGAAGAAATAAGGAGTGAAAAAACTGATGAAGAATTCGATAAATTAGCAGCTATCATAGAAAAGATACCAGAAATTTTAAAACGCGAAAGAATGATAAGAGGGATTAGACAGGAAGAACTATCTGAATTAACAGGCATGAGCCGAAGTACAATTTCCTTGCTTGAAAGGGGTTCAAATATTAGCTTCGACAGTATAAAGAACTATTTTAATGCAATTGTCGCTAAGAATAGAATAACCACAGTTAAAAAAGAAAGGGTTCGGAATACAGAAAAATAAACTACACATAACATCGGTTTGGCAAAAGTGGCGGTTCAGTGCTCCGCAGACACATTTGTGGTTAATCAAAGTTTGGTTCTCCGCATCAACATTTGTGTTGAAAATCGCCACCTTCGCCAAGCGCCAAACCATTAGCACCTCACACCCTCCTAATAACTCACCACCATACCCCTAATGCCCATATCAACGACCTGATCGCCGGCAGCGGGTTCAAAATAACCTGGTGTGCTGTTTTCAATCCACTCGAAAGAGTTGTTGGTGGAAAGGGAAACGGTTACCACGATGTCGGAAGTTTCATTGCCGGTAATCACAAGAGGAGAAAGGAAGGAACCCGTTACCAGGCAAGAACCTTGTGGAACAGGTGATGTGGCGAATATGGGATTCGGAACCGTGGTGGCGCCCACAGGTGCCTGACCTTGAGAAACCGTATAAGGCGTTTCAAACGCCCAATACCCTTGTAGCTTGTTGGCATTAACGGTTACGGTACTGTCCTTGATGCGGAAGGTGTTTAGAAACGTGTTGTATCCGATGAAAGAAGCGAGCGTTCCATTGAGATCAAAATTGGTCCCATTCAACGAATACCTGAAGTTGATGTCGTAATTCTGGTAAGCCAACGATATACGCAGCCATTCATAATTGCCTGCAGGCACGTCCTTGAGTGGCATACTGTAAAATGTTTGGCCGTTACCAACAGGATTCGATTTGTTGAAGTCGATGGCCAAGCTACCTCCTTGCGATGTTTCGGGAGCATGGTAAAGAACAGCACCTTGGCCAATCTGGGTAAATTGGTTTGGTGTCATTTCGATGTAGTGTGCACTCATTTTGTTGAACCTTGGTGATTGCGCGCCGTGGTTTGCAGGCAGGGTTGCAGGATTGCCCAGATTGTCGAGCCGCACTTGCGTGGAGTCGAATACGAAGCGGAAAACCAGTCGTGGACCATCTGAAACAGGGGTGTCAACTTCATCCTTACGACATGAGCTGATAAGCCCGAATAAAACAATCAGCGATACAAATATTCTTATTTTACATGGAAGGACTTTCATGGTTTTCAGTTTTAGTTCAGGAATTACATCCCAAGATTATGAAAAATAAACGAGGCTTCGCAATATTTATTGGGTTGAACATGTTTGGCATATATTTGGTCAATGCGGAGGAAAATCATATCGGCAGTCATTTGCCTTTTTTTGCCATGGTTAGCAAATGGCCAAGTCGACACGATTTTCAAAACATTCTCGTTAGTTCAAACCGAAAACGGTGTTTTAATCCAATTCACCATGTTCGGAGGAGCAACCTGTAACGGCATACGAATTGAACGCTCGGAAGACCAAGTCTACTTTGAAAAAGTGTATGAAATCGTAGGCGTTTGCGGAAGCAGCAGCACCGAAACAAACTACAGCCATACCGATTCAAATCCCATTCGCAACACAACAAGCTATTACCGATTGGATGCAGGCTTGCAAGGTCAGTTTTCAGAAACCAGACAAATAACTTACATCCACTACAAAGAAGATGGTGTTACCGTATTCCCTAACCCATGCAATGAGCATTGCAGTATTTACATCGACAACAAATCGAATGATTTCATTCAATGCAAATTGATCAGCTCCAAAGGAATTGAAGTTTTAAATGAATCCATCCGGACCAATGTTTGGATGCCTCAAACCAAATTGCTGCCCCAAGGGTTATACCTCTATGAAATAACCCGTAGAAATGGAACAAAGAGCACGGGTAAAATACTGATTGGCAATACTTAACCGCGTTTCAGCCTTATTGATTAAATTCGCACTCCAATAACAAGCTACATACCCTACCCATGGCACAAGACCGTTTCCAATCTCCCGACTACTATTTGATGGATGAACTTTTGACCGATGAGCACAAGCTTATCCGCGACACCGTGCGTGCATGGGTGAAGAAGGAAGTATCGCCCATCATTGAAGACGCCTGTCAGAAGTGTGAGTTTCCGGCACACCTCATCAAAGGCCTTGCCGAAGTTGGCGCTTTCGGACCATACATTCCAGTTGAATATGGCGGCGGTGGATTGGACCAGATCTCCTACGGACTCATCATGCAGGAACTGGAGCGTGGCGACAGCGGATTGCGCTCAACCGCTTCCGTACAAAGTTCATTGGTGATGTATCCGATTTACACATACGGCTCCGAGGAACAGCGCAAGAAATACCTACCAAAACTCGCTTCAGGTGAATGGATGGGATGCTGACCAACATCAAAGACAAAGGCGACCATTATCTGTTGAACGGTGCCAAAATGTGGATCAGCAATGCCCCATTCGCACAAGTTGCCGTTGTTTGGGCTAAAGATGAAGAGGGTGTCATACGCGGAGTGATTGTAGAGCGTGGCATGAAAGGTTTCACCACACCTGAAACGCACAATAAATGGTCGCTGCGCGCCTCTGCCACCGGCGAGCTTGTTTTCGATAATGTGGAAGTTCCCAAGGAAAACCTGCTTCCCAATGTGAAAGGTCTTAAAGGCCCGTTGGGATGTTTGAACTCGGCCCGATTCGGTATATCATGGGGTGCCATTGGCGCTGCCATGGATTGTTACGACTCCGCATTGCGTTACTCGAAAGAGCGAAAGCAGTTCGGCCGACCTATTGGCGGTTT
>JALRAP010000099.1 GCA_023262505.1 Bacteroidia bacterium
GGCTTGTTCATATTCGTTGGGGATCACGCCATCCAATATGGCTTCGCGAATGGCGTTCTTGATGATGCCTATTTCGACACCAGGCTTGAGGTTGAATGCAGCCATGATCATCTCTCCGGTAACGGGCGGTTGCCAATTGCGCACTTTGTCTTTCTCCTCGACTTCAATCAGCTTTTGTTTTACCAACTCGAAATTCTGTAGATACTTTCGCACCTTCATTTCGTTTTTCGAGGTGATATCAGCCTGGCATAGGGTCATCAAATCATCAATATCGTCACCTGCTTCGAAAAGCAACCGCCTGACAGCCGAATCGGTAACAATGCTTTGAGCCAATACAATTGGGCGAAGGTGAAGCAGCACAAGCTTCTGCACATACTTCATTTTTTCATTCTGCGGGAGTTTGAGTTGTGCGAAAATCTTAGGAACCATCCTGGCGCCTCTGTCCTCATGTCCGTGGAAAGTCCAACCATTTCCTTCCTCAAACTTTTTGGTGGCGGGCTTGGCGATATCGTGCAATACAGCAGCCCAACGCAGCCATAGGTTGTCGGTGTTCTTCGCGATGTTGTCTACTACTTGCAGTGTATGATAAAAGTTGTCTTTGTGTCCTTTCCCTTTCACATATTCCACGCCATGCAATGCCACCATCTGCGGAAAAAATTTGTGAAGGAGTCCGGTGTCGAAAAGCAATTTGAAGCCGACTGAGGGCGCAGGTGCCGACAGGATCTTGTTCAGCTCGTCGCTGATGCGTTCCATCGACACGATTTTTATCCGTTCGTTGTTTTCGGATATGGCTTTGAGGGATTGCTCTTCGATGGTGAAGCCTAATTGCGTCGAGAAGCGTATGGCACGCATCATCCGCAAGGGGTCGTCGGAGTAGGTGATGCCAGGCTCCAACGGTGTGCGCAGTATGCCATTGTCTAAGTCGCGTATGCCACCGAATGGGTCCACCAGTTGTCCGCGTTCATCGCCACTTAATCCGATAGCTAGGGCGTTTACGGTGAAGTCGCGACGCTTTTGATCGTCTTCCAAGGTGCCTGCTTCCACTTGGGGTTTGCGCGATTCGCTTCGGTATGATTCCTTGCGCGCGCCCACGAATTCGATACTCCAATCGCCATATCGCAGCATCGCCGTGCCGAAATTCTTGAACACAGACACATGGATGTCTGGGCCCAGCGCTTTCGCGGATAGCTCGGCAAGCCGAATGCCGTCGCCGGTTACAACGATATCAATGTCTTTGCAGGGGCGTTGCAAGAGGCAATCCCTTACATAACCGCCAATGACATATCCCTTGACATTGTTCTGGTCGCAAACATTGCCGATTATGGTGAAAAAATCCTGTGAGATGAAATGTTGCAACGTTGCTTATTTTTTAATGAATCGGAAGCTGCCGTCTTTGGAGAATTGCATGACAACAATCTGGTCGGGACTAGCATTCATTCCGACACGCAAATTTACCACATGGCACGTTGTGTTCAAATCCTGCAGGCTGGTAACAGGTTCTGCTCCAAAACCAGCCAGCAGTGCCTTGCCGAAAGATGAGGCAACCCTGTTGGAGAATGGGTCGGTTGCTATCATGAACGGGGTTTCGAGCGGGATGTTTGGCGCAGCAGCTGATGCGCCTTCGATTACGAATTGCAATGGCCTTTCGCTGAACTCAAGCAGGTTGAGCACGGGTTCGCTCAATGGTGCGGTATATTTCGACAACCGGCCTTCGTGGTCGATCAGGATGCAAAAATTTGTAAGCTGGTTGCAACCCAATAAAGCGTCCACCGCCATTTTGTTCGAGCAGTCGCATACGGTACACCATCCTGATGGGGTAGGGAAGCTTGCCAACGAACCATTTCTCAAGGCTACAACGCATGCGCGCGCTTCCTGTGTCATTTCGGGATTCAGTTCGCGTATGTTCATGATGCGTTGGAATATATGGCCATGAGTTGATCCGTGATATGTTTCTCATCCACCAACTGCATGATGTTATTTCTTGCTGCAGCCTGGTTGGTGTTCGAGGCTTCATCCCGTTTTGCCAATTTCATGATTGCAGAAGCTATCGATGCGGTTTCAAGTGGATTGAATCCAATCATTTTACCATCCGACAATTCATTGAAAACCGCGATGTCGGACACTGCCGCATTCAATCCACAAGCAGCCGCTTCGGCCAATGGGATTCCAAAACCTTCGCTAATGCTGGGGTAAACAAAGCCATCCGCTTTGCGCAATAAATCCACCAGCTCCATTGTGCTAACATCGGTCATGAGTTTGACTCGATTTTGGAGGTTGGCTTTGGTTACATAATCGCAAACAGCCTCGTACGTGTCGCCTTTGATGCCTACTAACACAAGATTTTGGATGATGCTTGCGGTGAGGCTTTCAAATGCTTGTAGCAGTCGCAAATGGTTTTTCCGGCTGTTGAAGCTGGAATGGTAGATGAAGTATGGTGCATCTGAAGATGCTGAATGGGATTCGGATTTTCTGAATGCCGGATGAATGGGCTGGTACACGACATGAATGCGGGCTTTGGCATCAGGGAAGTGAAACAGGATTCGCTCCTTGGTGGCTACGCTGGTTGCGACAATGGCATCTGCATGTTCCATTGCGTACCGCACCTTCATGGCGTAAATTTTTCGATCCAACCACGGGTAACCGGCTGGATGGTCAAGAAAAATCAGATCGTGTATGGTGCAGACTTTGCGGACTTTTTTTGGCAGGTCGGTTGGTATTTCATTGGATAGTCCATGAAAGACATCCACGCCTAAGCGCGCCGCCATACTGCCCATGCCTTTGCTGCGCCACCAAGGAGGACCGAATGATGGAACGGATAAATCCACATGGGAGAATTCGGATGGAATATCAAAGCCATTCAGGCAAATCTCATTTTGCCATTGCTTTTTCCCTTTTGGAGCCAGGATGCTAATTTGCAAGTCGCGCTGGTGAAGGGCAAGGGCCCTTACCGTTGATCTGGCATAGTTTCCCAAACCGGATCGGTTATGCAAAAGTCGCTTGCCATCGAGGCCTAGGTGCATGCGATGTGATTTTATACGGCAACCGCGTGGTCGCGGAGTGCATCGTTCAAGGATGTTTTCAAATCGGTACTGGCCTTGCGCTGTCCGATGATGAGTGCTATGGGCACATGGAACTCACCTCCCGGAAACTGCTTTTTCACCGAGCCTGGGATCACCACGCTGCGTTCTGGTATGTAGCCTTTGGGTAGTTCTTCACCACTGTTCGCATCGATGATGCGTGTGCTCATCGTTAACGTGAGTCCGGCTCCCAATACCGCCTCTTTGCCAACTCGAACGCCCTCTACTACGATGCAACGGCTACCGATGAAGCAGCCATCTTCCACGATAACAGGAGCGGCTTGTACGGGCTCCAGTACGCCACCGATGCCGACGCCGCCGCTGAGGTGCACATCTTTTCCTATTTGAGCGCAAGAGCCCACGGTAGCCCAAGTGTCAACCATGGTGCCTGCATCCACATACGCGCCAATGTTCACATACGAGGGCATCAAAATAACGCCTTTGGAGATGTATGCACCGTAGCGGGCAACTGCATGTGGCACTACGCGTATGCCTGCGGCCGCATAGTTCTGTTTCAAAGCCATCTTATCATGAAACTCCATCGGACCTGCGTGCATGGTCTCCATGGTTCTGATGGGGAAGTAGAGGATTACGGCCTTCTTGATCCAATCATTCACGACCCAGCCATCGCCGGAAG
>JALRAP010000009.1 GCA_023262505.1 Bacteroidia bacterium
CAGTGAGGTAAGTGCGCAGTTGATCAGTGTGTTTAAAGCATCGGTTTTGCCAGCCCCCCAAGTGTTGTTCGGCAATTGGTTTCCAGTGAGGGAGTCTTGGACTGCACATTGCATGATGGCGTTTTTGACTTGTGCATAATTGGCCCCTGGATTCTGCTCTTGAAATAATGCTGCAATACCTGCTACAACCGGTGACGCGGAACTTGTTCCTCCATCACGAAAATGAAAACCACCTTGAGCGATGAGTGGAATGGCATTTGGTAATGTTTGCCAAGCCGTAAGCAGGGATAGCTGACCTGCAGATAAGGTAGTACTTCCAGGTGCGCTGATGTCCGGCTTTACCCTACCATCCCTTGTGGGGCCTCTGCTGGAGTTTGGTACAATGTTTCCAGGAATGGCTGTTGTATCTGCTACGATATTTCCAGCAAAGTCATAATAGAATGTGCGGTTGAAATGGTTGCCAACCGTTATTACTTCATCCAAGCACTGAAAACCACTTACAATGGTTGAGTTCAAATCGGGCAACTTGTAATTCACCATATCTGGCACTGTGGAAGTCGAAGGAAGGTTGGTGGTTTGGAATCCGGACTGTAGGGTGCCGTCGTAGAATTTCCAAAGATCAAATCTTCCAGCACCTATTGACATCAGTCGCCACGCGAAGGTGGTGGAGTCGGGTCGAATGATCATTTCAAACAATCGTGCGGGGCCTTGGGTACTACCATACATGTCTACAATGGCCAATCTGTTTCCATCAATTGAGAAAACAGTATCCTTGCGGGCAATTCCTTGGCAGTAGCTGAAATTTCGAAATGCTGTTCTGCCCCTAAAGGATGGATCGGTTGTATTGGCATCCGCTCCGATCGCGAAATTTATTCCGCTGAACACAGCTGTATCTCCCCATATCTGCAAATAAGTGTATGGATATGATGTATTGTGTCGAACCCAAGTAAACGAGGTGTCAGTAGTTACTTGGTATCCCAAGTGAAAAGGCACATTGCCTGCATTTCCTGCCGCTGCCACTAAAGTCCTTCCAGGTTGTGAGATAATCATGTTTTTTATCATCAGCGATTGTAGGTCGCGGCCATCATGCGAGCCATAGTAGGTACCCAAACTTGCGTTGATTATACATGGCAAACCCAATTGCTGGGCTTTTGTGAAAATGTAGTTTACGGCATCCAAAACGGTTGGACTGCTGCTGTTGCTGAAGTCAACGGCCACTTCAATCAATACCGCATCGGGGGCTACACCATTGTTTTTTCCGTTGGCAGACCCGTCGCTGGCGGCAATACCTGAAACATGTGTTCCGTGTCCATAACCTTGCTCATCATTTGTTTGGGCGTTTCCTGCATTTATATCATTCTCGTCCCATTCTTGTCCATATCCGAAAGGTTGAGGTGTATTGGCGGCTAGGGGCTTCCGTTGGTCCCAAACGAATTTTACGCGCGTAGCACCGGTAGAGTCTTGAAGGTCGGGGTGGGTGAGGTCCACTCCTGTATCAATTATTCCTATGGCGATTCCGTTACCTGTGTAAGGTGCTGCTAAGGGCGGAACGCCGGAATGCACTGCATTTACATGGATGGTAGAGCGCATGGAGTCATTCAAAGCAACATAGCCGGTGTTTGGGCGCTCTATCCGTTGTACATAGGTGGATTTCTCCAATTCAGCCAATGTTGACGGAGAAACTTTAACACAAGCTATGTCTCCATGGAAGTACTTGAGGTCCCCGCCGTTTTTTTCAATTATCGATTGAATCTCTTGTATGTTGCCTTGAACGAGAACGTCGATTTTGCTGTTCGACATCAACTCGTCCTTTGCGAATTGGTGCAAAAAAAGATCTAGTTTATCTGATTTTTGGGCATTGATTGAATTGCTCGAAAGGATTAAGAGCAAAATCAGTTTTAAAGCTGCAAGTTTTTTCTTTTCCATGCTTCGGTGATAATTGCGCTAATAAACAACAGGCCTAATGTAAGGGTTGTTTACAATAATAGGAAATAGTGGGGCAGGAGCATTGTTTAAAGAAGCGGACTAACCGCTTCAACGCCCTTTAGTTCCGGAATGGCCTTTAGCAGGGATTGTTCGATACCTGCTTTTAGAGTCATGTGGCTCATGGAGCAGGAGCTACAGGCACCTTGGAGCTCCAATTTCACGATCATGTCTTCTGTGACTTCGACAAGGGAAACATTCCCGTTATCGGCCTCCAAATATGGCCTTAGAGAGTCCAAGGTACTCTCAATGCGCTTTAGTAAAACTGGATCGTTATGGCTCACGGCTTCAAAATTAGCAAATGGGATCAATATGCGTTGGCTTGAACAGAACGAGTTGGCTCTAATGTAGCATTGCGAATGGCTACCTGTTGAGCCAAATTAGCTGCAGTCAACATTAGGGCCTCACCGGCTGGCGATTCAATGTTTAATACGGCTGGTGAACCATTATCACCACCTTCACAAACACTTTGAACCAATGGAATCTGTCCCAGTAATGGCACATTAAGCTCATGCGCCAAATTCTTGCAACCTCCTTGCCCGAAAATGTAATACTTGTTGTTAGGCAGTTCGGCAGGTGTGAACCAAGCCATGTTTTCAACTAACCCGAGTACCGGAACCCGTATGCTATCCATCTGGAACATAGCAATGCCTTTTTTGGCATCTGCCAAAGCTACTTTTTGGGGAGTTGATACGACCACTGCACCCGTAACAGGTACTGAAGAAACCAATGTAAGGTGGATATCCCCCGTTCCAGGAGGCAAATCAATCAACATATAATCAAGTTCACCCCAATCAGCATCTGAAAATAACTGCTTCAAGGCTTTGGATGCCATAGGTCCTCTCCAAACGATGGCCTGCGAAGGGTCTACCATGAATCCGATGGAGAGCATTTTCACACCGAATTTCTCAACGGGAACCATGTATTGTTTGCCGTCCCTCTCATTCACATAAAGGCTTTCTTGCTCTACACCGAACATGATCGGTAAGGATGGGCCGTAAATGTCGGCATCGATAAGTCCAACCTTAGCGCCTGTTTGTGCGAGTGCTATGGCAAGGTTTACGGCCATAGTGGATTTGCCCACACCACCTTTTCCTGATGCCACTGCAATTATGTTTTTAACGCCTGGAAGTAAATTGCCATCGGCTCCTCTCCGGCTGGTGACATCGGCCGTCATATTAACGGTAACTTCAGCCTCTTGGTCAACAAAATGAATGATGGCGTTTATGCAGGCTCTTTCGATTAGTGCTTTCAATGGGCAGGCGGGGGTGGTAAGTACAACGGTGAAAGAAACCTTTTTGCCGTCTACTTGAACATCCCTTACCATGTTAAGGGTAACCAAGTCTTTTTTCAGATCCGGTTCCTCAACATTCCGAAGTGCGTCATACACTTGTTCTACGGTAATAGCCATGGTGATTAATTTTTTGCAAAGATAACCAATCATTAGACCTTGATTTCTGTTGCAGGGTCCCAAAACAACTTATCAAAATCCAACACTTTGTCTTCCTTCACTGAAACACCTTCAAGCTCCAATAGTTTTTGCATCATGGATGGTGGGTTAAAATGGTTTTTGCCCGTCAACAAGCCATTCCTGTTCACTACGCGGTGTGCCGGAACGGGTGGCGTCACATTGTGTGAAGCGTTCATGGCCCAGCCAACCATTCTGGATGAGCCTTTGGAACCTAGACAGTTTGCTATTGCGCCATAGGATGTGACTCTTCCTTTCGGAATCAATCTCACGACTTCATATACTGCTTCGAAAAAAGATTGCTGACTTTGCTTTTCAACCATGTTTGAATAAATAGCGAAGGCCGCCACAAGTGACGGCCTTCTTCTAACAGTCATTTGAACTATTGAATAACGATCTTCCTGTAAGTTACATTCTTTCCGGAAGAAATGGAAATGGTGTAAACCCCCTTGCCAAGTTTGCTTACATCAACAGCGGCTTTCTGATCGGATGAAGTGTTGCCTTGGTTCTCGGTGATAAGGTTTTTACCTAGCATATCCGTGATCTCAAGTTTAACATCTTGTTTAGGAGACTTGCCGAAATCAATGTAAAGAACATCAGAGGCAGGCGTTGGATAGATGGAAATATCGTTACCAAAACCAGATTCTCCCAAGCCTGACCCTACACAAGCCAAAATAGAAATGTCATCTACAAAGAAATTAGTCACCCCGCCGTTTGTACCGTAAACCCTGGAGATAAACTTCAGAGTGTGCGTGAGTCCATCCGCGTAAGCGTTCAAATTCACTGATTGAAGGCTATAGCCGGCAACTCCGCATAAACTTGACGCTCCGGTTGTAGTATATAGGGTGTCATTGTCCACAACAACTTTGAGGAAATCATCAGCACCATCACATTCAATCTGCTCTAACCAGAAATAAAGGGTCAAATCATTGTTCGATGGAACCGGTCCGAAAGTTTGTTCAACAGAGCTCTCCTCAAAGGTTGCTATGCCGCCGAACCATGCCCAATAGGACCCGGTTCGCGGACCTGTACCTCCACCATTTCCACATCCCGCCAAATCACAAAGCGGCGTACTGAAGTTGGTGGATGCTTCGGTCCATGACCCTGCACCAGGGCCGTTTTCGAATCCGCCGTCTGTTACTTTTTCGTTACATGCCACTACACCAACCAATTGGGTGTATATGTTGGATCCGCAAGGATTGATAACAGTTAATGTTACTGTGTAGAACCCAGCAGTTGCATAGGTGTGAACAGGGTTTGCATCGGTACTTGTAGAGCCATCGCCGAAGTTCCAAGTAAGTGTGGATTCTCCGGTTGAATTATTGGTAAAATAGCTTGTAAGGCCTGCGGTGCTATATGTGAAATTAGCGATGGGTGCCCCAGGGTAAACGAAAATGGAATTTGTTTGTGCATCGGTACAAGAACCTGCAGTAACTGTATAGGTAACATTCACAGGTCCGGATAGTCCGCTTGGGTTAAAGTTGCTGCCGGTCACACCCGGACCGCTCCAAGTGCCCCCTGTGGTGCCACTCACCAGTCCGTTCAAATTGATTGGGTTCGCACTTGAACAAAGGGAAGCGGGAGCGCTCCAACTTGCAACAGGTCCGTTATCGAAAACCAATTTCCAAGATGTAAGATTACCAGAATCAAAACCAGCATTATCTGATACGAATAACTGCCAAGTTCCGTTGGGGGACCCACCTCCTGCGTTGATCGCGTTCAGGTTTGTGTTGTTGGCGGCGGTGTATGATCCGGCGATACTTGGCGTACCTGTACCACAAACGTTTTCAAGCTCGTTTCCTAATCCGAGGTTGATGCACACATCTACGTTATCTCCATCGCAACCACTAAGTGAAGTTGGAACGCCTGGTCGGTCCATTAGGGTTACGGTCGTGCCTCCAGGTGAAGTCAGTCTGACTAATAGATCACCTACCCAAGTATGGTCGATGGTAAAACAAACCGATGAAAGTTGGGCATCAACGCCAAGGGTGTTTCCACCGATACCTGTAACGGTTTGACTATTTGTTACTCCAACCGGGTCACCGTCTGGAATGACTACACTTAGTCCATTGAATGGAATTGTATCATTACAGCCGCTCGACGATGGTGGACAGCTTTCGATGGTAATATCATCAACGAAGAAATTAGTTATGTTGCCATTTGCCGAGAACGTGGTAGAGTTGAATTCAACCAAGTGAGGGTTTCCATCGGCAAACGATGACAGGTTTACTGTTTGCAGCACATAGCCAATATTACCGCAAACGGGATTGCCTCCTGTGACTAAAAAAACCTGTTGTCCATCCACACGCACCTCAAGGAAGTCTTGTTGGCCGTCGCATTTCGGTATCTCCATGTAGAACTTGAGATTAACTGTGTTGCCTGCAGGGAATGTAACGGTTTGGGAAATGGAGCCCGCTTCAATGCCGCCTGCAAATCCTCCAAACCACGACCAAAAGTTGCCGGTTCTGGGTCCTGTGCCGCCACCATTTCCACAGCCGTTCAAATCGCAAATGGGTGTGCCGAAATTGGTGGAGGTTTGGTTCCACGCAGGGCCGTTTGGTCCGGCTTCGAAGCCGCCATCAATGGCGATATTTGGACAGCCACTACCACCTGTCGTTGACAAGATTGAAAAATCATCTATGAAAAAGTTGGTACTTCCGCCATTCGCCGAAAATGTGGTGGAGCTTATTTCAATATCATGAGCCAAACCATCCGCGTAAGCGGAGATATTGATGCTCTGTTGTGAGTAACCCAAAACACCGCATAGGTTATTTGCTCCATTGGTCGAAAAAATCGTAGTGCCGTCAATTCGCACTTCAAGAAAATCTTGTGGGCTATCACAAATGATTTGTTCCAGCCAGAATGACAATGTAGCTGTGGCTCCTGCCGGGATAACTATTGTTTGTGCAAGTGTTCCGGACTCAATGCCTCCTGTGAATCCGCCGAACCAAGCCCAAAAGTTGCCGGTTCGTGGTCCGGTCCCAGTTCCATTGCCACAACCTTGTAGGTCGCAAATAGGTGTTCCAAAATTTGTTGACGATTGAACCCAAGCAGTGCCTCCACTGCCGGTTTCGAAACCGCCATCAACAATCAATTGGGTTTGTCCCAATACCAGACTTGAGGCAAAAATCGCCCAAGCTGTCAAAATGCAGAATATGGATTTTGATTTTTTCATGGTGATTTTTAGTCTATGATGGTGTATTTGTTTTTGTTTTCAAGTATGAATCGCTGTCTGTCTGCCGGCAGCTTTTCAAAATCTGCCCTACTGATGGAATATGGGTTTTCGCGTTTCAAAGGTGTACAGGAGCGCGCACCAGATCCTTGGCTGTTCGATGAAACAGCCCCTCGCTTTTGACTCGCTAACTTCCTGTCAAGTTTGGCGGTAGGGCCTGTCTCGGGGTTATGAACTTGAGTGCCTTCGGATACAGTGGTTGGATGCTGCTTGTTTCCAGGCTTTTTGCTGTGGTTTTGGGCAAAGGCGGCTGAATGGGCCCACATCAGGACCAATACCGCTAATGAAGTCATGAGGCTTTTATTTGACATGAGTTTGAATTTAGTGTTACTACAAACTTAGTGAAACAAAGGCTAATTGCCTACAAGCTTCCGGGATATTGAATTAGCATGATTTTTAACAATTCAAATCGATTCAATAGACTGATTTGAACAAGTTTTAAAGTGGTAAATTTGGCAGCAATAAAACGCACGCTTTTGAAGCATATCGGCATATTAACATCGGGTGGAGATAGTCCGGGCATGAATGCATGTATTCGAGCTGTTGTCCGTTCGGCTATTGCCTCGGAGCTGCAGGTTACCGGAATCATGCGTGGCTACCAAGGTATGATTGAGTCGGACTTTGTTCAGATGGATGGTCGTTCGGTGAGCAATATTGTTCAGCGTGGAGGTACCATCTTGAAGTCGGCTCGAAGCAAGGATTTCTTTTCTGCAGCAGGCAGGTCAAAGGCTTTCAGCAATATCCAATCTCTAGGTATTGACGCTTTGGTTGTAATTGGTGGAGACGGCACTTTCCGCGGTGCTGAAGAGTTTAGAAAAGAGTACGGAATTCGTTCTATTGGAGTTCCTGGCACCATCGATAACGATTTGGCCGGAACCGATTATACTTTGGGATTTGATACTGCAATTAACACTGCTGTGGATTCAATTGACAAGATTCGAGACACGGCCAACTCCCACGATCGTTTGTTTTTTGTGGAGGTTATGGGTAGGCACTCAGGTCATATTGCTTTATCGGTAGGGTTGGCGTCCGGCGCCGAATCCATACTGCTACCAGAAACCGTAACAGATGTTAACGCCCTGGTGGCATCACTTCGTTCGGGAGGTAACAGAAACAAATCCTCGAATATTGTAGTGGTTTCCGAAGGTGATGAAGCAGGTGGTGCGTTTAAAATGGCAGAAGAGGTTCGTAAGCTAGCACCTGAGTACGATACTAGGGTGACGGTTTTAGGTCATATACAAAGAGGCGGGGCTCCTTCTGCATTTGATCGCATTTTGGGTACGCGACTCGGTGTTGCTGCCGTGGAAGGTCTCATATCGGGAAAATCCGATGTCATGGCGGGCCTAATCAACAACCAAGTGGTATTTACTCCATACGCAACCTGCGTTTCAGCCAGCCATGCACCGGATCCGGAATTGATCAGGTTGGCATATTTAACCAGCATATAACCATGGCCAACATTCTAATAGCCGATAGCGGCTCAACCAAAACCGATTGGCGCCTCCTTCTCAATGGGGGTGAAACAATTTCTTTTGAGACCAAAGGGTTCAATCCATTGTTTACTGACAGGGAGTACATATCCAATGAAATCAAATCGAATCAGAGATTAGTTGACTTGTCTTGGGATGTTGATTCAATCCGATATTTTGGTGCGGGTTGTTCGAGCGACGATAGGCGCGCCATAGTGGTTTCGGCTCTAACAGACGTCTTCGGTGCAAAAGATATTTTGGTCGACCACGATATGATGGGATGTGCTATTGCCTTATGCCAAGGTCAGCCCGGGATTGCAAACATCATTGGTACGGGATCGAACTCCTGCTACTTCGATGGAAGCGCTCATTTGGTCAGTCACCATGGCCTTGGACACATATTGGGTGATGAGGCCAGCGGGAGCTATTTCGGCAAGAAGTTGGTTGCATATTTCTTGTATGAATTGATGCCATCAGATTTGCGAGCCGCCTTTTTTGAAGTTTTCGGTACAACTAAGGAAAGCGCCTTGCAACATGTTTACCGCGAACCATTACCAAATGTTTTCTTGGCATCTCATGCTAAATTTTTATCAGGCCACAGAGGGCATCCCTTCATCGAGGACTTGCTCTTGAAGGGTTTCCGCGAATTCATTGAGACGAACGTCCAAAGTTACCCCGAGCATCGTTCGGTACCGATACACTTCACGGGATCCATTGCATATCACTTCCGTGATGTAGTGCAGGCTGTTTTAGAAGAGAAAGGTTTGGAAGCAGGCAACATCATCCAAAAGCCTATAACCGGACTGTGCGAATACTATCTCAAATCCTGACTCCTTTTGGGAGGAATGGAATGGGGTCTCCACCGTTACGGATGATATCTCGGATGATGGTGGAGGATATGGAAGCATGCTCCGGTTTTGAAAGAAGAAAGACTGTTTCGATACTGGGGTTTATCGAGTTGTTAACGATGGAAATTGATTTTTCGTATTCGTAATCGGCTGCGTTTCTTATTCCGCGAATAATGTAATTTGCGTGGTGCTTTTGGCAGCAGTCCACGGTGAGTCCGCTATAGTCAATCACTTCAATGGCATCCAAACCTTTGAAGGCGGTTTGAACCAATGATAAACGTTTCTCCTGGTCGAACAAGTATTTTTTTTCGGAGTTCGTCCCGACTCCAACGATCACACGATCGAAAAGCTTGGATGCGCGTACAACCAAGTCCACATGGCCAATGGTTATGGGGTCAAAGCTGCCAGGGAATAGTGCAATGCGTTGCATGATTATTTAAATGTTTGAGGAAGATACTTACTCGGTACTTCCAAATTTACGGAAAAAACTAAATCCAACATTTCCGTAGGTTCGCGAAAAATCAAAACAGGGAATAGTATCTGTTTTTTCTTTGGAGGGGTGCTCCAGTATCAAATATCCTTCAGGTTTCAATATGTTTTTTGAAAATACCAAATGGACCAAATCCGCGCGATAGGTAATATCAAATGGAGGATCTGCGAATATCAGGTCGAATTGCAAATTGCATCCCAACAAAAATTTCGAGGAGTCGGATTTTACTGTTCTAATGTTGGAGCCTTCAAGTTTGGTTGCCATGGAAGCAATGAAATTCGTGCATCCCGCATGACGGTCAACAGCTAATATGGAAGGACAGCCTCTGGATGCCAACTCATAGGAGATGGCACCAGTTCCGGCAAATAGGTCTAGGCAACTGCAAGTTTCAAAATCAACCCTTGTCGATAGCAGGTTGAATAATCCTGTACGTGCAAAATCGGTGGTGGGCCTAACGGGAAGATTAGGAGGGGGGACGATGGTTCGTCCCTTGTATTTGCCGGCTATGATACGCAAACCGGACCGCAAAAAAGATTGAAAAACCTGTTGGAGTCAAGGAACGAGAATTCAGACTCGTAAGTGTAAATGGTGGGTAGTCCTGCCAATCTGCAATGACTCACATAACGGCTTGCCATGGTAAAGGCAGGGTCCTCTTTCGAAGTTGTTCCAGTAAAGAAAACATCCGCAACCTCTGGATTGAGTTTTAGCTGTTCAAATACCAGTAGTAAATAGTAAGTCAATTCTTCCGGTGTTTTGAACTCGAAAGTGTTATGAAACATCAAGGAGGATGATCGGACGGCAGTGATATGCATAAATGCTCCATCGACATCAACCAGTACTAACACATCCTTGCCCGGCCCGCCAATGGCAGCCAAATAACGCAATCTTATTGCGGAGGAATGGTGGAATTCCACGTGGCGTAATCTCTGCGCAATGGCGGCATGCACTTCACTATCGTATGTGAAGCTGTTGCTTATTTGCATCATAGGAATCTCTTCGCTGGCGATCTGTTTTTTCAATGCAGTTGCGCCGAAACCTAAGGCCATTTGTTCACCGATTGAAGAAGCATCAAAAAGTGAAGCAGGAATGAACATGGTTTCCCTGCCAGCCAGACTACAAATCGCCTTGCGGTATTGGCTTGATGAGCTCAATAAAATGGACTCATCCATCAAATTATTGAAGGTATTCGCGTCAAGTGCATGGTCGAAATCCCAATGTTCAAATCCTAAAAACCTTCGAGAGGCAGGACTTGTTGAAGCGCAAGAAAAACTATTGGAACCAACGTGCAAGTAAATGTCACAAACCCCGGAAGCATTTCGTTCAAGGCCTTGGCCTGCTATTCGAAGGCTCGGCTTTAATTCGGTGGTTTTGGTGTTCATCTTGTAATGACTGGTGGCGTAATGAAATCGAATTTCCAATTGATAGTCAAATTTAGGCTTTTTTTAGCATCAGGAAGTTTGACAGGAGGCCAATCGCTAACTTTAGATTTTTCAAATTTCGAATGAACGATTCGCTCAAATCCCATGTAAACGAGGTCCTTTTGGCTAATCTGAGGTTTCAACCAACCCCTGGACAAAGTCTTTTGGCGGCTCGTTTGGCAAATTTCATGGTTAACAGTACCACGGGGGATACCTACATTATCAAAGGATATGCGGGTACCGGTAAAACTACCATGGTTGGTGCTTTGGTGAAATCATTATCATCCATTGGAGCTCGTGCTGTTTTGTTGGCGCCCACGGGTCGCGCAGCCAAGGTTATGTCTGGGTATTCAGGCAGAACGGCTTCTACGATCCACCGTCGGATATATCGCATGGATATGGGTGATGGGGGAGGTTTCAGTATGAAACTGGCGCCTAACAATAGCAAAAATGCTTTTTTCATCGTTGATGAGGCTTCGATGATTCCGTCGCAATCGGCAGGTGATGGTGCTTACTCAAGAAATTTACTGCACGACCTCGTTAGTTATGTGTCGTCAGGAGAGGGTTGTAGGTTGATTTTGGTTGGTGATTCGGCGCAGCTTCCGCCTGTTGGTGAGGAGAACAGTGCCGCCTTGGATGTTCGCTATATGATGGCTCGATTTGCACTGCGCGCAGGTCATTTCGAGCTCACCGAAGTAGTGAGGCAAGAACATGAAAGCGGAATCTTATTTAATGCTACCGCACTTCGCAACCAAATCATCGGGGTGGATGGTTTCCTTTTCAACACTACGTTCAAGGATGTTTGCCGTTTGACTTCATCCGATGTGGGTGAGCAGCTTGCTAGCGATCACGGAACATATGGCGCCGACCAAGTGATTGTGATATGTAGATCGAATAAGTCTGCCAACAATTATAACCGACAGATCAGGTTTGGTTCAATGTGGTTTACGGATGAGATTAACGCAGGCGATCATTTGATGTGTACCAAGAACAATTATTTTTGGTTAGATGGCGAGTCAGGACCTTCTTTCATAGCCAACGGGGACATGCTTCGGGTGGCACGCGTGAACGGCTTCAGTGAAATGTATGGTTTCCGTTTTGCAAACTTGAGCTTGGACTTTATTGATTACCCTGATTTGCCTTCATTCGATGCCATCATCAATCTTGACAGTTTACATACGGAGGCGCCTTCGCTAACCAATGAGCAGTCGAACAGATTATTCCAATCCGTGATTGCCAGTGGGGCTCCCGACCTTTCCAAAACGGCTCGAGCAGCTTTGTTGGCTTCAGATCCTTATTACCAGGCTCTGCAAGTAAAATTCGGTTATGCAGTTACTTGTCACAAGGCTCAGGGTGGGCAATGGAAAGCAGTGTATGTTGACCAGGGATACCTTACTGAGGAAATGGTGGATAGGAATTACTGGCGATGGCTATACACGGCTGTCACTAGGGCTACTGAAAAACTGTATCTCGTTAACTTCTCCGATCGTTTCTTTGATCAATGAACTCCTTTTTCTGGATGATAACCAGGCACCTTCTTGAAATGTTCTTTCATGAAGGCAATATCGTTATCGATATTTCCTGAGGTGAAAAAAGGTTTTTCGATCACGATTTCCTTGGTATTAAAGTTCATGGCAACCATCACAATGGGTATTTGCAGCTTGTTTGCTATATGCCAGAATCCGGTTTTCCAAACGGGGGCATAGCTTCGTGTTCCTTCGGGTGTCAGACAAATGGAAAAGCGGTCTTTTGATTCAAAAATTTCACAGACAGCATCTACCATATTGGTGTTTTTAGAACGGTCTACCGGATATCCACCCAGCTTTCTGAAAATCCATCCGTAAGGGAATTTGAAGAGCTCTTTCTTGCCCACAAACCTTGTGTCAACGCCCATCATACTGCGCGCACCTAGTCCAACAAAAAAATCCCAGTTGCTGGTGTGTGGAGCCACTACCATCACAAACTTCCGTAAATCGGGAGGAATCTGACCAACCAGTCTCCAACCCCTAATTTTGAAGAAAAACCTATAGATTGGACCTAGCATGTTTTATCAGTTAAAGCAAAGTAAATACTTTCAATCGGCCTTTTGGAACGATTATTGCAAAACTTCACGCAACCAACCTATCGATTATGCAAAAAGCAATTAAAATTCTGATGTCCAGTGTGATAGCGGTTGTCTTCGTTTCTTGCGGGACACCAACCCGCATTTTTACCCAAGAGCTCAGGGAGCAGTATAAGCTGAGTGAGGAGGATTTGAAGTCAATTCAGTTTTATGTTAGCGGACCCATCATTCTGACAAGATACTCTCAAGGTGCAAAAAAGTCCACTGAGGGCGGTGAGTTGACATTATTAAAGGATGAGGTGTTGGAACGAGTGGTAATAAAGTCTGGTACTCCTTGTTTGATCAAGGATGTGGTGGATGGCAACCGAGTGACAGTTTCTTTTGAGGATGGCAATAACCGTTATCTGGTTTTTGGTAGTATCAAAAAACAAGGAGGGAACTATTGTTTACAAGCTTTGGATTGGAATGGTGATCGTGGTGGGCGTTTGAATTATGGAGAGAGAGAATACAATGCTAGTTCAACCAGTCAAGGCGCATTTCTGTACCTCCGCGTGAAAAGCTTGAACCGATTCAAATTGGATGAAAAGGTCGTAAAAGGAAAAACCCTGAATTAATCAGGGTTTTCGTGGGACGTACTGGGCTCGAACCAGTGACCCCTGCCTTGTCGAGGCAGTGCTCTGAACCAACTGAGCTAACATCCCTGCATTGGAACAAAGGTAAGCAGATTTGGCTATGGGATGTACATGAACTTGATGATCATTGCCACTCCGAAGGCGACTAAGATCACTCCGGAAATTCGATTCATCCAAAGTAGGAAGTTTGAGGAGACGGCTTTTTTCAGGCTGCATGCTCCCCAGGCCTTCAATAAGTCTGTACAAAACACGGTAGCTAACGCACTGATGTAAAATGTTGTGGTGTGTTCGCCATTCGCATCTTGTATTGACCAGGTGCCGGCAACTCCAATCCAAAAGAAAAGTACGGATGGATTGAGGGAATTCATCGAAAATCCTTTGGCCAATTCGAGTAAGGTTCCTCGGGCAGTGCTCTTGTAATCCAACTGTTCAGCTTGGATGATGGGTTTTTTGAAAAGATTGGCCGTACCGAATCCAATAACGAGTAATCCGCCTGTGATTCCTATCATTGAATCCATTTCCTTAAGGCTGGCGATAGTTGAACTCCCTAGATAAGTGATAGAAGCAAAAAGGGCATCACTGGCAATCACACCCAAGGAAAGCATCATGGCTGGGAAGAATCCCTTCTTCACACTTGTGTGAATCAACATGAAGAACACGGGTCCAACCAAAAGGGCTAAAACACCACCTAGTAGTACTCCGCTGACGACTGCTTCAATCATAATGTTTCGTTAATCGGATGCTTAACGAGTCATTTGGGTTTTCTTTACAAACTCTTCCCATTCTGAAAACTGATGGTTCTTCATCACCCTAGGGAATTTGTTTTGCGCTCCTACTTTGTTGTTGGCCTCCATCCATTGTAAAAAAACCTGTGGAGAAACAATCTCGACAAATATTTCCTGGAGTGCAGAGCCACGCTCTACCCGGTAGTCATCATTAAGGATCTTTAATTTGTCGTCGATTAACTGTCGAACACGAGATGGATCGCAGCTGTCGTCTGTTCCCACATACCACTTGTGTGCGAACATGGTCCCAAAAGGAATTCCGGATACGGTGAATTCGTTGATTCGTATGTTCAGTTCATCAGCCACCATTTCAATGGCTTTGTTCATGTTGTCAACAGAAAGGTGTTCGCCGCACAAGCTTAGGAAGTGTTTGGTTCTCCCTACAATCACAATGTCGCATTTGGATTTGTTGGTGAAGCGTACCACATCCCCGATCAGATAACGCCAAGCTCCTGCACATGTTGAAAGCAATATGGCGTAATCCTGACCTTCTTCAATTTCGTGTACCAGAAGTGTTTTGGGATTTCCAATGACTTCGCCGTCTGAATTGAAATTTTGCGGATTGAATGGAATGAACTCGAAAAATATTCCGTTGTTCAAGTTTAATCGCATGCTACGCTCACCGGGCTCATCTTGAAAAGCAATAAATCCTTCTGATGCCAGATAGGTTTCAATATAGTTCAACGGTTTGTCCAGAAGCTGTTCAAATCCTTTCCGGTATGGTTCGAAAGAAACACCGCCATGGACGTAGATGGATAAATTAGGCCATATCTCATGAATGTTCTTCAAATTGTATCGAACAATCACTTTTTCAATCAGTAATTGAACCCATGCGGGAACGCCTACGATGATGCCGATATCCCAATCAGGTGCTTTCTCTGTGATTTCCTCCAGTTTCGCATTCCAATCCATTTCCTTGGAGATCTTACGCCCGGGTTTATAAAAATGTTGGAACCAAAATGGGATATTACTAACGGTAATCCCACTTAGATCACCTTCAAAATAACTACCTCTTTGATGTAAGTGCGTGCTTCCTCCAAGCATCAAAATCCCCTTTTCGAAAAGGGATTCCGGTAGGTCATATTTTGCCAAGGAGAGGATCTGTTTCATACTGACCTTCTGAATGGACTTGATCATATCCTTGGTTACTGGAATATGTTTGCTTGAGGACTCTGATGTGCCGGAACTCAAGGCAAAATACTTGACTACACCAGGCCAACAAACATCTTCAGCATTGTGAAGCGTCTTATTCCACCACTTTGAAAAAATACTGTTGTAATCATGGATGGGTACAGATGATTTATAGCTGTCTACAAACTTATCAGCCCCCAATATTTCAGAAAACTTGTAAGCATTACCAAACATGGTGTCTTTCGCTTTTGACAATAGTTTCCTGAGCACCTTTTTTTGGTGCTGTTCCGGATTAGATCGTTCAATTGCGATTTTCGATCGAAGCGCTATTCCGCTTTTAATAATACTTCCCAGCAATGGCATGCGGTAGTGATTTTATTCGTTTGCGGATTTTGGAGGGGCATGTTTGTGGTCCTCCAAAACAGGATTGAAATCAATTCATGCAATGGATGATCTCGTCTCCGAATTCACTGCACTTGAGAAGGGTTGCGTGTTCCATCAACCTATGGAAATCATAAGTTACTTTCTTGGAAGCAATGGCTTTCTCCATTCCGGAGTAAATCAGGTTAGCCGCCTCCAACCATCCAAGATGCTCCAACATCATAGCTCCCGAAAGAATCACAGAACCAGGGTTCACCTTGTCTTGTCCAGCATATTTTGGAGCTGTACCGTGGGTAGCTTCGAAAATGGCGTGGCCTGTTACATAGTTGATGTTGGCACCGGGAGCGATTCCAATACCGCCAACGCAGGCGGCCAATGCATCGGAAACATAATCACCATTCAGGTTCAAGGTGGCAATCACGGAATACTCATCCGGACGCAACAAGATTTGCTGCAAGAACGCATCAGCTATTGAATCTTTTACAATGATTTTTCCAGCATTAACAGCGTCTTTCATGGCTGCTTCGGCCTTGTCTTTGCCTTCCTGCTCCACTAATCGGTCATATTGGTTCCAAGTGAAAACCTTGTCGCCGAACTCGCGCTCAGCCAACTCATACCCCCATTTTTTAAATCCACCTTCGGTGAACTTCATGATGTTGCCTTTGTGCACCAATGTGACAGATGGTTTCTTATGATCCACCGCATACTGGATTGCAGCGCGAATCAATCGCTCAGAACCTTCTTGAGAAACAGGTTTGATGCCTATGGATGATGATTCAGGGAATCGAATCTTGTTCACCTTCATTTCCGACTTCAAGAATTCGATCACTTTGTTCACCTCGGGTGTACCTGCCATGTATTCGATACCGGCGTATATGTCCTCTGTGTTTTCGCGGAAAATTACCATGTTGGTTTTCTCAGGATGTTTTACAGGGGAGGGAACACCTTCGAACCAACGCACAGGTCTGAGGCATACATAAAGATCCAGAATCTGTCTAAGCGCCACGTTGAGTGATCTGATACCTCCACCAACAGGAGTGGTAAGCGGCCCTTTGATTGCAATCAAATGCTCTCGGATGATGTCAAGGGTTTCATCAGGAAGCCAATTCCCTGTCTGGTTGAATGCCTTTTCGCCTGCAAGCACCTCTTTCCAAACAATCTTTTTCTTTCCATGATAAGCCTTCTCAACGGCTGCATCGATCACGCGTACCGATGAAGCCCAAATATCTGGCCCCGTACCGTCGCCTTCGATAAATGGTATGATTGGTTGATCAGGTACATTTAGTTTGCCGCCTTGATTGGTTATTTTCTGTCCTTGCATAATGATTGTTTTTGCTATTTTGTATTTGGTTTATTGTTTGTTTTGATTTTTTAAAAATCCACGTTCAAGTCGAGTCTTTGTTTTAGCTCGGCGATTAGCGGATTCACCTCTTTCATTCTCTCGTATTTCTCGGCTGGCGTGAAGGCGGCCTTGCGCATGGATTCAACAGGTATGGTGGTGCAACGGATATCACCGCACTTAAGTCCCTCCTTGTCACGGAGACGCGTTAGCAATTCCGTCCTGCATGATTTGATTTCATCTTGCTGTATGGTGTTCTCAACTGAAATTTCAATCACATTCTCATCAACGATCTTGATTGGATATGCCAACAAGGAGTGTGCTATTTGCTTGCGACCGGCTTCATTATAATCTGCACTCATCTTTTTGAATACTGCAGAAACTTGATCCATGTCTAACCGTACCCCTACGAAAGCCATTGCCGGGTCTTTCTCCTTTTCAGCATCTTGATCAGCATTGGCTTTGGCGGCCAATGTCTGAGCTATTGAGATAGTAGATGGTCTGATGGCTTTGGTTGCCGCTGGCGTTGGAGCCTGCTTTGATGCAGGTGCTTCTTGTGTTTTTGATATTGGCGAAACAATATTCTGTAAGGGAGGTGATGGTATGGATTGAATCGGTATTGTACCAGGGTTTTGAATGGTTGGTGCCGCGGCAGGGGCCATAGTTACGCTTGGACTTGGTGCTCCAGGGTCTTTCTTGGCAATTGGGGCTAAATCAGGTGTCCCAGCCATGGAGCACAGTTTCATGAGGGTTACCTCGACCAACAACCGTTGGTTGTGTGCGGATTGGAACTGGTTATCGCAACGTGTAAGCACATCCAAAAAGCCGAACAGCATCGCAGGGTTAATCCTTGCGGATTGGTTCGAGTACTTCTCACGGATAGCTGGAGTGGTTTCCAAAAGCATGGTAGTCTGAGGGTCCTTGCTTACCATCAAGTCGCGAATGTGTGATGAAAACCCTCCCACAAAATGCTGCAGGTTGAAACCGTCTTTCAATACCTCGTCGAGCAGCAACATGCAAGCAGAGAGCTCTCCCTTCAATACATGGTCTGTGAAAGAAAAATAGTATTCATGGTCGAGCACATTCAAGTTCTCCGAAACATGCTTGTATGTAATATGGTTTCCTGCGAAGCTTACGATTTGGTCGAATATGGATAATGCATCGCGTAGTGCTCCATCGGCCTTCTGGGCAATCAAATGCAAAGCCTCCTCTTCGGCGGTTACATTTTCGCTTTTAGCCACATATTGGAGGTGATGGGCGATGTCGGTTACCGTGATTCGGTTGAAGTCGAAGATTTGACAACGGGAAAGAATCGTGGGTATGATTTTGTGCTTTTCCGTGGTAGCCAAGATGAATTTGGCATAGGCGGGTGGTTCCTCCAATGTTTTCAGAAATGCGTTGAAAGCCGAAGGGCTTAGCATATGCACCTCGTCAATGATGTAGGTTCTGTATTTTCCCCCTTGCGGATGGTAACGAACTTGTTCTACGAGGGCACGCATATCGTCGACCGTGCTGTTTGAAGCTGCATCTAGCTCAAATATGTTCAGGCTTTGGCCATTGTTGAAGGCAACGCAGGACTCGCAGGTGTTGCAGCATTCAAAATCCGATGTGAGGTTCGTACAATTGATGGTTTTCGCCAAAATCCTGGCACAGGTGGTTTTACCTACCCCACGCGGACCCGTAAAAAGAAAGGCTTGAGCGAGCTGATTGGTTCTGATGGCGTTTTTCAGCGTAGCGGTTATGGAGGATTGTCCAACCACCGTGTTGAAGGTGGAGGGCCTGTATTTCCGAGCTGATACTATGAATGAATCCATTTGAAATTTCAGGTGTGACTAAGGCTAAGGCCTCATCACAAAATTAGGACTTTGACTTCGCTTTTCGCATAACTTTGTGGCCAATTTGTTGATTGGAATAATTTGATTATCACTATTCATGGCCATTTCACCCGATGAATTGAACCGGAACGCTACCAAAATTGAGCGAGAGAACCGCAAGTTTTATGACCGTTTGTTGAAACACAAACGGCCTGGCTTAGAGGACCAAGTGGTGGATTTGCATCATCAGGTTTTTGATAAAATCGATTGCCTCGCTTGCGCTAATTGCTGTAAAACCATCAGCCCTGTTTTCAAGGAACGTGATATTTCCAGGTTGGCTACCCATTTGGGCATAAAGCCGGCACAAGTGGTTGCTCAATATCTGCGGATGGATGAGGACGGTGATTATGTTCCCAATAGCATACCCTGTCCTTTTCTTGAAGTTGACAACCGCTGTAAAGTGTATGATGCACGGCCGTTTGCATGCAGCAGTTATCCCCATACAGATTCACTTCCATTACGGAAGTCGGTAGCATTGGTGGTGAAAAACAGCGCTGTTTGTCCGGGCGTTCATGAAATAACAAGATTATTGGCTGAAAAACATTCTACTGTCTGATGATGGGTAAACTAAATTGCTTTTCGAGTGTTACTGCAACTTATCTCTAATTATTAGTGTGGACGCATTAGCCAATCAAGACATCAATGTCGTAATCCACTCTTCCATTACCGGGTTTGAAGAGGCTTCATGGAATAAGGTAGTGGAAGGCAAAGGGGTATTTTTATCAATTCCATATCTCAAAGCTTTAGAGCAGGCAGGAATACCTGGACTAACCTTTCGCTTCGCCTTGCTTAAAATCGATGGTGAGCCAGTTGCCGCCTATTGTTTTCAGTTGGTTGATTTGTCCTTTGAAGGCATTGGTGGCATTCTGAATCTGGAAAATTATGGCGGCCTATCTTCATCCATTGCTGGAACTATCAACAACATGTTGTTTAAGAATGCTGAAAACTACAAACCCATGTTGTTGGTTTGCGGAAGCTTGCTCTCTAGCGGTGAATACGGCATTGTCGCCCAGGATGATGTATCCACTTTGAAAGCATTCAACAAATACCTGCAAATTCGTGACACAATTGTTTCTGAATTGCGAGGCTGCAGGGTAGTGGCTGAAATGGTTAAGGATTTTTACGAGCACAACAATGCACTGTTTTTTTGGAATGCATCGAAAATCGGATTCCCATTACGTACAGATCCGGAAATGATATTGGAAATAAATCCTGACTGGAAGGTGTTTGATGATTATCTGGCTTCGTTGTCATCCAAATATAGGATGAGGGCGAACGCAGTTAGAAAATCTGCCGCAACACTTACCGAGAGGAGGCTTTCTTTACAGGAGATGGAAAAGGCTAAAACGGAAATGGAGCGTTTGTTCGCTGCAGTGCGAGATAAAGCGCCCATTCAAGTGCTGAAACCTGAAATGGATTACTTGATATCTTTAAAGAAGTCTTTAGGCGACCGTTTCATCGTTACAGGCTTCTTCAAGGAGGATAAGATTGTGGCATTCCGCACGGTTATTGTTGGCGACATTCAGTTGGAGGCCCATTTCATAGGCCTTGATTATGAATTTAACCGAGAGCACGACCTTTATCAAAACATATTGTACGGACTTATCTCCGATGCCATTTCAGTAAAGGCAAGAAGAGTCATGTACGGCAGGACAGCTTTGGAAATCAAAAGCACTGTCGGCGCCACACCATATAAATTGGCTTGCTATATGAGATTCCACAACAAGCTTTTGAATACGGTTGTTAAAACCGTAGTGTCCGGCCTAGGTCCCAAAGATTGGACCCCACGAAGTCCCTTTAAGTGACTTGGTTTTTTAAGGGATAAGCTATATTTACATCATGATAAGATTGCTAATTGCAATTTCATTCCTGTTGGTATGCTGTGGCAAGCCTACCAATATCCGTCAAGTGGATTTGTCATCCGCTGATGGTAGAAAAGTTTGCTTGGATTCGGTATTGGATGCCAACCAGCACACGTCATTTCTCTTTTTTTCACCTGAATGTCCAGTGTGCATTCAATCGGTCCCCGAGCTTTTGTCGATAGATAGTGTTTTCAATTCGCTTGTTTTCGTATACCCGGGAACCTATTACAGTAGCGAGCACATTCTGAAGTTCCACAAAGAATATGCAATCAATTCTATAGCTTTATTGGATACTGCAAACGTATTGGTTGAATTATTGAACGCAGAAGTGATGCCACAGTCCATTGTTACCGATCAGGATGGCAAAGTGGTTTATAGTGGAGCTATTGACGATCGGATAGAGGAACTTGGCGAAAAAAGACAGGTGGTAACTCAACGCTATCTCGGAGCTGTGCTCGATAGTTTGGCAGCAGGTTCCCCTGTTCCATTTGCAACCACCACTGCCCATGGATGTTACATTGAACGTGAATTGAATTGAGGGTCTCGATCAACATATTGTTTATTGCAACGCTTACCGAAGTTCTGTTCTCGATTAGTTGTGGATCTGTTGACACCTCTAACACATCCATTACCTTCAACAAGGATATTGCGCCAATCATCCACAAGAACTGTTCGTCATGCCATCGACAGGGAGAAGCGGGCCCTTTTGCGCTGATCACTTATCAGGATGTCCGGTCCAAAGCCAAGACTATTGCCAAGGTGGTTTCGAAAGGTTTGATGCCTCCTTGGCCAGCAGACACCTCATACAGCCGTTTTTTAGGCGAAAAGATTTTACCGAATAATGAAAAGCAATTGCTTTTGGATTGGATAGCTCAAGGATGCGAGGAAGGAGATCCGAAAATGAAACCTGAGGTTCCAGTCTTTCCTACTTTTTCAAGGTTCGGAGTGCCAGATGCCGTTATTAAGATTTCTCAACCCATAGAAATACCAGGTGATAACCGCGATCGGTTTCTAGTAGTCAAAATGCCTTATGAATTGGAACGAGACACATTCGTAAGCATCATTGAATATGTGCCAGGAAACAGGATGTTGTCACACCACGTGAACGGACACATGGTTCATTACGCTGAATCGGGGAAGCGAAATGTTTTTGAAGGTCCATTTGCGGTCGACCGTGATGACGTAGGTACATTGGATTCCAGCTATCGCGCTATCAAACTGCTCAATGATGATGGCACCTATCCGCTTCTGGTTCCTTCAGCGTTCAACTATCTTCCCGGAGTAGAGGTGCAGCAATATCCCGAAGGAATTGGAGGCTATAGAATCAGTAGGAAAGGTGTGATGCTATTGCGGGATGTGCATTACGGACCATCATCCAAAAATGATGTTGATACACCTCGTATAAATCTCTTCTTTGCACCCAAACCGCCCGAAAGACCGCTGCTCGAAACCCAACTGGGAACGCTGGGCATATCAGATATCGTTCCTGCTTTGGTAATTCCGCCTGACACGGTGATGCGTTTTACTACCCGTGCCACGATTCGTCAAGACATTTCAGTTGTTACCATCAATCCACATATGCATTTGTTGGGTAAGTCTTTTTGGGCGTATGCCATCAAGCCGGATGGTGATACAATACCTTTGATCCGAATACCTCGCTGGGATTTCCGATGGCAGTACTTCTACACTTTTCCAAAAATGCTTCGAATACCTTCCGGCAGCGTCGTTGTTGCGGAAGGTGTTTTTGATAACACAACATCCAACCCCAATAATCCGTTCAATCCTCCAAGGGAAATCACTGGAACCAATGGTAGTATGCGAACGACGGATGAAATGTTCCAACTAATCATGAACTTCCTACCTTATGAGCCAGGCGATGAAAAGATAAATCTCGACCCCTCTGTCTTCAAAAACAAAGGGCTGTAAATAAACATGCAATGAAATTCAATTATTCATTTATAAAGAAAACCTTTCTGTTGGCCGTTTCGCTTTTGTTGGTGTCCGCCTCGCTCTCCATGGCGCAGGATGATCAGAAAATGACCAAGAAGCAAAAGAAGGCTCAAGAAAAGAAAGAGCAGCAGAAGCAGGATGCCCGTAAAGCGGAAATAGAAGGACGCAAGCGCCACATGCAATTACAGGACAAGGAGACCCGAAAGCGTATGAAGAAAAACAGGAAAAAGGGCTCGAAGTATGTGTCAAGCAAGCCTCGATTCATCGACAAGCTTTTGGCGCCTTTCAAATAATCAAATCAAGCGTACTCTCTCAAGTCAACCGGTACCAGTTGTGTTACCCCTTGTTCTACCATCGTAACACCGTACATCACATCCGTTTCAGCCATCGTTGACTTGTTGTGGGTGATGATGATGAACTGCGACTCTTTAGAGAATGTGCGGATGATCTTGCTGAACTTTCCAATGTTGGCGTCATCCAAAGGCGCATCAACCTCATCAAGGATACAGAAAGGGGAGGGTTTCAGCAGGTAAACACCAAACAGCAGGGAAGTTGCAGTCAGGGTTTTCTCTCCTCCTGAGAGCTGGTCGATCGACATGGGCTTTTTACCCTTAGGCTGCGCAATTATTTGCACATCCGATTCCAACGGGTTGGCCAAATCTGTCAGTATCAAGTCGCAGTTATCCTCTTCTGAAAACAGTGTGCGGAAAACGTGTATGAAATTTGCACGAACGGCGTTGTAGGCCTCCATGAATTTTTCCTTGGCAGTTCCGTCGATTTCAGCAATGGTCTTAAGCAGCGACTCTTTGGCTTTGTTTAAGTCGTCTTGTTCTTTCAAAATGAAATCATGACGCTCTTTGATTTCCTTGAAGGATTCCAGAGCCATTGGATTTATGGCGCCGAATTCGCTCAATTGGGTCTTTAGCTTATCGACTCGTGTGCGAAGCTCATCCGGATTCTGCTCAGGATCGGGTTCGCGGTCTTTCAAGTCATCAAGTGATATTTCAAATTCGATGTTCAATCGTTCGCGCAACGAGGTCATCTGCAACATCAACGTGTTTTTCTCGTTCTGAATCTCCCGTATGATTGCTTCGGAATGTTCTTTTTGCTTTCGCTTTTCACCGATGGATTTCTCTTCAGTCTCGATTTCGCCCTTTGACTTGTAATAGTCGTCTTCGTGCGTTTTAAGGTTAGACTCCTGCTCAGTGCGTTTGGCAACCAATTCTGAAAGCTGGCTATCGGCTTCCGCGATGGAGGATTCCAGTGCGTTCAGCTGATTGGTGATGCCTTCCAATTCGCCCGTTTGCGCCACACGATTATTCGTCAGATTGGCCACCTGGTTGGATTTGAAACTTATGTCGCGTGTGATGTTCTGCAACTTGTTTTGCTGTTGGTAGAATTGTATGTTTTTGGTGTTGTATGCTCCTGACATTTCGCCAACGTGGCGCTGTAGGTCGGAAGAGCGTTGTTGTTGCGATGCCTGTTGGCTGATGAGGTTGGCGAGCTCTTCCTTGCGTGATTCGATGGAATAGGGCACCGCACCATCTGGTGTCGAAGGCGCTGCGGTCAATCCACTCAACTCATCATTCAGTCGGTCAATAGTTGACTTGGTATAGTTGAAAGCCGACAGTAAAAAATCCTTGTTGTTATTCAGCGTCGAAACACGGCCTGTGGCTTTGGCGAACTCATTATCGAGTCGAGATACATCTGTGTTGCCAGCTGATCCGGCAGCACGAAGACCGCCAATAGACTCTTCGGTTTCACTGATTTCTATTTGAATTTTATCTATGGAAATTTTGTGTTCTTCTATCTTCTCTGCAAGTTGCTGCAGGTTCTTCTGGCGACCTGTGCGTTTGCCGTCGCCATGGCCAACAGATCCACCACCCATGGTGTAACGTTGACGCAGGAATCTTCCGTTGGAAGAAAGTATCACAAATCCTTTTTCAAGGTCGGAAGTGTCAACTTTGGAAATATCCTCGGTGTTTCGGAGTACGTGTACGTGTCCAAGCAGATACTCAAATAATTTGCGGTATTTTCCATCGAACTCTGAAGCTGCCAAAGCACTTTCGCAGCCGCTGATCGAGCCAGATGCGTTAGCAGGCAAACGCTCAAGATTTTCAAGAATGAAAAAGTTTGCACGGCCCTTGGCTGATTTGTCGAGTGTTTGAATAGCCTCCCATGCTTCTTGGGCGTTTTCGGCAACAAAATGGTTCAGGAACGGTTCAAGGTAATTTTCAATGGCACTCTTGAATTCATCTTTGAAGCTAACAACGTCGGATAGGAGTGGCAGATTTTTGAAAGATGATTCATTCGACTTCAGGAAACGGATGGAATCGGGGAAGCCCTCCATCTTTTCCATTAGGCTTCTAGTCAATTCATATTCGTTTGACTTGACGTCACAAGCTCGTTTTTCTTCAGAAAGCTTCACGTTCAACTCACGCAATTTGGCTTCGGCTGTAGAGAGTTGTGAGGCTATGTTTGCAGCATTTTCGCGGGCCGCTTTTGCTTCGGTTTCAAAACGTGAAACCTCTGGCATTACTTGTGAAATCTCTGCTTCGACCGCTTGCAGTTTTTCGTTGTTGCCATCGTTTTGCTCCTGGAGGCGTTTAAGTTCTTCGCGTATGGAGTTGGCTCGGGCTTCTTTTACGGCAACTTCGGTTTCGTGACGGTTGATTTCCTGGCGGGTTTCGAAGATGAGCTTGTTGAGCCTATTCAGTTCCTCAACGGATTGGTCGTATAGCTCCTTGTTTTCATCCACATTGCGCTTCATTTCTTGGAGCTGTTGCTCCATAGCCTTCAGGGTTTCTTCCTCGGTGGATTTTTCGCTTTGCAGTTGGGCGATGCTCTCCTGCAATTCCAAGATGGTTATTTCGTCGGCTTCGTTTTGACGGGTAAGTTGCTTCTGTTTGTCATGGAGGAATGTGACGCGGTCGCGCATGTTTTTCACTTCGTTTTCGCCACGGGTAATTTGGATTACCGCTTCGTTCAGTTCCTTTTGTGCAGCAGAAAGTGATTTCTCTTTTTCTAAGCTGTCGGTTTTGAGGTGCTGTAGTCTTGCTTCAATCACATCAAGGTCGACATGCTGGCGCAATTTATCATCAGACAAAGATTCTTCTTTGCGCTGTAGTTCACCCATTTTCTCATGGTAGTCCTTTACGGCATGCAGGGAGTAGGAAACGCTGAGCTCACGGTATTCATCCTTCAGCTTGTAAAATCGTTGAGTTTTCTTAGCTTGGTTTTCGAGCTGCTTTAGGCTTTTTTCAATTTCAAAAAGCAAGTCGTTCACACGGTTCAGGTCGGCGTCTGTTTCCTCGAGTTTATTGAAGGTTTGCTTCTTGCGGATCTTGTACTTCGAAATACCTGCTGCCTCTTCAAGAAGGTTGTTGATGGTGCTATGGCGGTCTTTGATGATATCATCCACCATTTTCAATTCGATGATGGAATAGCTGTCGGGACCAATACCGGTATCCAGGAAAAGATCCGTAATATCCTTCAGTCGGCAGGTGACGTTGTTGAGCAGGTATTCGCTCTCGCCGGTACGGTACAAGCGGCGACCAATGCAAACGGTGGAGTATTCAAGTGGGAGAATTCCTTTGTTGTTTTCAAAGGTTAGGAAAACTTCGGCCAGGTTTGCCGGCTTTCGGTTCTTGGTTCCGTTGAAGATTACATTCTCCATTTTGTCGGAACGTAGCAAGCGTGTCTTCTGCTCGCCCAAAACCCAGCGGATGGCATCTACCACATTGGATTTTCCTGAACCGTTTGGTCCAACAATGGCGGTGATGCCTTTATCGAAATGTATGGTGACCTTGTCTCCGAAACTCTTGAAGCCTTTGGTTTCAAGCTTTGTTAAGCGCATGATGGGTAACTGTTACTTGTTTAATAGAATGATGGGGTGGGGAAAAAGGATGGCAAAAATAGCTTTTCCAATCCTCATGCCGTTCTCAAATATACCATTTAAAGCGACTTGATTTTCGATCTGCTTCAGGTTGGCTGAAAACCAAAATATTGAGATTTCCACAATCCCAATTTTTTTTAGGATTTGCTGTCGAATAGAAATAATGGAATGAAAACCCGATATTTGAGTTTCACCTTTTTAGCCGGGCCGCAATAATGGAAGATTTTAAAATCGTATTATATGTTTTGGCAGCCTTCGCCTGGATGATTTTCAAGAATTACGAAAAAATCAAAAAAGACACGGCTTCTCGAGATTTATCGAAACCCGCTGAAGTCCAAAAGACTGAGGCGACAATTAACCCTCCTGCATTACCCAAAGCCATCCCTTCAAAAAGACCGATTGCAGCACCTATTCCGAGCCGCAAGCCACCCATTGCAGCGGTTGAAAAGCGCAAGACATTGGTTAGGCCTGCTTTAACAACTCGAACCAGGACAAACATTGCCCAATTACCAATGGTTGAAGGTGGTTCTACAAAGCCTTCAACTTTCGTTCAATTTGAAGAAGTGGAAGTCGAGCCCTCATCTTTGCAAAATCCTATCGCTGAACAGATTCGAAATGCGGATTTTAGACAGGCAATTATACTTTCTGAAATACTTCAAAGACCTTATTCTTAATGGTTTCAATGAAGTTTTGAAACCAATGTTAAATTTTCGTTCTAATAATTTTTGGTTATTGATTTCAATTATTTCTACTTTTACCCACTTCGAATGAAAAACCCATAAAACCTAACAATAATTGTAACCCTATGCTGAGAAGAATTTACCTGTTAACAGCTGCTTTTATTGTCGCCTCGGGAATTGCTGCATTTGCGCAAACCGGTGCCATTAAAGGTAAGGTTCTGGACAAGAACACCAAGGAGCCTCTTCCATTTGCCAACGTGATTGTGGAAATCAATGGCAGTCAAGCCGGTGGAGCCCAAACCGATTTTGATGGAAACTTTACCATCAAGCCGCTTCAACCGGGGCGATATAATATAAAGGCATCCTTTGTAGGGTATACCGCCGCCGAGATCACGGGTGTTTTGGTTTCCGCCGACAAAATCACCTTCCAAGATCTTTTGATGGGCAAAGGTGCGGTTGACATCACAGCGATTGATGTAACAGCCTACAAAAACCCTATCATCGATAAGGGTAACCCATCAACCCAAACAACCATCACCCAAGAAGAAATCAAGGTTGCTCCAACCCGTGACGTAAAATCTGTGGCTGCTACCACTGCTGGTGTATACCAGAAAGATGAAGGCGACGATGTAAACGTTCGTGGATCTCGTACTGATGCCACCGATTATTATATCGATGGTATCAAAGTTCGTGGTTCAACCAATGTTCCTCAATCTGGCATTGAGCAGATCACAGTTGTAACTGGTGGTGTTCCAGCTCAATATGGAGACGCAACCGGTGGTATCATCAATATCACCACACGCGGTCCATCCAAGGAGTTCTTTGGAGGAATTGAGTTTGTCACATCCGAATTGTTCGACAAATACGGTTACAACCTAGTAGGTGGTAACCTTTCCGGTCCAGTTCTTTCTAAGCGTAATGCAGAAGGAAAAATAGACCGCACCCTCATTGGTTTCTTTGTATCAGGTGAGTACCAAATGGAGAAAGATCCAGATCCTTCTGCAATTGGATTCTACAAGGTTAAGCAAGAGGTTTGGGATGAAATCGTGGCTGCTCCATTGGCCTCTGCAAACCCAGGAAGTACCGTTTTCCGTAACAAGGCTGATACTTTGAAAGCTTGGAGTTTTGAGAAAATCGATGCCAAACAGAATGTTAAGGCAACCAGTTACCGCTTCTCAGGAAAACTAGATTTCTCTCCTGCTGAAAACTTGAATATCACTTTGGGCGGAACCGTTGACCACCGTGGTAGCCGTGATTGGAACTACTCCTATTCACTTTACAACTATGACAATAACGCTCAGCGTATCGATGACACCTGGAGGGTATTCGGTCGTTTGACTCAGAAGCTGGGAGGCAAGAAAGGTGCCGATGGCGAAGCTTCCAAATCTTTGATCAAGAACGCGTTTTACTCATTGCAAGTTGACTACAGCAAAACAAAGACCGTCCTACAAGACGAGACAAATGAGGATCGTTACTTCGATTATGGATACATTGGAAACTTCAATATCTTGAAGAACCAAGGTTTGGTTTACCGTACGCCAACCATCATCCAAGATCCCAATACAGGAATCATTGACACCTTGTTCTCTGAAATCGGCTTGGTTGACCCAACGACTGGCGACAGTATTTTCTATCAGCAAATCGCACTTCCTGGTGACTCCCTTGTGCAGTTCACTCCAGGAGGTATCAATACCCTTACTGAGACATACACTTCTCAATACTTCAATATCACATCTGCGTTGGGTGCTCCCGGTTACTTCCAAAACCTGACTCAAATCCGTACTAATGGCGGTCTACGCAATGGCGACCGACCATTGTCTACTTACGGTATGTGGATCATGCCTGGTTATACTTACAATGGTTATAACCTCAATGAAGCAACTCAGTTCCGTATTTCTGCTCAAGTAAATGCTGATATCAAAGACCACGCTATTACAGCAGGTTTCGAGTATGAGCAGCGTTCGGATCGCGGCTTTGCAGTTGCTCCCGTAGGTTTGTGGAGCATCATGCGCCTTCGTGCAAATGAGAACAATCGCGAGCTTGACCTAGACAATCCTTTGTATGTTGGAAACAGCACCGTTCATTACGATCGTTTGTACACAGGCGATGGAACACCAGGTTTCTTTGAAAACTTGCGTGACAAACTTGCTTCTTCCGGTTATTCCAATGTCGGTTACACGGATTTCGTGAACATTGATGGTGTTGATCGTGGATTGCTTTCATTGGATCTCTTCACTGCTGACGAGTTACTGAACGCAGGAAACAACCTGGTTTCATATTATGGATATGATTATACAGGCGAAACCAAATCAGGTTCCGTTGCCTTCGAAGATTTTTGGACTGCAAAAGATGACAAAGGAAATTACACTCGTCCTATCGGCGCATTCGAGCCTATCTACATGGCTGGTTATGTTCAGGACAAATTCGCAATCAATGATCTTATCTTCAACGTAGGTGTTCGTTTCGATCGCTTCGATGCCAATCAAAAGGTTCTTCGTGACAAGTACTTGTTGTACCCTGCATATACTGCTGGAGAAAAAGCTCCTAACAGACCTGATGGAATCGGAGAAGATTTCGTTGTTTATGTTGACGATGTGAGCGACCCTGCAAATGCCAACATCATCGGTTATCGTGATGAAGACGTTTGGTACGATGCAAATGGCGTTGTGGTTGCGAACCCTAACATTCTTGCACAACAATCAGGTGGTGTTATCGCACCTTGGTTGATCAACCCTTCATTGGCTCAAGGCGGTGTGCAAACAACAGCCTTTAAGCCTTCAGATTCCTTCAAGGATTATGAGCCAGTGGTAACCATCATGCCACGTGTTGCATTCTCATTCCCAATCTCTGACGAGGCACTCTTCTTTGCTCACTACGATGTATTGACCCAGCGTCCTCCATCAAGGTTGCGTGCCAACCCGCTCGATTATTACTTCATCGAGTCTCAAGGGAACCTCATCAACAATCCTGCTTTGAAGCCAGAGCGTACCACCGACTACGAAATCGGTTTCAAACAAACTCTTTCAAAAAGCTCTGCTATCACGATTTCCGGTTTCTACCGCGAGTTGCGTGACATGATTCAGCAAACCAAAGTGAACTTCGCATTCCCGAAGGAATACCAGACATTCGACAACCTCGATTTCGGTACTGTTAAAGGTCTTTCATTGGGATATGACCTCCGTCGTACAGGTAACGTCCGTTTGAGCGCAAACTATACCTTGCAGTTCGCTGATGGAACCGGTTCAGCTGACAATACCGCTGACAAGCTTCTTTCAAACGGACAGCCTAACTTGCGTGCAATCGCTCCTCTCGACTTCGATCAACGCCACTCAATCACCACTTCAGTAGATTACCGCTACGGATCTGGAAAAGATTATAACGGTCCAATGATCAAGAACACTCAGGTATTGGCTAACGCTGGATTGAACGTTGTGCTTCGCGCAGGATCAGGAACACCATACAGCCGTCAACGAGATGTGATCGCAGAAGCTGACGCGATTGGCGTAAACAACCAAGGTGCTGGCCAGTTGGATGGTGAAATCAATGGATCTCGCCTTCCTTGGCAGTATCGTGTAGACATCAAGCTCGACAAGGACTTCGATCTTAAACTTGGAAAAGGTGAGGGTGCAAAAACTGCAACCTTGAACGTATACATCCAAGTCCAAAACTTGTTTGACACCAAGAACATCATTTCTGTTTACCGTTACACCGGAAACCCTGATGACGATGGTTACCTCGCTTCTTCACTTGGACAGAACGAATTGCTTTCCAAGCCTGATCCTATCGCTTATGTTGACCAGTATAACATCAAAGTCAACAACCCTAACAACTATAGCTTGCCACGCAGGGCTCGTCTTGGTATCAAGCTTGATTTCTAATACCCCATTAAATTAAATGAATCAAACAACCCAGAATATGATGAAGCCTAAGTCTATTATCAACCTTTTGGCTGTAGCGGTGATGTGTGTGTTTTTCACAACTGCCGCCTTCGCCCGCGAGAACGCCGGTGTTACCGGTAACTCCAATAAAAATGGCGTCGGTACTCCTGTGATCGCTGCCACTTGTAACCCAACAACCGCTCAAGCGGAGTTGGACATCAACAACATTCGCACCACGGTACTAGTGGGTGGCGACTTGTGGTGGAACCTTAGCGACCCCAAGTATGAAGTACCGATTGGCTCTGGTAAACACTCCATCTTCGCTGGTTCTCTTTGGATTGGTGGTATTGATGCTGGTGGCCAGGTAAAGGTTGCTGCCCAAACTTATCGTCAGACCGGTATTGATTTTTGGGGTGGTCCAATAGACACTACTACTGTCACCATTACAAATGATCGTTGTAAAACTTTCGACCGTCATTGGAAAGTTACCAAGGATGAGGTTCGTGCGTTTATCGCTGATAATTCCAAGGCCACCAATGATATCAAGTCTTGGCCAGGAAACGGTAGTGATGTAACCAACGAAGGTCAATATTTGGCGCCGTTCAAAGACGTTGATGGCGATGGTATCTATGATTACCGAAACGGTGACTATCCGTACTATTTGCTTCCTGATGTGGATCCGAACGACCAATTCCCAACCATTCCTGGAACTCCAAAGGTTGAATGTAACGATTACCTTTTCGGTGATAAGACCATCTGGTGGGTGTTCAACGATGTGGGTAACGCTCACACTGAGACCAGCTCTGATCCAATTGGACTTGAAATCCGCGCACAAGCATTCGGATTCAAGACCAATGACGAGATCAACAACATGACTTTCTACAAGTATCAAATCATCAACCGTTCATCCAACACCTTAACTGAAACTTACTTCGGTCAATGGGTGGATCCAGATTTGGGTTACTATTTGGATGATTATGTAGGTTGCGACGTTCCTCGCGGTTTGGGATTTGTATACAATGGAGATGCCGACGATGAGACTGCTTCAGGTTACGGAACAAATCCTCCTGCTTTGGGTGTTGACTTCTTCCAAGGTCCTATTGCGGATAAAAATGATGGAGTCGACAACGACCGTGATGGTTGCGTTGACTGTACTTTCTTGGAAGATTCATTAGGTAACACAGTTTCCTATGATGATGATATCCTCGGTGAGCAAATCATCATGTCTAAGTTTGTTTATTACAACAACGACAACACCCCACTTGGTAACCCTAGTGGATTCGCAGATTTCTACAATTACTTGCGCGGTATTTGGCGCGACAATCAGCCTATCACATATGGTGCTGATGGTCGTGACCCTAGCGCCCCTACTTGTAACTTCATGTTCCCTGGCTCTTCTGATCCCGACAACTTCCCTACTTTGGGCGAGTGGTCCGAATTCTCTGCCGGAAACGTTCCTGCTGACCGTCGTTTCCTTCAGTCGGCTGGTACCTTTACCCTTACCCCAGGAGCTGTTAACTACGTAACCACTGGTGTTGTTTGGGCGAAGGCTCAACAAGGTGGACCTCTAGCCTCTGTTGACTTAATGAAGTTGGCTGACGATAAAGCTCAGGCTTTGTTCGACAACTGCTTCAAGCTGATTGACGGTCCAAACGCTCCTGACTTGGTAATTCGTGAATTGGATAAGAAATTCATCTTCTCTTTACAGAACTACAATACCAATGCCGTTGAATTGTATTCTCAAGAGGATCCCACTATCGTTGGAGTAGATGACTCATTGAAGACATTTGACTTCCAAGGTTACCAAGTATACCAATTGAAGGATGCTACTGTAACTACTGCCGACATTGGAAATCCTGACAAGGTTCGATTGATTTATCAGTGCGACATTAAAGATGGCGTTGCTCAATTGGTGAATTTTGAATTTGATCCGAATTTGAATGCAAACGTTCCTGTCGAGAAAGTAAACGGTGCTGATAAAGGTGTGTCTCATACCTTCATCGTGAACCAAGACCTTTTTGCAACTGGTAGCACGGCCCTTGTGAATCACAAGACATACTACTATACCGTGTTGTCTTATGCTTACAACCAATACAAAAAGTATGATCCGATTGATCCTGCTGCTTTGGATGGACAGAAAAAGCCATACTTGGCTGGCCGAAACAATATCAAGACATACTCTGCAATTCCACATACCCAAGTAATTGAAAATGCCGGACAGATTTTCGGCTCTGAGTACGGAAGTGGACCTCGTATCACTCGTATCGAGGGGCAAGGAAACGGCGGAATGGTTTTGGATTTCGCTTCAGACTATACCACTGATCTAATGAATCCTCCTTACAAAATCAAAAACCCTACTTATGTTGGTGGTTTCGGTCCAATGAACCTCAAGGTTTATGATCCTGTTTTGGTAAATGGTGGAAACTTCACCACACGTTTCGACGGTGTTGCAACAACATCTGTATGGGATATGTTTGATGCCGATCAAGACACGGTAAATGCAGAACGCTCCATCAGTGAAACCAACGAGCAGGTGATTCCTGAATGGGGATTAACTGCTGCCATCTCTACGGTTATTGAAGCTGGTAAGCCTGGCGCCACTGACAACGGGTATTTGACATCTTCTATTGAATACGCCGATCCTTCCAAAGAATGGTTGAACTCCATTGTTGATGTGGATGATACCGATCCCAACCCGCAGGACTGGATTTTGTCAGGTGCTGGTGGTCTTTACAATGGATTGGATGATGACCAAGTTTATGAGAATGTAGTTGGTGGAACATGGGCACCTTATAAGCTCACGGCCAAAGACTACCCTGGACCTAAAACTACAGCCGTTGCTGAAGCTCAAATTACTCTTTCTCCTCAAGGATTGTCAAAAACCGGAATTTCCTCCGTTGATGTAATCATCACTGCTGATAAGAGTAAATGGACCCGCGCTGCTGTAATCGAAATCGGAGGAGGTACCACCGGTCTGGGAACAGAAGGCGGTGCAAAGGCATTTGATCTTCGCAAAGGACAGTCTGTTGGTAAAGATGGGTTGCCTGATGGTACAGGAACAGGATTAGGTTGGTTCCCCGGTTATGCAGTCAACTTGGAAACAGGCGAGCGTTTGAATATTGCCTTTGGCGAAAACTCTCTTTTGACCGGTGAAAACGGACGTGACATGCGTTGGAATCCTACTGCCAACAAGTTTGATCCTGTTTCCGATGAGCCATTATTCGGTGGTATGCACTACATCTATGTATTCGGTCACAACGCTGATAATCCTACTGCTGATGTTCCAATGTATGATGAGTGTTCGTTTGTTGCCACCAAATTGGCAACTGGAAACTCCACTGATAAGCGTAACGTATGGAAAGATGCGATGTGGGTAAGCTTGCCTATGATCGGTGCTGATTATTCCACACTCAACTTACCTGATCAAATCCCATCTGACGTAAAAGTTCGTCTCCGTGTAGCTCGCACATACCGTACTTATGCAACAGGTGATGTGTTGAAGAATAACCAGGCACTCACAGTTGGAAATACTTATTATGTTGCAAACACTCCTGTGACTCACAACGGAACAACTTACAACACGGTTGGCGCAAGCTTCGTAGCTGCCAATACCACTTTCACAGGTGCGGGTACTGTAGCAATTGCTGCTTCTCCAAATACTTTGGGCTCTTTCGCGCCAATGTATACTTTCAGTACGGATGACTTGGCAAATAGCACGAACAATACCGAGGTGGCTACATCTGCTCTCGACTTGATCAATGTGGTTCCAAACCCATACTATGCATTCTCTGCTTATGAGGTGAACCAGCTCGACAACCGAGTGAAAATCGTAAACCTTCCTGCCAAGTGTACTGTGTCTATCTTCACAGTGGGCGGCACATTGGTTCGTAAGTATAATCGCGATGTTCCAGTAGATAATTCAGATGGTCAGGTATACAGCACTTCTATTCCTAACCGTGAAATCTCCCTCGATTGGGATTTGAAAAACTTCAAAGGCATCCCGGTTGCTAGCGGAGTATATCTGATTCATGTGGATGCTCCTGGTCTCGGAACTAAAACGATTAAGTGGTTCGGTATGACTAGACCTCTTGACCTTGACACCTTCTAATAACCTATCCTGAATTCATAAAACCAGAAACAACACAAGCAATATGAAGCAACTAATAAAACCTTTTGCATACGGTTTCATGGCGGTTTCACTCATCTGTGCCGTAAGCAATAATAGTTTTGCTGGCAATGAGGACCGTGCAGGACAGGCAGGTGCCACCGAACTTCTCATCAATCCATGGACTCGTAGTTCTGGATGGGGAGGAATCAACATAGCCAACGTTCGTGGTTTGGAATCACAGTTCAATAACGTTGCTGGATTGGCCTTTACAGCCAAGACTGATATCAGCTATAGCTTCACCGATTGGTTGAAAGGTGCCGACATCAAAATAAACTCTCTTGGACTCGCTCAGCGTGTAGGAGAAACCGGTGTGATGGCTCTTTCTGTAATGTCGGTAGGATTTGGCGATATCCAAGTTACCACTGTTGACAATCCTGAAGGCGGTATCGGTAACTTCAAACCCCAGTTTTTCAACTTGGGTGTGTCTTATGCCAAATCATTTTCCAACAGTATTTACGGTGGAATGACCGTGCGGGTTATCTCACAATCATCTTCTGATGTGAAAGCGCAGGGTGTTGCATTTGATGCGGGTATCCAATACGTAACTGGATTCAACGAAGACAAGGATAACCTCCGTTTCGGAATCTCCTTGAAGAATGTTGGAACTCCAATGCGTTATACTGGTGATGGTCTTTCCTTCCGTGGAAATCCTCCCGTGGTGACAAGCTATCAGCAAACCATTCAACAACGTACCGAGCGCTTTGAACTTCCTTCACTGATTGCCATTGGAGCAAGTTATGATTACAAGCCTGCCGAGAACCATCGTTTGACTTTCGCAGGGTCTTTCACATCAAACTCGTTCACCTACGACCAATACGGTCTTGGTGTGGAGTATAGCTTCAAGGATATGTTCTCTTTGCGTGGTGGTTACTTGACTGAAAAAGATCAGGCTGGTGATGACCGCTTGACTGCCTTGTCCGGATTAAACGGTGGAGTATCCGTTGACCTGCCTTTGGGTAAGTCTGGCAAGAAGTTCGGTATCGACTATTCATACCGTGCCACCGAGTTCTTCGATGGCTGCCATGGCATCGGCTTGCGCTTAGTGCTGTAAGCTTAGTCCTAATTGTACTGACAACAAACAAGAGGACCCCGTTCGCGGGGTCTTCTTTCGTTTTTTACAACCAACAACAATACCATGTCACAACTGAATTATTTTACTGAAGAGGGCCTAAAGAAGCTTCAAGACGACCTTAATCACTTGAAAACCGTGGAGAGGCCTAGCATTTCTCGACAAATAGCTGAAGCAAGGGACAAAGGTGACTTGTCTGAAAATGCTGAGTATGATGCGGCCAAAGAGGCTCAAGGGTTGCTTGAACTCAAGATCGCCAAGATGGAAGAGCTGTTGGCATCCGCGAGAATCCTCGACGAATCCAAGATTGATACCTCTAAAGTCTCTGTACTTTCTAAAGTCAAAATCCGGAACTTGGGTAACAAGGCTGAGATGACTTATACATTGGTTGCTGAAACGGAAGCTGACCTTAAGTCGGGTAAGATTTCTGTGACCTCTCCAATTGGTAAAGGGCTGTTGGGCAAGAAGCCCGGCGAAATTGCTGAGATTGAAGTTCCTTCGGGAATCATGAAATTTGAGGTGGTAGAAATTTCACGCTGATGCCAAGCATATTTTCAAGGATTGTTGCTGGTGAGATTCCAGCCTTTAAGGTTGCAGAGGATGAACGCTATTTGGCGTTCTTGGATGTAAACCCCTTGGTGTTAGGCCATGTTTTAGTGATTCCCAAACAGGAAGTTGATTACATCTTTGACATGGATGATGTAGAATACTCCGGTTTGATGGATTTCGCAAAAAAGGTTGCAATGGGATTGAAAATGGCCATACCATGCAAAAGAATTGGTGTGGCAGTGATTGGATTGGAGGTGCCTCACGCGCATGTGCATTTGGTTCCTTTACAAACCATCGCCGACATCAATTTTTCGATGCCCAAGCAGCAATTTCCAAAGGATTTAATGGAGGAAACCGCTGCAAAGATTTCCAGCTTGATCCGATTAGATTAAACCTCGATGCTTTCGAAAGCAGATAATTTGAATTAACCCAAACGATCGGGGTTTTCAGATAGAAAAGCTTTCCAGCCTGTTTTCCTCTTGGATTTTGTTTTCATTGAATTCGATCCACCTGAAGCTAATCCGCTTTGGAAATAGTGGCAAACTGCTGCTGCAAGGCCATCGGTTGCATCCAAGTACCGCGGCAGCTCTTCAAAACCTAACAGTGTTTGTAGCATGGTGGCCACTTGCTCCTTACTTGCATTTCCACTTCCGGTAATAGACTGCTTGATCTTGCGGGGAGAATATTCGCACACTGGAATGGATCTTGACAAGGCAGCGGCAATGGCAACACCTTGGGCTCTCCCCAGTTTCAACATGGATTGAACATTCTTGCCGAAGAATGGCGCTTCAATAGATAGCTCATCAGGACAAAACTCATCGATCAAACCTATGGTTCGGTCGAAAATCCGTTTTAACTTGACTTGATGGTCGCCTAGTTTACCCAACTCAATCACTCCAGCGGCTAGTACGCGCATTTTACCCGATGAAATTTGGATGATACCATATCCTGTGACCATTGTACCAGGGTCGATTCCAAGGATAATACGTTCAGTGGCTGACATTAATCCCAAATGTAGCCAACGCATTCATTAGGGGAGCGTACTTTTGATTAAAATTGTAACCATACCCAATAGGGTAAACTGAATGATCAATAATCGTATTTTATCGGTGCTGAAAATCCTAGGGGCAACGGCTTCCTTGACATACATCATTTACACCGCTTACAGCCGACCCGATGTGGTTAAGCTATTTACGAACCCCGGATCTATTTTGGTCAATTACTCGGCGCTTGTAATCGCTTGCTTGTTGTTTTTCATCAATTGGGGAATTGAGACACTCAAATGGCACTTGTTAATTCGGTCTGTTGAGTCATTAGGTTGGTGGAGGACATTTCTTTCAGTAATGAGTGGCACCACAATCAGTCTCTTTGGACCCAATAGAACCGGCGAGTTTGCTGGTAGGGCGTTGCATTTTTCAAACGGCAATAAGGTTAAAGCGGCCGTATGCGCCATTCCTGGTAATCTCGCTCAGTTATTGGTCACATTGGTGATGGGGTTTGTGGCGCTTTTTTATGTTGACTCGCCGTTCCAACAAATCGGATTAAAAAAGGAAGTGGTATTAACCTGGCTTTGCATGCTGTTGCTGGTCTTGGTTTCAATCTATTGGTCGCTCCCATTTTTAAGGAAAAGGATGGGTTTCACTGGTTTTTATAATTCAGTTAAGGGCTATGTTGAACCTGTATTTGCTTACTCGAGTTCACTGCTGCTCAAGGTTTCCTTGTGGTCGTTTTTGAGGTATATGGTTTTCGCCACACAGTTCTATCTGATGTTGTTTGCGTGTGGAGTGCAAATTCATTGGTTTGACGCCTTTGCATCAATAGCCGTAGTTTATTTATTCATGGCAGTTGTACCCGGTTTTGCAATAACAGAGTTTACCGTGCGAGGTTCTGTCGCATTGTTCTTGTTGGCCCCTTTGACGGCGAATGCCACAGGTGTATTGGCTGCATCTACTGCATTGTGGTTGATAAACCTGGTTCTACCTGCATTGATCGGCGGTATTGCCATATACTCCATCAAAATCAAGGACTGAACATGTCGGCTGTTGTTATCCTTTTTGTTTTGATGCTTGGGGCTTACTCCTGGTGGATACTTCGTCGCGTAATTTCTTGGAAACTTTATCCAACAACACCATCCGCACAAGCGATAGGGTTCAAGCCCCGCGTAAGCGTCGTGGTTGCTGCAAGAAATGAGGCAATTAGGATTGACGAACTGTTAGATGACTTGTTGATTCAGGATTATCCAGCCGAACTAATGGAGATTGTTATTGCAGATGACTTTTCGGATGATGATACAGTGGAATTGGTTGAAAAGAAATTGTCATTTGGAAAATTTGAATATCGAGTAATCAAATCCGCCGCCCAAGATGCTCAAGGTAAAAAGCATGCTTTGTGGAGGGCGATTAATGCTGCTAAAGGAGACATCATTTTGGCCACCGATGCCGACTGTAGGTTGTCGACGCATTGGGTTTCCTCTATGGTAGTAAAATTCCATGACCCCGAAATTAACATGGTTGCAGGAATGGTTGCGATTGGGAATGCCGAGGGAATGCTATCGAAATTCGAGTGCATGGATCAAATGGTGCTATCGGCCGTAGGGGCAGCCTGCCTCGCAAACGGGACGCCTCTGTTGTGCAGTGGGGCTAATTTGGCATTTAGAAAATCTGCCTTTGAAAAGGTGGGTGGTTATAGCTATGGCATAAATGATCCTTCTGGTGACGACACCTACCTGATGTTTCAGTTAGGCGCTAGTGTGGCTTATAATAAAGATAAGGAGTCATTGGTCCTTACCGAACCAGTGGGCAGCTTCCTAGGACTCATTCATCAACGTATTCGATGGGCATCCAAAATGAAGGGATATGGCAAGCCTTACATAACTTTTACCGGTGCGGTTGTTTCATTAGTGAATCTGGCGCCGTTATTCCTGGTTGTTTTATACGTGCTTGATTTTTTACCTGTTTGGTTTTTATTCGTTTGGTTTCTCTTGAAGTTTACCATGGATATGCTACTTGTGAAACCAATCGCTTCTTTTTACGGGCAGTCTAGCGTGTTGACAATTGCACCATTGTATGCATTGATATATCCTTTTTACACATTGGTGGCCTTTTTTACTTTGTTTAAAAAAGGATATGAGTGGAAGGGGCGGCGACATGGATATTAGTGTTCTTATATGTTCGTTAGTTACCTTTGAATAATGATAATTTGCACCTGCTGATATGAGTGGACAATCAGTTGCCAGTCTTTTTTGGAAGCGTTTCCGAAGTGGATTCCAAGGGATGGCCGGATTGGTTTTGGTTACAACGGCATTGATGATATCAGTGTTCTGTTATTGTATCATGCCTGATGATACGCCAGATGCAAATGAAATGCACATATCTCTAGCGTTGTTGCCTCCCGGTTCCGAAGTGACTTTTCTACTTTTCCCCAATCATACTACAAATCAAGGAGGTGCTCTGCCTGGTTGGGTCGGCGGGTTTCCTTCGAAATTCAAATCAGTTCCAGTAGACACTTTTTATGTAGAAGGCCAATCGCTTTTCTGGTCTGAATTCGATGGCGACCCTGGAATGACATCTGAAATGCAAAGTGTGAAGATTGAAGATTTTTGCAAAAGAAACGGAAGTCAAGTAGGCAACGAGACCAATGATGTTAATGCATGTTTGATGCAATACACCGAAACGCGTACATACTGGTTGGGTACCGATAAGTTCGGACGAGATCAATTCAGCAGGCTATTGGCTGGAACACGGGTGTCGATGTCGGTTGGGCTTATAGCTGTTATTATTTCATTGCTTATCGGTGTGCTTCTGGGAGCCCTGGCTGGTTTTTTCAGAGGTAAAGTCGATTCTTTCATCATGTGGTTTACTACCGTGGTTTGGTCGGTCCCAACGCTTCTGCTGGTGATAGCCATAACACTGGCCCTTGGTAAAGGATTTGTACAAGTATTTATAGCGGTAGGGCTCACCATGTGGGTAGAGGTTGCTCGTTTGGTGCGTGGACAAATTTTCAGCATCAGGGAAAAAGATTTCGTAGAGGCTGGAAGGGCGTTGGGGTTTGGAAATTTCAGGATAATACTCCGTCACGTATTGCCCAATGTGATGGGGCCAGTAGTTGTTGTGGCCGCCTCCAATTTCGCATCAGCCATTTTGTTGGAGGCGGGATTGAGTTTTTTAGGGATGGGTGCGCAGCCGCCGATGCCCTCTTGGGGGATGATGATCAAAGAGAGTTATTCCTATATCGTATTAGGTGCGGCACATTTGGCCATTTTCCCCGGATTGGCCATCATGGTAATGGTGTTGGCTTTTTCTTGGTTTGGCAATGGCTTGCGAGATGCCTTGGATACTCGATCCAACGATAACCGTTGATTTAGAAAAGCAATAACAGCTTCCAAGCATCGGTAACCTTTCCAGCTTTGATAAGCTCTTTCGCAGCGAGATGCAATGCCAGTTTGCGGTGATCACGGTTTTCATCGAGTGAATCCATCAGTCTCAAAATTTCTGGCATCTGCGAAAAAGCTTGTACTTCCTCGTAATTTGGAATAGCTTCTACATTACCCAGCTGTCCTAGGTCATTGCCGGTAAGTACTTCGCTGTGTTTGATGTTGTCCGGGATGTTGTCGATACCGATGCCGAGTTTCAAATTGGGTTTTGCCACTTCGAAAAGTGCGGGTCCTGATGCACGGCAATACCAATCGTAGCCGCAGCGGGCTACCAAGTCTATTTTGTTTTGATCGATGCGTCCGTTCTCATCTAGCACATCCTCGTTCACATGCATCAACAGGATTTCACAAACGATTAGGTTGCCAGCGCCTCCTTCGGTTCCGGTCTCGATAACCTGTTTTACCTTGCATTCGAATTGTACGGGAGATTCCTTAACGCGGAATGGTTTTACCAATTGTGATGGTATCGGAGTGAAGCCTGCTTTTTCGAATTCGCTAATTCCTTTCGGGAACTCGCAACTGGAGAGTGAAACCTGTTGTACCATCGGGTAGGAAACCACGTTGATCACCACCTCCATGGTTTCATAAACGTTTTCGAGTGTGTGTTTGATGGTGTTGTCGCGTACCCGGCGGGCCGGACTGAAAATGAGCGTTGGCGGTTTGGAGCCGAAGGCATTGAAGAAACTATACGGACTCAGGTTAGGTGTTCCGTCTTTATCTATGGTACTGGCAAAAGCAATAGGCCGCGGTGCAATGGCGCTGAGCATGTGCGCATGCAACTGGCCGGTTTTGATTTCTTTGGGATCAATAGTAAGCATAGGGACAAAGTTATGAAATGCAGTGAAGTTGACAGGCATTACTCAGCTACCTCAACTTACACTAAAAAGCCAGGGTGGTTTTGCGATTACTTTTTGGATTTTATGATTATTGCATAGCTTATTTGTGCAAACGCCAAATCAGAATTGTCGACCCTTGTAAGCTGATAAGTCGGCGAATAATAATTCATGGCACCACTGGCGGAGTATAATAGACGGATGTCAACATAATGGTTTTTTTCAATCGATTTCGGATGAAATTTCAAACCTAAGGCGAAGCCATAACTCCATATGCTCGATTTTTCATCCTTAATCACTGTGTAGTCGGCAGAGTTAAGCCAAGCATCGATTAAATTGTTGTTTTTATGTGTAGCTACATAGAAGATTTTTCCTCCCAACAGTATGTCGGCATATGGTTTAACTGATTTATTTGTAGTAGGTGTTATCCTGGTTAATAAATTGAGGCAATATAGGTTTTGATTGGTTTTGTTGTAACCATATTTTGCCTTACCCCAATACCCAACTCCAATATCCATTCCAAATTGAATCATACTGTTGTTTCTCTTCCAAGGGTTGATAGTGAATCCAAAATCTATCGCACCACCGTATCCTTTGTTGATTTGATTGGCAAACTGTCCTGCCGGGAAAAAGCCTTGAATTCCAAACCACATTTGACCAGGGAACTTGCTTGGTTTTACTATCGAATCCTGCGAATATGAATCTGTGGAAACAAATAAAGCGATGATGAAACAAACAATTGCCTTGCTGAAAATCGAATTGAACTTGATCATGTTTTAAGGGTTTTAATTGTTAGAGTGTTCCTCGAAAATTTACACCCGGTAAAACGCTGAATCAGCAAATCAGGCCTGTTAGATCGATGATTAAAGGTAGTGCATAGAATTGGATATGCAATTTCATTTGGAGCAAAAGCGTTGAAGCCAGTGAAACAGATTTTTAGTAGTCATTGGTCATATGGAATTAGGGTAATCCTTATCGGAAGATTAATTCAAGTCCATAAAGGAGACTCCAAACTTCAATGCTTGCTGAGTAAGACCCGAAGGGCTGCATCGAAGTCAGCGAAGCCAGTAAAACGAAACTTCCCTAAAAACAAAAAATCCCGACCAGGTCGGGATTTCATTTTCTTCGTGCGCATGGAGGGACTCGAACCCCCACGCCGTGAGGCACCAGATCCTAAGTCTGGCGCGGCTACCAATTACGCCACATGCGCTACAAGAAACAATCGTTTACGTGAAGAAAGACGTTGACGGGGGCCTTTCGCGCTGCAAAGGTAGTTAATCCCAAACCTTTTTACCATTTCAGATGATATCTATAAGGTTTTGAGCCCCAGTTATTTCTTTTGACAAGGGGTAATCGAAGGCTAAAAATCACTAAATTTGCAGCCCAATAGGGAATCCAACACCTTTAAAACCAGTTATTTCCAAATTAAGCCATGAACATTACCAGAGTTGAAATCGGTACCCTGAACGAGGAACTGAAAGTGAGCCTTACCCCAGCCGACTATTCCGAACAAGTAGAGAACGAACTGAAAAAGGTTCGTCGCAATATGACCCTCCCTGGCTTTCGCACCGGACACGTGCCCGCCGGCCTTGTGAAAAAACGCTACGGTAAAGCGATACTTGTGGAGGAACTCAACAAGATCGTTTCGGGCTCACTGCAAAACTATATCCGCGAATCCAATCTCGATTTGCTCGGTAGTCCGATTCCGCAGCCTTCCGATGAAGCGAAAAACAATTTCGATACCCCTGGCGACTTCGAATTCGTATTTGAAATCGGCCTCGCTCCCCAATTCCAACTCACACTGCCGCCATCAAAGACTTTCGACCAATATGTCATCCAAGTTGATGATTCTAAAGTGAAGGACTATATCGACGATCTACGTCGCAAATACGGTAAGTTCTCCAATCCTGAAACCTCTGACGACACTTCCATTTTCTACGGTGACTTTACCGAATTGAACCCTGACGGAAGTGTTAAAGAAGGCGGCATCATCAACCGCTCAACCTTGTCGGTGGCCATGGTGAAAGATGCCGATACCCGTGCAAGCCTGATCGGACTGCAGAAAGGTGCTTCTGTTCGTTTGAACTTGCAAAAAGCTTTCGCATCGGACAACACCGAAATCGGACACATGCTTAACCGCACCCCCGAAGAAGCCGCCGCCATCACCTCCGATTTCAATTATGTGATTGATACCGTCAATCGTGTTGACTTGGCCGATATGAATCAAGAGTTTTTCGATAAGATCTACGGCGAAGGAACTGTAACATCAGAAGACGATTTCCGCAGCAAGGTACGCGAGCAGCTCGAGTCGTTTTACATGCAGGATTCCGACTTCAAATTGAAACACGATATCGAAGACCATTTGTTGGCTGAGTTGGATCTGAAACTTCCTGATACCTTTCTGCGCAAGTGGCTATCCACGGAAGTGGAAAAACCACTTACAGAAGAGCAACTGGATAAGGAATACCCTTCATATTCCCGTGGCATGAAATTGCGCCTCATTGAAAACCGTATCTTCCGCGACCAGCAAATGCAAATCAGCCAGGAAGAACTACGCGGCATGGCACGTCAATACATCATGCACCAGTTCTCCGGATACGCTTACGGCCTCACGGATGATATCATGGACAGCCTCATCAACCGTTATCTCGAAAAACGCGAGTCGGTTGACCGCATCGTTGAAAACCTGTCATCACGCAAAGTCTTCGATTACATCAAGTCTGTAGCCAAATTGAACCCCAAGAATGTAGGATACGAGGAATTCGTTAATATTGCGAAAAGCCATTCACACTGATAAACCGCGTTTAACCTTTTAACAACAACATACCATGGATTTTGGAAGAGAGTTTGAAAAATACGCTGTGAAGCACAAGGGACTGAACAGCATGCATGTGGGTAACTACATCAATTCCGTTTACGCCAACTACATATCCCCAACCATTATTGAAGAGCGTCAGCTCAACATCGCCACCATGGACGTGTTCTCGCGTCTGATGATGGATCGTATCATTTTCATGGGAGTGCCAATCAACGATTATGTAGCCAATATCATCCAGGCCCAACTTTTGTTCCTTGAGTCTGCCGATTCCAAACGCGATATCCAAATCTATGTGAATAGCCCCGGAGGAAGCGTATATGCGGGTCTCGGCATCTATGATACCATGCAATACATCGGTCCTGATGTTGCAACGATCTGTACGGGCATGGCCGCTTCAATGGCCGCCGTGTTGATGTGTGCTGGAACCAAAGGCAAGCGTACTGCACTCAAGCACGCCCGCATCATGATACACCAACCTCTAGGTGGTGCTGAAGGCCAAGCATCCGATATCGAGATCACTGCTCGCGAGATTCAGAAGCTGAAGAAGGAGTTGTATGAAATCATTTCCGTACACTCTGGAAAACCCTACGATGATGTGTGGCGCGATTCTGATCGTGACTTTTGGATGACGGCTGAAGAATCTAAAGCCTACGGAATGATCGACGAGGTGTTGGTGAAGAATAAAGGTTCCAAATAATTCAACATTCTATCCGCTTGAAACAAGGTAAGGAAATCAAATGCTCGTTCTGCGGTCGTGATAAAAGCGCGACCAACGTCCTCATTGCCGGGATGTCGGGCCATATCTGCGACCAGTGCATCACGCAGGCCCAACAGATTGTCAACGAAGAGAAGACCGAGCAGCTGAACGCCAGCTTTACCTCTAACCTGAACCTTGTAAAACCGGTTGAGATCAAGCGTTTTTTGGATGAGTATGTGATTGGCCAAGACGAAGCCAAGAAGGTAATCAGCGTAGCGGTTTACAACCATTACAAGCGTCTCTTGCATCGTTCTCGCTCACGCGACGAGGTGGAGATTGAGAAGTCGAACATTATTTTGGTAGGTGAAACAGGTACTGGCAAAACGCTTTTGGCCAGGACCATCGCCCGCATGTTGAAAGTGCCTTTCTGCATTGCCGACGCCACTGTGCTAACAGAAGCAGGTTACGTGGGGGAAGATGTGGAGAGCATTCTTTCTCGTTTGCTGCAAGCTGCCGATTATGATGTGGCTGCAGCTGAACGTGGAATCGTTTACATAGATGAGATCGACAAGATTGCCCGCAAATCCGACAACCCTTCAATTACCCGCGACGTTTCAGGCGAGGGTGTGCAACAAGGATTGTTGAAGCTTTTGGAAAATACCGTGGTGAACGTGCCTCCTCAAGGTGGTCGTAAGCATCCCGAGCAAAAAATGATTTCCGTTAGCACACAGAATATCCTATTTATTTGCGGTGGAGCGTTTGACGGTTTAGATCGCATCATCGGTCGCCGCTTGCAAACATCAGCAATCGGATTTTCTGCCGGCAAGGAAATGGCCGCTGTTGACCGTAACAACATGATTCAATATGTTTCACCGGTTGATTTGAAGTCGTTCGGATTGATTCCCGAGCTGATCGGACGTTTGCCGGTTGTTACTTTCTTGCAGCCGCTTGACAAAGACACGCTACGTTCCATCCTCACCGTTCCCAAAAACGCCTTGGTGCGTCAGTATGAGAAACTTTTCGAAATGGAGAACGTGAAAATCGTTTTCGATGACGACGTTTTGGACTTCATCGTAGAAAAAGCTATCGAATACAAGTTAGGCGCCCGAGGACTTCGTTCCATTTGCGAAGTGATTATGCTTGACTTGATGTTTGACACTCCTGAGCTAAAAGGCAAAGATGCCGAGCTGCGAATCACCTTGGAGTATGCAACGGAGAAGGTGACCAAGTCGGCTATCAGTAAGCTGAAGGTTGCCTGATAGCTTAGTGTTTTATTTCCTCTTGTAATCGATATAAGAGTACGCCCACGGATTTTTTTCATCCGCTTCAAAGCGTTCCTCTGAAATCACTTCCCAATCGCTCGGATTCAATTCGGAGAAATGCGTATCGCCCTCGAATTGATGATGGATCAATGTGGTGTGCAACTTGTCGCAGATTTGCATAGCTTGATTGAAAATTTCGGCACCGCCAATCACAAAAACATCTTCGTCAGAAGGACATTTTTTAATGGCATCCTCCAAGGAACTAGCCATGATGCACCCTTCGAACTGTAAACCTGTTTGGCGGGTAATTACCACGCTGGTCCTACCAGGAAGCGGTTTGCCGATCGACTCAAAAGTCTTACGTCCCATGATCATGTAATGACCCATGGTGATTTGTTTGAAATGCTTCAAGTCGGCAGGTAGATGCCAGGGCAAGCCATTGTCGCGGCCTATCAGCCTGTTTTCGTCGAATGCAACAATAATGGAGACGGGCATGATATGGGTTGTCAAACGGCAACAGCAGCCTTAATAGCAGGGTGTGGATCGTAGTTGTCGAGACAGAAGTCCTCGTATTTGAAGCCGAAGATGTCTTTCACCTCGGGATTGATATGCATATTAGGCAATGCCCGTGGTTCGCGTGACAATTGCAAGTTGACTTGCTCGAAGTGGTTGTTGTAGATGTGTACGTCGCCGAACGTATGTACAAAGTCGCCCAGCTGCAAGCCGCAAACCTGTGCAATCATCATCGTAAGCAATGAATAGGATGCGATATTGAAAGGAACACCAAGGAACAAGTCGGCACTACGTTGGTACAGTTGGCACGACAATTTACCATCAGCCACATAGAATTGGAAGAGAAGGTGACAAGGAGGTAAAGCCATCTTGTCAATCACACCCACATTCCAAGCGCTTACGATCAAACGGCGTGAATCGGGATTGTTTTTGATTTGATTGACAAGGTTGGTGATTTGGTCTACATGTCCGCCCTCAGGGGTAGGCCACGAACGCCATTGGTAGCCGTAAACCGGACCTAAGTTGCCTTGTGCATCTGCCCACTCGTTCCATATCGACACCCCGTTGTCGGTCAGATATTTGATGTTGGTGTCGCCATTCAGAAACCAAAGCAGCTCATGAATAATGGATTTCATGTGCACCTTTTTGGTGGTGAGCAAAGGGAAGCCATCGGCCAGGTTGAATCGCATTTGATAGCCAAACACGCTTCGGGTTCCTGTTCCAGTACGGTCTTTTTTATCTACGCCTGTTTCAAGCACATGGCGCATCAGGTCGTGGTATTGTTTCATGACAAAGGGTTCGAAACAAATTTAGTCCATTGCCTTATAACGGCGTACACATTCCTCGGCTAAGTTTTCATTTTTTTTGAACCTGTCGGGATGGTCGCGGTGCAAGCGATGGGATTCCAGCTTTTCGTTGATAAATAGTTAGGCAAATACACCTTGGTTCAGGTTTCAAAGGGTTATTTTTGAAGTCCTTTTCCAGTACTTGTGAGCAATTTGGACCCCAGCCACCTTTCAGGACTCAACCAGTCGCAGCTTGATGCCGTCATGTGCATCGACGGACCTGTAATGATCATTGCAGGAGCCGGTTCCGGAAAGACCCGCGTTTTGGTGCATCGTATCATTCACATGATGCATCAAGGGGTGGATCCGTTCAACATCTTGGCGCTTACTTTCACCAACAAGGCGGCACGGGAAATGAAAAAACGTATTTCCTTGAATGCCGGCGACGAAGCCCGGAACTTGTGGATGGGCACATTTCACTCTGTATTCGCCAAACTGTTGCGGATTGAAGCACCCCGTATCGGATACCCCGCTTCCTTCACCATTTACGATACCGACGATGCCAAAAACCTGATCAAGGAAATCGTACGCGAGCAGGGACTGGACGATAAGATTTACAAGCCTTCCACTGTCTACAACCGCATATCTAATGCGAAAAACAACCTTTTCAATTGGAGGGATTACCAGGAGAATACCCAGCTCATGTCGGACGACCGTCAAGCGGGGAAGCCTATGCTCGGAACGCTCTTCGAATTATATCAGAAGCGGTGCTTCAAAGCGGGAGCTATGGATTTTGATGATTTGCTTTATAATACCTTCGTGCTTTTGCGCGACTTCCCCGAAGTATTGCACAAGTATCAGAATAAATTCAAGTATGTGTTGGTGGATGAGTTTCAAGACACCAATTATGCGCAATATGTGATTGTGAAAAAGCTGGCTGCGCAGCACGAAAATATCTGCGTGGTGGGTGATGATGCACAAAGTATCTACGCCTTCCGTGGTGCCAACATCCAGAATATTTTAAGTTATGAGTCGGATTATCCCGATTTGAAAACCTTCAAGCTGGAACAGAATTATCGTTCCACCAAAACGATTGTGGAGGCTGCGAATTGTGTTATCGCCAACAACCGAAACCAACTCAAGAAATCCGTTTGGACACAAAACCATGACGGTGAATTGGTACGTTTGATGAAAGCACTAAGTGATAACGAGGAAGGAAACATTGTTGCCAATACCATCATCGAAGACAAGATGAATTTGCGCTTGTCGAATAAGGATTTTGCAATCCTTTACCGTACCAATGCGCAATCCCGTTCCATGGAAGAAGCCTTGCGGCGCAAGGGTATCGCTTACCGTATTTATGGAGGCATATCCTTTTACGCCCGCAAGGAAATCAAGGATCTTTTGGCCTACTTCAGGCTTGCTGTTAATCCGGCGGATGAGGAGGCGATGAAACGCATCATCAATTACCCAAAACGGGAAATTGGAAAAACATCCGTAGAGAAGGTCATTGTAGCCGCTCAGCGCGAGAATACAAGCCTCTGGAATATCCTGGAGCGGATCAACGAAGTGGAAACAGGTATCAGTGCCGCTACTCGTGGACGTATTGCCGATTTCGTTGCCATGATACGCAGTTTCCAGGTCATGCTGAAAACGCACAGTGCATTCGATTTGGCGAGTCAAATCGCACAATCATCAGGCCTGCTGCGGGAATTGTACGCTGATAAATCCCCGGAAGGGGTATCCCACTATGAGAACGTTCAGGAGTTGTTGAACGGCATTAAGGAATTCACCGACAAGGGCACTACCTCATTGCCCGCTCCCTCTGCGGAAATCGAGTCTAAGCCCGAACTCAGAACACTTGATGTTTTCCTGCAAGACATTGCGCTGGTTACCGATGCTGAGTCGGATGACAAGAACGAAGACACCGTTTCGCTGATGACCATACACTCAGCCAAAGGTTTGGAGTTTTCGAATGTTTTTGTAGTAGGCATGGAAGAGAATCTATTCCCCTCCCAAATGGCGTTGCAATCACGCGAGGAGTTGGAGGAGGAGCGCCGTCTGTTCTACGTTGCCATCACACGAGCTGAGAAACGGCTGACATTGTCTTACGCCTCCACACGATACAAATGGGGTAACTTGGTGACTTGTGAGCCCAGTCGTTTTGTGGATGAGATTGATCCCAAATTTGTGAACGATATGACGCATGCCGTGCCTCGGCCTGCTCAAGCCAAAATCGGTAGTAATTGGTCTGGGTTTGGTGGACGAGGGGGAGGTGCGGCAAAGGACCCAGCGCCTGCTTACAAGTCGAGGCCCGAAGGTTTTAAGAAACTCTCTAGCGTTTCCCAAAGCCCGTCCACATCTACGGTGCCTTTCGAGGCGGATGATTCTTCAACCATTCAAGAGGGAATGGAGGTCGAGCACCAGAAATTCGGAACGGGCAAGGTGGTCAGAGTAGAGGGTATTTTCCCCGATTCCAAAGCCACTGTTAATTTTCCCGTGCACGGCAACAAGCAGCTTTTGCTCAAGTTCGCCAAGCTGCGCATCCTTAAGTGAATTTGACTTAAATTCGCTACTTCTTATTACCTATATTTTCATTCATGGAATACAACTCCGCACGCGAACAGCTTTTGATGCCAGAATATGGTCGCAACATCCAGAAAATGGTCCAATACGCCATGACCTTGGAAGACCGCGAGGAGCGTAGCAAGCTGGCTCGCTCCATCGTAAATGTGATGGCTCAATTGAATCCCCAGATGCGCGACATCGCCGATTTCAAGCACAAGCTTTGGGATCATCTATACTACATATCCGATTTCAAACTGGATGTTGATGCGCCATACCCCAAACCAGATCCCTCAACTTACAAGCTCAAGCCTAAGCCGCTCAAATATCCTGGCAAACAGATGCGCTTCCGCCATTATGGCCACATAGTAGAGGATGTAATCCAAGAGGTTTCATCTATGGAGGAGGGAGCCACCAAGGAGCAACGGATAATCAACCTCGCCAATTTCATGAAAATGCTTTACGTGAATTGGAACAAGGACACTGTAAACGATGAGGTGATTTTTGAAAACATCAAGACAATGAGTGGCGGAACATTGGTGGTAAAAGAAGACGCTCGTTTGCAACACGCGTCCGAACTTCCTTCCGTCAAGCAGGTAAATAAAAAACAGAATAAAAATCGCTCTAGAAAGGGCGGTAATGGTAAGAATTACCGGAAGTAAACCATTCCCGTATGGCAAACAGTTTCGAAGTACAAGGCGGATGCAAGCTCAAAGGTGAGATTACTCCCCAAGGCGCCAAAAATGAGGCATTGCAAATCATTTCGGCGGTCCTGCTCACAGATCAACAAGTGACGTTGTCGAATGTTCCAGACATCCGCGACGTTAACAAGCTCATCGACCTACTTGCATCCTTAGGTGTAAAAGTTGACCGTAAGGGTAATGGTGTGGTGGTTATGCAAGCCGACCAGGTGAACATGGATTACCTCGAAACCGCGGAGTTTGCCAAGCAAGCGGCCGCTTTGCGCGGATCCATCATGATCGTGGGGCCCCTCTTGGCACGTTTCGGCAAAGCATGTATTCCAAAACCCGGTGGCGACAAGATCGGTCGTCGCAGACTCGATACCCACTTCATCGGATTCATGAATCTGGGTGCGCAATTCGATTTCGACGGTAAGGAAGAGTTTTACCGGGTGCAAGCCCCTTCTTTGAAGGGATGTTACATGCTGTTGGATGAAGCATCCGTTACAGGCACAGCCAATATCGTAATGGCTGCTGTGTTGGCACAGGGCACCACCACCATTTACAACGCCGCATGTGAACCTTATCTGCAACAACTGTGCAAAATGCTCAATTCCATGGGAGCGCGTATTTCTGGAATCGGTTCCAATATGTTGGTGATTGAAGGGGTATCCAAGCTAGGCGGCTGCTCCCATAGGATGTTGCCCGACATGATTGAAATCGGCTCCTTCATCGGTTTGGCCGCCATGACTGCATCCGAAATCACCATCAAGAATGCCGGCATTGAGCATTTGGGAATCATACCAAGCGTTTTCAAGCGATTGGGAATACAGATGGAATTCCGTGGGGATGATATCTTCATTCCAGCCCAAGAGCGTTATGAAATTGATACGTTCATCGACGGCTCGATTCTGACCATTGCAGATGCCATCTGGCCGGGTTTTACCCCCGATTTGCTGAGTGTCGTATTGGTAACAGCTACCCAGGCCAATGGAACGGTACTCATTCACCAGAAGATGTTCGAATCGCGCCTGTTTTTCGTCGATAAATTGATTGACATGGGTGCCCAGATTATCCTTTGCGACCCCCATCGGGCTACCGTTATCGGGTTGAACCGCAAGCACGCTCTGAAGGGTATCCACATGACTTCACCCGATATCCGCGCTGGGGTGGCCCTGTTGATTGCTGCCCTTTCAGCAGAAGGTAAAAGCGTGATTCACAACATAGAACAGATCGACCGAGGGTATGAGCGCATCGATGAAAGGCTTAATGCCTTGGGTGCCTCCATCAAGCGTGTTTGACCCGTTTAGGTTTTGGTATTATATTTGTATCATCCTCCGCAAAACAATCTAATAGCTATGAAAAAATTGAGAATTCTGTTGCTGATCGCTGGTGTTTCCACCATGGCTTTCGGCTTTACCAATCAATTGAAGCCTGCAGGTACCAATATCGGCGACCGCGCTATCGAATTGGCATTTACAAGTCCAGAAGGAAAGACCATTTCCCTCTCATCGCTCAAGGGCAAAATCGTTTTGTTGGACTTTTGGGCCTCTTGGTGCGGACCTTGTCGACGCGAAAACCCGAATGTGGTGGCTGCTTACAATAAATACAAGGATGTGAAATTCAAAGGCGGAGCCAAAGGATTCACTGTTTTCAATGTTTCACTCGACAATAACAAGGACGCATGGATCAAAGCTATCCAACAGGATGGTTTGGTATGGCCGAACCACGTAAGTGATTTGGGAGGATGGCAATCCAAACCTGCTCAGATTTACCGCGTGAACTCCATTCCTGCCAGCTATCTGATCGACCAGAACGGTATGATTATTGGCAAAGACCTCCGTGGTCCAGCCCTCGAAGAAGCTCTCGAAAAGCTGCGTTGATTTTATCTCATTAACCCCAGAAAATTCAAACCCGGTCTTGTGCCGGGTTTTTTCATTTTAACTTTGCTGACAATTTGACCCATAATATTGATTGGCAGGGAATTTGAAAACTACCCACCGATATTTCATTTTCATCGTTAACCCACAATAAATCATGAGCGACAATCCGCAAGGGAATCAAGAATCAATTGAAAAAGAAGAAGTTAATCCAGGAGGCGAACAAGTAACAGGGTCAACCGAAACGGAGGTGGCAGGAGCACAATTGTCTGAGGAGGAAAAACTACGTGCACAATTGGCAGAGTCCAATGATAAGTTTATACGACTCTTCGCCGAATTCGACAATTACAAGCGCCGCGCAAATAAGGAGCGTTTGGATTTGATAAAATCGGCCGGGTCCGAAATGATTATCGCTTTGCTTCCCATCTTGGATGATTTTGAGCGAGCCATGAAATTTTCGCAAAACGAAGATGGTAAATCAGGAGTAGAACTTATCTACCAAAAACTACGGTCCACCTTGGAAGCAAAGGGGTTGAAGCGCATGGAATCGATAGGTGTTGATTTCGATGCGGATTTGCATGAGGCGATTGCAAGCACCCCTGCCCCCGAGGAAAAATTGAAAGGCAAAGTGGTCGACGAGGATGTGTGTGGATACATGCTCCATGACAAGGTCATCCGCTTCGCGAAAGTGATAGTAGGTTCATAAGCGATTTTTGAGATGGCAAAAAGAGATTATTACGAGATACTCGGAGTTGGCAAGGATGCCAATGAAGGCGATATTAAAAAGGCTTACCGTCAGATGGCCCTGAAATACCATCCTGACAAAAACCCAGGTGATAAGGCAGCAGAAGACAAGTTCAAGGAAGCTGCCGAAGCGTACGAGGTTTTGAGTGATGTGGAGAAGCGTCGCAGGTACGACCAGTTTGGACATCAAGGTGTTGGCGGTGCTGCTGGAGGTGGAGCCCATGGCATGAACATGGAGGATATCTTCAGCCAATTCGGCGATATTTTCGGTGGCTCGCCTTTCGAAAGTTTCTTCGGAGGAGGAGGCAGTGGAGGTGGGCGCCGTTATGTGAACAAAGGCAGCAACCTCCGAATCAAAGTAAAGCTCACCTTGTCTGAAATCGCCAACGGCGTTGAGAAGAAAATAAAGGTCAACAAGAAGGTTTCATGTGGCTCCTGCAGCGGCTCCGGAGCATTGAATGGCTCATCGTTCAGCAAATGCGGAACCTGCGGCGGAAGCGGTCAGGTGCGTCGCGTAACCAACACCATATTGGGCCAGATGCAAACGGCCTCAACCTGTCCATCATGTCAAGGCGAAGGCCAAACCATAACCAACAAATGCAAGAGCTGTAACGGATTTGGCACCATGCCAGGGGAAGAGGTTATTTCCATCAATATTCCACCGGGCGTTGGCGAAGGCATGCAGGTTTCGGTTTCAGGAAAAGGAAATGCCGCTGAGCGCGGAGGTGTGCCTGGCGACTTGCTGATTGTGATAGAGGAGCAGGAGGATGAACTGCTTAAAAGGGATGGCAACAATCTTTTGTACGATTTGTACGTTAGCATTCCCGATGCTGCCTTGGGTACTTCCGTGGAGGTTCCAACTGTTGACGGAAGGGCCAAGATCAAAATCGATCCGGGAACCCAGGCTGGAAAAGTGTTAAGACTAAAAGGCAAAGGACTTCCCCAGTTGAACTCGAATTTCAAAGGCGATTTGCTCATCAACATCAACGTTTGGACTCCGCAAAGCCTATCCTCGGAAGAGAAAAAAATCATGGAACGATTTCGTGATTCTGATAACTTCAAACCAAGTCCGGGAAAGGGCGATAAGTCATTCTTTGAAAAAATGCGCGAGTACTTCAGCTGAGGCTTGTTGGACTTCAGCATATTTGGTTAATTTGGCATAATACTCCAACACCCTAGGCTATGAGCAGGAAAAAACTATTCATCATAGAAGACGATCCGATGTTCGCTGAAATGCTCAAGGATCATCTGTCCGCACAACGTCCCAACTGGGAACTCATCCACTTTTCCACGGGCGAGGAAGCTGTGAAAAACGCTTACATGGAACCGGTGGTCGCCATTATCGATTACCATCTCGACTTGAATAATGCCGGTGGTATGTCTGGCATTGATACGATGACTGAGCTGCGCAAATCCGCCAAGAATACGCACTGTGTTTTCCTTTCCGGCCAAAAAAGCTACGGACTTGCCTTGCAAACCATTTCACATGGAGCTAACAATTATGTTTTGAAAGATGATGCGGCTTTCGCCGAAATCGTCCGTATCCTGGATTCGGTTTCCTGATCCTTCCAACTGATTTGTCAATTCATTCCTTATGATTCTTCAAGTTCGTAATGTTTCCAAGCAGTATGCTGCGCATAAGGCTTTGGATGATGTTTCCTTGGATGTACCCAAGGGTAGCATATTCGGATTACTAGGTCCCAATGGTGCGGGTAAGACCTCTCTCATTCGAATCATCAATCAAATCACCGGTCCCGATGGTGGTGAGGTCTTGTTCGATGGTCAACGGTTATCTGCTAACCATATTTCCATGATTGGCTATCTGCCCGAAGAGCGTGGCCTGTACAAGAAGATGGAAGTGGGCGAGCAGGCACTTTACTTGGCACAGCTCAAAGGTTTGTCTAAGAAAGAAGCGATGGAACGCCTGAAGTTCTGGTTCGAGAAATTCGAATTGAAAGGCTGGTGGAAGAAGAAAATCGATGAACTCAGCAAGGGTATGCAGCAAAAGGTGCAGTTCATCATTACCGTGTTGCATGAACCCAAGCTCCTCATATTGGATGAGCCATTTACCGGATTCGATCCTATAAACGCAGGTTTGATCAAGGATGAATTACTCCGTTTGCGCGACAATGGCACTACCGTGATTTTGTCTACGCACCGCATGGAATCCGTTGAGGAGTTGTGCAGCCATATTGCTCTGATCAACCGGTCGAAGAAAATCCTGGATGGTGATGTGCATGACATCCGACGTAAATTCAAGTCGGGTAAATACGAGATTGAATACAGCGGTCATGGTATCGGACTTGCCAACAGCTTGTGGGGTGGCTACGAACTCATCTCCAACGAGCCGCATGCGGGACATATGAAAGCTACCGTATCCATACCCGATGGCATGAAAACAAATGACCTATTAGCAGGTATGATTCAAAACGTTGAAATCATTTCATTCAGGGAGGTAATTCCCGGAATGAACGACATATTCATTTCATTGGTCAACGAAAGCAATCAAGAAAGGGAGGTATTGTCATGAACAAGATATCACTCATCATTCAACGCGAATACTTCTCGAGGGTCAAGAAGAAATCCTTCATCATCATGACCATACTCGGTCCACTGTTGATGGCGGCTCTGTTCATGGTTCCCATCCTCATGGCCATGTATGAAGAGGAGGAAGTGATGACCATTAAGGTTATCGATGAATCTGGGTTATTTGCCTCCCGTTTCAAAGACACACCATCCTTGAAGTTCCAGGTTGACACACTACCCTTGGAAGTGGCCAAACAGCTTTTCAATCCGGAAACGGATGACGGTATCCTGTATCTGCCAGGCAACTTCATCAACAACAACGCCTCCGTTCTCCTGTTCACTGCCAAACAAGCCAACCTGAACATGGTGGCTGCATTGGAGAAAACCGTTCAGGCAGAAGTTGAAGACATTAAACTTATGGCCATCACCAAGGAATATGGCCTTACACGGGCTGAATTGGAGAAAGCCAAGTCCGAAGTGAAAATAAACACCCGCATCCTCACGGAGAAAGGGGAGGAAAACTCCAGTGCCGAATTGAAATCAATCATAGGCTTCATTATGGCGTTCATGATTTATATGTCCATTTTCCTATACGGCACGCAAGTACTTCGCGGTGTTATGGAGGAGAAATCAAACCGTATCGTAGAGGTAATCATATCCTCAGTTAAGCCATTCCAGCTCATGCTGGGAAAAATTGTTGGTATTGCATTGGTTGGACTAACACAGTTTCTGTTGTGGATTGTGCTCACCTTCACATTCAGTTCCATTGCTACAACTGTATTTATTGATCCCAACAGGATACAAGAGCAGGTGCAACAACAAGTAACACCGTTGGGAACTCCTGTAGGCCCTGGCACCGCTATCGGCCAAACCCAACAAGTGGGCGATGGGGTTAGTGAGATTTTTGCCATGATGGGTTCAATAGATTACGGTTTGATATTGGGCTGCTTCATATTCTTCTTCTTGGGCGGTTATTTGCTTTACGCATCCTTGTTTGCTGCAATCGGCTCCGCTGTCGACAGCGATT